>JAGWRO010000031.1 GCA_028876495.1 Bacteroidota bacterium
GTTATCAAAAAGGTGCATCAACTGAACCGCTTAAAAATATATTTCCAAAAGGTGCGTTCCAATTTGTCGTATTGCCGCACTGCTTGTGGGCGGTGGAGACACCGCCCACGGCAGGCTTCCCCGGTTGGTGTCTCCACCAACCGGCTACAATTTATAAAGTACCCCGTTATCAAAAAGGTGTATCAACCGGAACCGCTTAAAAATATATTTCCAAAAGGTGCGTTCCAATTTGTCGTATTGCCGCACTGCTTGTGGGCGGTGGAGGCACCGCCCACGGAAGGCTACCCCGGTTGGGTGTCTCCACCAACCGGCTACAATTTGAAAAGTACCCCGTTATCAAAAAGGTGCATCAACTGGAACCGCTTAAAAATATATTTTTTTATATTATAAATATTTTTTTACATTTATAAAATGATTCCGAAACTGATTGCAACCCGATACGGGCAGACTTCCAAAAAACAAAACAGTATTTCCTGTAATCTTTTTATTGAAAAATCCCCTCTCACATTGTAATCCATTAAAATCAATCATATGGCCTCACGTAAAAAAAACAAACGACTGATTAAGAAATTAAAAATGTTGAAAGCTAAGATCGTGCCCCCTGAAGAACCTCTCTCCAATATTTGGTACACCAACAAACAGGCATGGAAGAAACTCGACATAAGCCCCAGCACATTAAAGCGCTGGCGAAATAGGGGTAAGGTAGTAGCTTCAAAGCAGGGAAATAAAGTTTATATTAATGAGTACCATTTACAAAAGTTGCTTAAAGATGGTTTGCAAACCATAATCCTTATACTCTCTGCGCTTAGCCAATGTGCAGAGGGATGGGATGGCTTGTTGGCTTCGTAAAAATATACCCGGTAAATGAAAGCATATAACAGGGGCACAGCTCCTGTTTTTTATTGCCATCATGGTTGAATGGCTATCTCCGCGGGTTGGGTTACGTCTATTTCGTACCTGCCTTTGTACTCCTTTATGGTTCCGGTTACACAAACATTCTTATCAGCGTACATCGTTTCTGCCGGCTGGGGAAAATGGCTCCTGTCTTCTGCACGTATTACAACGGTTAAAGGTGAATTGGGATAAGCCGCGCCCAGGTTGATGAAAGTGATTGTCTCCAAAGATTTTACCCCATATACTTTACTGCATACGGTAACAGCTTCGCCAACATGCGCGCTGGCTGAATCTATAGCAATGGTACTTTGGCAAAAAGCGGTTGCTGAAATAAAACAGGCGAGGGCGAAGGTGATTATTTTTTTCATGGAACGGGTGTGGATGAATTTTAGAAGGCAAAGGTAGGGGGAAATAAAAAAGAAAAACGGGATTTGTGATGAAAGGATTGGAATAGTAAACGAAGAAATAATGAGGATTTTTATTTTTATTATTGAGTAACGGAAAAGGATAAACGAAAATGAAATTAAATTGAAACACAAGCATAGCTATCTCGCAGAATCTTTTTCACAAAGTTTCGCTAAAGTGAAGGATTATTGATAATTTTATTGAATTAACATTGAACTGAATTGTTGCAATCCCCCTTCATAGTAGGTAAAATATATAAACGTACTTCTATTCAAGACCAATATGGAGGTTCCCGCCAAAGTGGAATTGCTCCGTGTGCTTCTTACCCATACATATTTATTTTTTCTGGAGATGCAGGACATCAACATGGTTATAAAGATCAATGGGAAAATGAAAATGTTTTCTCTTATACAGGGGAAGGCCAGGTCAACGATATGACTTTTATAAGAGGCAACTTGGCATTAAAAGATCATATTAAGAATGGAAAAAGAGTCTTCTTGTTTTTTTATGTCGCAAAAGGAATAGTGCGATATGAAGCAGAATTGCAACTATTATCTATTGACTACTTTCAAGGGCAGGATAGAGAGGGAAAAGAAAGAACTGCAATAAAATTTTTTTTTAAAAGAATAGGTAAACATTTAAACTATCCTATTGAACAACTTTCATTTCAATTAGTTGCTGATCCTGAAGAAGCGTATAAAAATGATATTCCAAATGAAACAGAAAGAAAAGGGTTAGTTACTTCGCGAGTTGGTCAAGGAGCTTATAGAAAAAGTATTTTATTTCGTTGGGATTTCAAATGTGCAGTGACGAATTATGCAAAAAACGAAATACTTATTGCATCTCACATTGTACCATGGAAAGGATCATCAAATGATGAACGCTTAGATGTAAACAATGGGATTTTATTATCTCCAACTTATGATGCATTATTTGATAAACATTTAATCAGCTTTGAAAATACAGGTAAAATTATTCTCTCTGATCCTTTATTGAAATCAAATTATAAAGAAATCGGCATTTCAGGAAAAGAAGTAATAAAAAAATTATCTATTAATAATTATCCATACTTAGAAAAACATAGGGAACTTTTATTATGAACCTATGATTTGGTAAATGGAGACTTAATATTCGGTTAGCCTGAGAGATATCTGTCATGTAGCTTGGTTAGTATACAGTAGCATGTAAAAATCGTCGTACTAGCATTTCAGTGTTCTTGCCTTTAATCATGTTGATGTTGAAGCTTCTTATTTCTTTGCTTTGTATATCTACCATTTTTAAAATTTATCCTTTAAAAACCTCATCCATATGAAACTGCAAAAACTCCTTCTTTGGATAATATTTCTTCGGCATAATAATTTTTGTGCCAACCAACGGAGAAAAATATTTTGCATGATAGGCTTCTTTGTGTTTCTTCTTTAATTCGCGGGATAAAAGAATTTCAAACTTTACATTGATGCCAATATACCCTTTATCATAAGCGCGGTCGTATAAAGCAGAAAGGCAAATTCCATTTTCAGGATTTAATCTTTCTTCTTCACTTTTACTCCACGGGATAATGTGGCTGGCTAATAATAAATCGGGAATATCAATTCCGGTAATGGCGCACTTTCCATTGTAGTTGGCAATTACTATTTGCCGGAAAATGTTTTGGTTTACCCTTGTCTTTACTTCTCTTAATTTGTATTCACCTTTTAAGTGTTGGGTGCCTTGTAGCGCATCAGCAAATTTATTTTCTATGGAAGTATGTTCTTTTTCCGCAAGTATTCTTTCACTTTCAAAAAGCAAAGCATCTTTATTGTTGATAAATTCTTTCCAAATAGGTTCCACCTGTTTTCTACCGCCGGGCAAGCCGCCAATACCTCTTTGCTGATGATAAGGATCAACACTTGCAAAGTTATTTAAGCGCATAGCAATAGAACCAGCAGTTCTTCCGAGAATGTGGGCCAAATGAATTATTTCGGGTGTGCCAGAATGTAACTTTCCAAAGGGAAGTTTTAAATAAAGGTTTAATGCAAGAATCAATTCATCTCTTGTCCAAAGTTTGCGGGCTTCACTCATAAGCTTTTTTATTGCTTCCACAATTTAAGAAAATATTCATCTTCTTCTTCGTAACAGGTAAAGCCGCAGTCTTTGTTCAAACATTTTTCAATAAGCGACTTCGCATTTGTATGATAGAAGCTTGCTATCTCTTCACACCTTGAACCACAGTAAGGGCAAGTAAATGGTTGGTCGTTCATTAAAAATATCTCAAGTGGCTGGGATAGTTGTTGATTCATGTTTTAGCTTTTTATTTCTTTGGTGTGCACGTCTGCCATAGTACAAAGTTAGTAAAGCAGTAAGCGTCATTTATTAATTAAAAACCAAATAAAAATTCTATTTATTTGTTGCTTTACTGTTCAGCGCAATATCCCGGTTTGCCGGGGAGGCTTTAATCGTGGAGCTTGTAGCGGTATCCATTTTTGTAAAAGAAATTTGCGCACCAGCATTTCAGGCTTGCTGTTCTTGCCTTTAATCATGCTCATCATGAAATAAATCGGGATAGCTTCTTATTTCTTTGGAGTACAGGTAAGCTATGTTTCAAAGGAAAAATGCTTTTTAGTTTCCTTTCAGGCAAAATGAAAATCATTATTATTTGTTGCCTTACTGTTTACTTATAAAAATACCTGCAGTAAGAAGAACCCTGATTTTACCGGAAATGTATTTTTATGATTAATGCCGGTATTTTGCTAATGGCAATAGAGTTTTGCTTTAGCAAATAGATATTTTGATTGCCAATAGTTATGTCAGCAGCTAATTTTTTATAATGAGCGGCACTTATAAAAAAAGGAATGCTGGCAAGATCAGCAACTACCCCGCCCACAAAAAGGAAACCGTAAGCATCTGCGGTAGAAGAACCGGAAAGATCGAAATTATCACTAAAACCGATGGCGCCACCTATTGCGGCTGCAGTACCGGCCCCCAATAAGATCCAGGCTGTTGTTTTTTTACTCTGGCTTTTATCCAGGTAATACTGTTTATCTTTTACCGGGGTGGTTGGTTGCTGGCTGAATGCAGTTGCCATAACTGATAATAGCAGCAAAGAGCCTATAATCTTTTTCATGACGATAATTTTTATTGCTTTCAATAACCAGTTTTTGTAACCGGTTTACAAAGCATGTTCATTAACAAAAATAGAAGGGAAAAGAAATCTTTTGCAGTACCTAACGTCAGTGGTAGTTATGATTTTAATCAGCGTTTATTTAAGCGGCTTTCAGCTTCTTATTTCTTTGGTGTGTACGTCAGCCATTTTATAAAGTTATCAAAGTAAGAAATAGGGGAATTTGTTGGGTTACTTGCTGTCTTTTCTTTTGCCTTTTGCCTTTTGCCTTTTCTTTTGCCTTGATGCAAAAGAAACAAAAAATCAAGGAAAACCCGATCGCTCCGCGCGTTTTTCCGGGCTTGCGCGCGGCAAAAGCCGTTAGGTTGGACTGAAAATAAAATCA
>JAGWRO010000032.1 GCA_028876495.1 Bacteroidota bacterium
TCTTTATACCAACAAGCTAACAGGTAAGTATACACGAAAAGAATTTCATGAACACCCGGAAAATTACCAATGCCTTTTCAGGGATTATATTTCTGAAACGGATATTTTATTGAACGGGATTTATTGGTATGAAAAAGTTCCGAGGTTATTTGAAATGGAAGATATGAAGAAGGATAATTTCAGGATAAAAACCATCGCCGATATTTCGGATGACAAGAACGGATCTGTTCCCTGCAACCTGGGTGATAATACCATGGAAGACCCGGTGTATGGTGTGAATAAAATGACCGGCGAACGCACTGCGCCTTATTTGGAAGGATCTGTTGATGTGATGGCCGTCGGCAATTTGCCCAATGAATTGCCACGGGATGCCTCAAGGTATTTCGGCGAACAACTCACCAAATACATTTTGGATGACCTGCTAAAAGGGACTTCAAAAATAATTGAGGAGGCAACAATTGTAGCTAATGGACAACTGAGAGAAGATTATGCGTACATGAAAGAATACGCCGGGTTATAGGTAATAATCTTTTAAAAGTTCATCAAAGTCTTTGGTGTAATTGCCTTCTTTCTCTTTTATGATCAATTCTTTTGATATTGAATTTTCTTTTTGGGTGCTGAATAACAATAAGCCGCGAAAAAAAGAAGGTGCGGGAGTTTGTTTTACCAGGCATTCTTCTTTTACATAAAAATGATTCTCAGTCGCCATCTTTTTAAAGATTTCAACGCGGTGAAAGGGTAGGAGCAAAGCGAAATAGCCCACTTCTGCAAGATGATTTGAAATTGCCTGAAGAAGTTCGGCAAAGTTTAATCCCTCATTATGTTTTGCGAGATTTTTATGTGGATTTTCCGATTTCAGGTCATTTTCAAAAAAAGGAGGATTGGAAATGATGAGATCATATTTTATCGGGGAAGACCAGTTTTTTATATCCGCATGACAGGCTTGTAAATGCTTGTTCCACTTACTTTCATTGAAATTTTCTTTTGTTTGCAGAAATGAATTTTCATTGATCTCTACCGCATCAATTGGTGCATTTGATTTTTGCGCCAGCATCAAACTTAACAGGCCTGTACCCGAACCGATATCCAATATGTTTTCCGGGTGAAGGACTTTCTTTTCAATTTTATCTGCTATCCATGCTCCGAATAAACAGGAATCGGTGCAGACTTTCATGCTGCTTTTTTCCTGGTTGATTTTAAATTGTTTGAATTGAAAGTAGTGGTTGGGCAAGGGGAATGGTTAATTGTTAATTGTTAATGGTTAATGGTTAATGGTGAATGTAGCTCATTGACACATTGGCAAATCAGCTAATTAGTTCTTGCGCTTGGTACCACTGAAAAATCTTCAAATTGCGAATCCTGGTATTTGAAGAAAGCCGTTATCGCGATCATTGCTGCATTATCAGTACAATATTCAAATTTTGGAATGAAGGTATTCCAGCCTTCTTCCTTTCCCAGTTTTTCGAATTCGTTTCGGAGACCACTGTTGGCGCTTACACCACCTGCAATACAAACGTCTTTGATACCGGTTTGTGCTGCTGCTTTTTTTAATTTATTCAATAAAATGGAAACAATCCGTGCCTGGATAGATGCACAAATGTCCGGCAGATTTTCTTCTACAAAATTTTCGTTTTTTATTTGGTTGTCACGTATAAAATAAAGAAATGCTGTTTTTAAACCACTGAAGCTAAAATCCAGTTCATCAATCTTTGGTTCCGGAAATAGGTATTTATCGGGGTTCCCGGTTTTGGCGTACTTATCAATCAAGGGTCCGCCGGGATAAGGAAGGCCTAATATTTTTGCCGATTTATCGAAAGCTTCTCCGGCGGCATCGTCAAGTGTTTGCCCGATTATTCTTTGTTGCAGTGGCGATTCACATACTACTATCTGGGTGTGACCGCCACTTACTGTTAGGCATAAAAAAGGAAAGGAAGGGATTTTGTTTTCAGTGTTTATGGGCCGGATCAGGTTGGCCAATACGTGTGCCTGCATGTGATGAACTGCAATCAATGGCTTGTCGAATGCCAGTGCCAATGATTTTGCAAATTCTGCCCCAACCAGCAAAGCGCCGATAAGACCGGGGGATTGCGTAAAAGCAAAGGCATCAATGTCTTTCAGTTCAACACCGGCTATCTCCAGCGCTTCAGTTACCACCGGAACTATAGCCTGCAGGTGTGCCCGGGAAGCCAGTTCCGGTACAACGCCGCCATATTTTTCGTGGATCTTCTGGCTTGAAATTACATTACTCAGGATGACTTTATCTCTGCAAACCGAAGCGGCGGTTTCATCGCATGAGGATTCAATGGCAAGAATGGTAATCATAGGGCGCAAAGTTAAGTTTTAGCACGCAAAAAAAGGAAGCAGGAAGCATTTCACGCAAAGACGCGAAGAAAGGCAGACGCAAAGACGCGAAGAAGCATTTCACGCAAAGACGCGGAGAAGCATTTCACGCAAAGACGCGAAGAAGCATTTCACGCAAAGACGCGAAGAAAGGGCAGACGCAAAGACGCGGAGAAGCATTTCATGCAAAGGCGCGGAAAAAGGGCGGCAATAAAAATTAGCGTTATTTGTTCGTTTCCTCGAAAAGATATCGATAAACGTACTGTGTAACCTTTTCCCGTTTATTTCCTTTGAGTCTTTGTGGCGTAAAAAACTACTTTTCATCCGGCGGGTGGTAATCAAACGGCAGCAGGTCGGCGATGCGGGAATCAATCCAGAAGCCATAAATAATCACTTTGGAAGGATCATCAGGCAACCCGTTTTCATTGATCTCCACCGGTTGTTTTAAAGTAATAATACTGGTTTTAGCTCCCGGTTTATAATAATCGGTTGATTTGATGCCATCCACCGCACTTGTAGCATCCACACTTAACATCCCTGAAAAATTAAGCCGGTATTTGTGGCCGGGCAAGGCAGTTATTAAACGGTAATAAGGAATTTCAGGCCATAAAAGGGTATCTACATATTGCTGGTTGCCGAGGGTTATTAAAAAACCGTTCGATGGTACATTTATTTTTTTGGTTACCCCTCCACCTATTGCCAGTTTATTTTCTTCAGGTGCCATCAAATCTCCTACGATATACCCTTTTTGAATCAATTCTCTTTTGCCAAGGGTGCGATAAAACCGCAACAGCGATGTTTGGTAAATTTTCTCCCTGTTTTCCTGCCAGTCTTTTAGCTGCGATTTGGAAGAGGGTTTGATTTCTTCAAACAAGGGGTAACCGAGATAATGCAGGTCGCCGCTTTTTTTGTCGTAAGAAAATTCTTTCAGGAGATATTTTACCTGGTAGCCTAAAGCCTTATTAACGATGGTGAGCATATCGCTACTGTGAGCCGTAAGTTTCCCTTCCGGGTCGGTATGCATTTTTAATATCTCTTCGTTGAGGATTTGAGTTTGTTTTGCATTTTTATCTGTTCCTAAAAAGGCTTTGCGAAAGGTTTTTAACTGGTCATTGCGGTTGCCGTTTTTTAAACTGACAACGACATCCTGAAGTTCTTTCGCATTTTCTTTCATCACAAA
>JAGWRO010000033.1 GCA_028876495.1 Bacteroidota bacterium
AAAGTACTCTTTTACAGCCGTGGTTTGTGTCTTCACAAATCACTTCGGTAATTCCGTTACCCGAAGGCACGAATCGGGGGAAAGTACTCTTTTACAGCCGTGGTTTGTGTCTTCACAAATCACTTCGGTAATTCCGTTACCCGAAGGCACGAATCGGGGGAAAGTACTCTTTTATGAAATAATCCTATTGCCTGGCATTATCGGAAAGGAGTTCACATGGAATCTTTTTTCATTCCTGTCATCTTCATATTGCCCATCTGCATGTTGCTCATTTTTCCATTCATATACACACATTCGCCATTCTTCAACATCATTGTTTTTCCGTTCTTCATTCTTACGGTTCCGTTTGGCATAACCATCGTGCCATTGGTCATAGTCATATTGGACTTCATAGGCATGGTTTTGTTATTTTTCATAACCATCATTTTGCCATCTTTCATCATTACACCATTCTTCTCTTTCATGTTCATACCGTTCATTTGGGCAAATGCGCCGGTGCCAATTAGAGAAATAATAAGAAATACAAATAGTTTTTTCATAATAAACCGGGTTTGTGTTTCACGTAAGTAAAACTTCCGCAAAACGATTATTAAATTGTTTGAATATTATATAGCAAAGCACAGTCCAGAGATATTGCCTGGCCAACATTTAACTTTCTAACAGCGTCTAACAACCCGTGGTTCATCTCTTAGAATTATTAAGACTGCGGAAGAAAATAACAACTGGTGTAGTTCTGAGAAACCTATGATGTCCGTTACCCTTCATCCGTACCGTTTGTAATGGGGGAAATGTGCAACATCCGACCCTGCCAACCTTAGCAAGATCTGGGCTCGCAAAGGATATTGGCAGTGATTGCTTTTTTATGCCGTGAGTAGGCTGGCCTGATAAACGTGCAAAGAATTTAAGTACCTGGCGTGATCAATTTATAATTTTTTTGTTTCTTAAATTCAACTTTGACTAACCACAATCAGCCAATCGGATGCAATAGGTCAGTGTTATTGGGTATCCCGCAATTTTACTTTTATAGTCTAAATAATTAGTGAAATGAAAAAGCAAATGACAATATTCGGACTATGTATAATAGTTGCTGTCTTTTCTTGTAATGAATCAGGCAATAAAAAAATAAGCAAAACTGCTATTAACACCACCCAGCAGGCAGATGACTCTTTATTGAATTTGGCCCGCAATTTTTTTAAACCATTACCAGCTGTGGCAAATAGCGAAAACAATGTGGTTACTGAGTCAAAAGTTAAGCTTGGCAAGTTACTGTATTATGATACCCGCTTGTCCAGAACCGGAAACAACAGTTGTAATTCCTGCCATAACCTGGCAAATTATGGAGTAGATAATAAAATTACCTCCACAGGGGATGCAGGAAAACAGGGCAGTCGTAATTCGCCAACTGTTTTTAATGCTGCACTACACAATATGCAATTTTGGGATGGACGTGCAAAAGATGTGGAAGAACAGGCAGGTATGCCTATTCTAAATTCTGTTGAAATGGCAATTCCTCATAAAGGGTTTTTAATAGATAGATTGAGTACCATTAAGCCATACCCTGAAATGTTTAAAGCAGCTTTCCCGGATGAGCCCAAACCTCTTACTTATGAAAATTTACAAAAAGCCATTGGAGCTTTTGAACGTACATTGCTTACGCCATCCAGGTTTGACAAATTTATGCAGGGTGACATGAATGCTATCACACCGGAGGAAAAAGAAGGTCTTAAAGTATTTATTGCATCCGGGTGCATAAGTTGTCATAGTGGAGTAGGTATCGGTGGAGGAACCATGCAGAAGTTTGGCGTAATAACTGATTACCGTACTCTAACCCACAGTACATCCAATGATGAAGGCAGAAAAGCAGTAACAAAAAACAAAAGCGATAAAGACGTGTTTAAAGTACCCGGATTGCGTAATGCTGCAGGAACCTTCCCCTATTTTCATGATGGAAGTATTGCCAATCTAGATTCCGCTGTAAAAATTATGGGAAAGGCTCAGTTAAACAAAACTCTATCGCCTGCAGAGGAGAAACAAATTGTCGCTTTTTTAAATTCATTAACAGGAGATGTAAACCCTGATGCAAAAACATTTCCACAGGAACTGATGAAAAAATAAATTGCTGTCATTTTCCTTATTAACAAAGTTTCACGACAGTTGGGGTTGTTATAAAAAATAATTTACCACGAGTGATATGTTATAGCAGAGGTATAAACAAACGTGGAGGATGCTTCTCCTTTTCCTTTGGAGAGAGACGGGGTGAGGTCCCCGCCAGGAGGCGAGGAATATTAACCGGCACCAGGTGGTAGGGGTCTCCGTTTTCTTATCAAACTGTCTTTTGGATATTTCGCTTCCATCTCTTTACGAATATTTTCACTCCATGTAATAATTGTATTTTTTTCTGCAGCGGTAAAAATTGCATCTCTATGAATAATGGTGTAAGAAGAAAGAGGCATATCTCCTTTATCGATTTGCTTTTTTATTTCTTCTATTTTATCGTACTGCCTTGCCACAGGATACGTTGCAAACTCATTTAAATTAAAAGATCTTTTTCCATCCTTAACATGATTGGCTAAATACCACGCTACCGGTTGAAAATTATTATACCAGGGATAGCGCGTGTTATTACTGTGGCAATCCTTACAGGCTATAACCAGTAGCGAATCAACATTGGCAGGAACCGGGTATAGTGTAGAAATATCTTCAGGCTGTGCACCGGGATGGATATTTTTTTGTGGTTTTATAAATTGGATTACAATGAGAATAACCAGTAAGACCAACCCTATTTTTTTTATCATAAAGCAAATTTTTTCTTGTGATGAAAAAGATTAATATTGAGTTTATTTATTCAGTTTATTTCCTTCCACCGTGATTCGTGTCTTCACGAATCACTTCGATAAGGCCGGTTCGGGCTGCTATACGAAGCCGGTGAATTAATTCCTTTCCAGTACCAATACTTTGAAAGTTCCGGGTATTACCTGCGGCCGGAAAGAGCCTTTTGCAGCAGGTTTAAAAGATGCAGACGGCAGATAGATCTTATGTGTTTTTTGATCCACCGTTATGGTTCTTGCACCAGGTTTGGTTACCACATTTCCTGCCACGAAACGATCGGCCCCCAGTTCCTTAATAACAGTGAGCGTACCCTCCCCATTGGAAGAATAGGCATTTTTTAGCCGGCTGTCAAACGCTGCACCATCAGCCCCTTGTCCTGTAGGAAAGCTGTCAATAACTTTACCATTTCTTGCATCCATCACGATCATCATTTTGTTTCGGCAGGTAGCAAACAAGAGCATATTTTGCCTGTCTATAGCCAACCCTGAAGCGCCGGCACCTGGCGTATTGGGCCATTGGTGTATGATGGTAAAGGTGTGGGCATCTATTACATCTACCTCTGCTTTTTCAGCATTGTTCACGTAAATATGACCCTTTCCGTCACTTACCGCCGCCTCGGGCCAGCCAGTCAGTTGTACGGTGGCTACCACTGTATCAGTAACGGGGTCAATCACGGTCATACTTTTACCCCTGCCGTTGCTGGTAATAACTTTTTTTGAAAAATCGTCATAGAATATGCCATCGGCAAATTCTCCTGTGGGCACGTATTTAAGTGTTTTATGAGTGGCAAGATCAAATACCAATACTCTATTCATGCTGCCATTAGAAATGTAGCCTTTACCCAGGGCGGGTACAAGGGCAATGCCATGAACATCTTTTTCGGTTTTAATAACCCCTATTGAGTCGCCGGTATTTTTATTTAAAATATTAACCTGCGAACCGTGAGAAACATACAGGTTGTTGGAAAGGGAATCTACCGTGAGATAATCATATCCTCCGGCACTGTGGATAGGAAAGATATGTGCTATATGAAAAGCCGGTTTATTTTGGGCAAAGGAAGAAAACCCTGCCGCTAAAAGAATTACTGTGAGAAGAAAATTTTTTTTCATTGCAAGCGATATTTTATTAGATGAGGAATTAATTATTGAAGGCAAGGTAAAAGTAAGTAGTAATTGATTCCTGCCAGGATATAATAGATGAAATCACGAAATGTGTATGCAAACCGGGACATTTACGCTATATCTCCTCTTTCCTGGCAGCCGGGGTTCGTTTCTTCACGAAGGGAAATTTTCTGCCTCTTCCTTTGGAGTACTTGTCCCGACTATTCAGGAGAGGCGGTGTGAGGCCTTCGTTATCGCAAGGTCCCGAATAAGTATTCCTTCATGTAAAAAAATCATTGGCAATTGTATCGAAACTGTAGTTTGAAGAGAGGAGTTGATTTGGTGGTTATTTAATCTTTTTCTATCTTACCTTGGTTGTTAAAAGTTACTGCACTTTGTGCCTATCGAAACAAAAATCTTTGGAATTTCTTCGTTTACTGGTAACCGTGAGTGGATTTATAAATTAGCAGAAGATTTGTTGCCGGTAACCCTTAACCTGGATAGTAAAGAAAATAGTAATCACAATCTCATCAAACATGCGACGATTTTTTTTTATTCCTCTTTTCCTTCTTTCATTCCTGTTTCTTCAAACGGCACGCGCACAACAAAAAGATTTTGCGATCAAAGGTTTTCACCTGGACTTAAGGATACAGGTAATGAAGATGAGCGCCCTGAAAAATTTTGCAAAGACGCTAAGCGAAGACGGCATCAATACACTGGTTATGGAATGGGAGGGTACCTTTCCTTTTGAGAAACACCCGCTGATACCTAACAGGTATGCCTATACTAAAGAAGAGATCAAATCATTCATTAGTTATTGCGGTACACTTGGCATTGATGTGATCCCCTTACAGCAAAGTTTCGGGCACGTGGAATACATCCTGCGTAATGAGCGCTATAAAAACCTGAGAGAAGATCAGAAAGATTATTCGCAGGTTTGCCCGTCAGAAGAAGAAGGCGATAAGAAATTGTTTACCGATCTTTTTACTGAAATGGCGGCTGTGCATCCTTCAAAGTATTTTCACATTGGCGGTGATGAAACCTACTTATTAGGTCATTGTGAAAAATGCCGGAAAAAGGCAGCAGTAGAAGGCATTTCAAAACTCTACATCGACCATATAAAAATGTTGTGTAATATCGTAATCAGCCTGGGTAAAATTCCGGTGCTATGGGCGGATATCGCATTAAAATACCCGGAGGCGATAAAAGAACTTCCTCCTCAAACCGTTTTTGTAGACTGGAACTACGGCTGGGATATGAACAATTTTGGCGATCATGAAAAGCTGGTGCAGTCGGGCTATGAGGTTTGGGGCGCCCCGGCGCTGCGCAGCCATCCTGATAATTATTTTTTAACTGAATGGGAAAAACATTTTAAGAACATAAGCGATTTTGTACCGGTCTGCAGGAAACTGGGATATAAAGGAATGGTCATGACTTCGTGGTCAACTTCCGGGCAATACTCGCCAGTCTTTGAAACTTCTGATGATATCATAGACTTATATGCTATCAGGCATGTGTACCCGATTACAGGTTTCAATATGCTGCTTAAGGCATATACCCAAAGTTTGCGAACCGACAAGCCGTTGGATATTCCTGTCTTTATCAGGACATACAGTAAACAGCAATACGGATTTGATGAGCAACAGGCTGCTGCTTTTTGGAAAGCGCTCACCACCACACCTTACGAGGTTAAGCAGGGTGAAGTGAGCGCTCCCTTACCCATGACCGTGAAACAATTAGCGGATAGCCAGGCAACAGCCATAAAAATTTTATATAGATTAAAACCTACAAAAAATAAAGAAGAATTTGAACACTACCGGTTAATGGCCGACATCCGGATGCTGTATCTCAATTATCAAAAAATTGAGAAACAGGTAAACAGGCCTTCATTTACCAAAGCGCAACTTCCCGCTGTGGCGCAACAGTTGAGGCAATTGCTGGCTGAGTCAAAAAAGATTGATCAGCGTTTTATTGATCTTAATAAAAGCACCCTGTATATGAGTGAACTACAACAGGAAAACAGTTTACGTGATAGTAAGATCCATTTGTTATACCAACGATTGACAAAAGAGAGGGGTTAAGAAGAAAAATTGTCTGACCATGATTTATTAGTAAATCAAACTAATGCCGGCTCCCCATCCGTAATTACTATCATAGCTTCCGGAAACTCCAAAGTTTCTTTTTATGATATATTTTAATCCCAGTGTATATTCTTTATCTGTATTCCATGAAAAATCAAACCTGGTTCTCCTGGTTAGTTCCAAATCCTGCCGGCTAAGTTGAAAGCGAAAGTGGCCGGTGTGATCTACTCTGCCTTCGGCCGTTATAAATAAGGGTAGCAAATAGGTGAAACCGGCTGTTGCTACATTTGTATAGCTCAACCCTTTTTTATCATTATTGATTTCACCGGTATTTTCCCGGCGATTATCTGCGCCTACAAACACCGTTAGAAACTGTCTTTTGTCGATAAATCTTCTGAACATCATTTCACTTTCATATCTTTTCTTCCAATCATAATTCCACTCTTCGTTAATTTCCCATTTAGTGCCGGCTAAGGTGGCGTTGCCAAAATTCCCTTGTGATTGTATATCAGTACTTCCCCAAAAGAAAGTATGTTGGCCATGTTCTTTTAAAAACATCATGTATAGTTCCGGCCTTTCTTTTTGAATTTCCGGAAGTGTGTTGGCGTAATGAAATACCCTGGCCATACCGGAAAGCATATGATATAAAGTGTGGCAATGAAAAAACCAGTCTTTTTCTTCGTCTGCTGCAAAGTCAATTGTGTCGGTTTCCATAGGCAACAGGTTGAACGTATGTTTGAGGGGCGCTTCATCAAGGGGTGAACCGTTTAGCAAACGAAAGAAATGACCGTGTAAATGAAGGGGATGTTCCATCATGGTACTGTTGTGAAAAATCACTCTTACATGTTCTCCTTTTTTAATCAAAATTTTATCTGCGTCCGTTAGGATGACATTATTGAAAGACCAAATATACCTTAGCATATTTCCGGTAGCGGTGAGCTCAATAATCCTGTCAATCTTACCGGTTGGTTTGGGAATAGTGGAGTCATCATTGGCCGCTTTCAGCATTTTATAAGACAGCACTTTGTCGCTACCGTTACCCGGTGGAAAATCAAAGGCATACATTTTCATATTCATCATTCCATCTTTGCTCATATCGCTCATGTCCATTCCCGGCATGGATGAGGTATCTTTTTTATGTTCCATGTTCATGTCGCTCATGTCCATACCCGGCATGGATGAGGTATCTTTTTTATGATCCATGTTCATGTCGCTCATGTCCATACCCGGCATGGATGAGGTATCTTTTTTATGATCCATGTTCATATCGCTCATGTCCATTCCCGGCATGGATGAGGTATCTTTTTTATGATCCATGTTCATGTCGCTCATGTCCATACCCGGCATGGATGAGGTAACTTTTTTATGATCCATGTTCATATCGCTCATGTCCATACCCGGCATGGATGAGGTATCTTTTTTATGTTCCATGTTCATCCCCTTCATATCCATCTTGTCCATATGGTTCTTCAGTTCAATATTTGTCGCGGGCCCTTTGCTGGCACCCATTATCATATTCATAGAGTGCATCATATTATTCATGTAACTCATGATCCTGAAATAATTTATCTTAGGTATTTCAGGCGCTTTTATTTCCCTGCCATTACCCAAATAAGCAGAAGCATAGCCTGAAATATCCTGTGCTGTTGCTCTCAATTCATATTTCCCTGTTGCCGGTAGCCTGATAATCACATCGTAGGTTTCAGCAGTAGCAATTAAAAATTTGTCTACATCCACCGGCTGAACATCCTGCCCGTCGGCAGCAACCACTTTCATCCTGCCTCCGGCAAATTGTATCCAGAAATAAGAAGATGAGGAAGCATTCACGATACGTAGTTTAATGGAGTCTCCACTTTTATAATTTTCATTTTCAAACTTTGGGGTGCCATTTATCAGAAACCGGTTATATTTTACATCGCTTATGTCCATAGCAGGCATACGGATCCATTCCTGTTTTAGTTTATCTGCCAAATGGCCGGCAGCAATTGCTTCACCGTAGCTTTGTGCCGATTTTTTTTGGATGGAGAAATAATCGGTGTTTCTTTTTAGCAACCGCAAAACTTCCTGTGGCTTAATATCGGTCCAGTCATTTAACATCAATACCTGTTCTTTCATTTTTGGTTCATTCCGTTTATGGATCACAATAGAACCTGTCAGGCCGATTTGTTCCTGTGTCATTGTGTGCGAATGATACCAATAGGTTCCATTTTGCCTTACAGGAAAGACGACCGTTAGTGTGCTATCCGGTTTTATCGGGAATGAGGTTAAGCCGGGAACACCGTCGTACTGATTAGGAATTAAAATGCCATGCCAGTGAATAGAAGTCATCACATGCATCAGGTTGTGAATCCTTATCACTGCTGTATCTCCCTGGGTTAATTCTATGGTAGGGCCTGGTATTTGCCCGTTAATAGCAATGGCATGCCGGGGTTTTCCTGTATAATTGACTGTGGTGTCTTTCACATACAAATCATAGCTTACTTTTTCACCTATATCCTGTTGCCCGTACATAGCAGAAACATCAACAAGGCAAATTAGTATTAGAATTATTTTTTTCATTACTGGTTTTAATGGCAATTTGGGTTGGTGAACAAACTTCGATAAAAAAATTATTTGATTTTAACTCACTTCACAATTCCGTTTCGTGAAGATATGAAGCGGGTCGAGAGGAATCACTTGTTGAACGGATCATACCGCATCCAATCCACTTCCAGTTCATAGGGATGAAATGGTTTCTCAATGGCGTTAGGGTTGGTTTCAACGGCCCATTCGTTGGTATGCCAAAAGTTGATGCGATAATACGATGGATGTTGGGGTATGCCGCGTTGGGATCCCTGGTAATCCCACAAAACGATTTTCTTACCGGTCGCCGGATCGGTCATCCACCAGGTAAGACGATCGGGATGCCAGTCAAATCCATACGTATAAAACCCCGATGAAGCGTTGTAATGATCAATAGCTGCAATCGTTTTCGGCTGGTTTTGAGCACCGGTTAATGGAGTAGGTTCACCTTTATAACCTACTTTGTAAATGGTATTGTAAATAATTCCCTTCGCCAGGTTGATGGTTCGACCGATTCTTTTAAGGGCGCCCCTCTCACCGGTCCAGGTACCTATGTAAATGATGGAAGGATCAGCAACCAGCCATTCAAAGTCTATCTCACTAAGCCCATATACGCTATCCATATAATAAGTAAAATAACCCACAACTGCGCCTGTATTGGGTTGCACCTTTTTTACATCAGGTACTTTCAACCGTGCTGAGTATCTTCCAAAATAAGTAAAGTCATTGGATATAATTTCCGGCCCACGGCCTGCACCCGCACTATCTTCAGGATCTATTTTAAACAACAGTACTTTGGTGCCGGGTTCTGTTGCAGAGGTAACACCGGATTGCCATTTAAAAGCAGATTTATTTCCGGTAGAGCCATACCTGAAATTTTGTAAAACGGAATTGCTGAAGTTTTCAATAAATGAAGGAGCGAACTTTCCGTTTTGGCCGTTAATGGTAAGACTGATAAAAAATGAGAAGAGAAAGAGTAGTTGTTTCATGAATGTGATGAATGATTTCTTAAAATACGAAAGTAGCTTTTTTGTCTGTCATTATTATTCCCGAATTGCTTCAATAATTCTTTTTCCTGAAGGCACAATCTGCGTCATGTATACGTCATTGCTGGGTGCATGGATAATTTTGAAGTGAAATAAAATGCTTGTTGCGCCGTAGCAATCTGTGTAATGGGATATTATGACGGAAGTTATAATTTTGATGGCTTGTGCTTACACTAATTGCTGTAAACCTGTTTCAACTCAACACAATATAAAAGAAGTAAAAGAATTTGAGCAAATGAGATTAAATACATTTGCTCAAATTAATAATCTCCTTATAATGATTAAATTGATATGTACTGATGTAGACGGAACTTTATTAAACCAACAAAGGGAAGTAGATGCAATCACAAGGGAGGTGTTTTCCGCATTAACCGGTAAAGTGGAAGTGGTCCTGGCTTCATCTAGGATGCCTAAGGCATTATATCATATTCAAAAAGACTTGTCGATTACCCATTCTCCTGTTATATGTTATAATGGAGCATTGGTATTAAAGAGTGGCGATTCGTTTTCAGACGAGAAGATTCTGTTCTCATCAACTATACAAACAGAGGCGCTTGATTTTATTACCCAATCTGCGCTGGGTTCAGATCTCCATGTTAGCCTTTACCATAACAATACATGGTTTTCATCACGAAACGACTATTGGACCGAAAGGGAGATTAATAATACTAAGGTTATCCCTGATATTATTTTTGATGGGGTTGAAAAGTTCCTGCTGAACGGAATGAAAGGTGCGCATAAAATGATGCTGATGGGAGAGGGGCATAAAATTGATGAGATCGAAAATAAAATTAAGGGGAAATTAAAAGTTTCTTTATGCCGGGCAAAGGAAACTTATTTGGAGATTACTCCTGAATTTACCAACAAGAGTAAAGGGCTTTTTCTGCTGATAGATTCATTAAAGCAATTTAACCACATCGGAAAGGAGGAGATTATGGCCTTTGGGGATAATCATAATGATTTTGAATTATTGAATGATATTAAATACGGTATCGCTGTTGGAAATGCTACAGAAAGCCTTAAAGAAATTGCTTATTCGGTTACAAAATCAAATGAAGAGAATGGGGTTGCCTGGTATTTAAAAGAACATTTTAAAATATAGACGATAGATTTCTAATTCATGTAAATCATTTTAAAATTCAAAGCTTCGGGTAAGTTGCTTGTCATCCTGGGCATGTAGAAGGGGGTTTAAAAGTTTTTAGTTTGTAGCTCAACCTGTAATTTCGTTTCCTGAAAATAGCTTTGCAAAATAAAAAATATGGGCTTTTTATTTAGGAATAAGCCCCGGTGCTTTTTTTATAATCACTGATGGAAAAAACCGGTTGAGCCATAAAGCTATTTTCTCGGCGCCAAATTTCCCGATGTAGGTTTCATAAGCACCTTTTGCAATGGCCCTTAATATTTGTTGGGCGGCGGCATCGGCAGAAAGGCCCGATGCAATATCCCCGGACGTAGCGCCCAGCGGTTTTCCATCTTTGGTAACGGCATTCACTGCCACATTGGTTTGAATATACCCCGGCGTAAGCAGGGTCACTTTTATATTCATGGGCGAAACTTCGGCACGCAGGCAATCGAAGTAGCCGTGCAGGGCGTGCTTGGCAGCCGCATAAGCCGACCGCATGGGAGTCCCAATCTTACCCATTACGCTGCTCACTACTACAAAATGGCCGCTTTTTCGTTCCGCAAAATGAGGTAACAGGGCTTTGGTTATGATTATGTAGCTGAAGTAATCCAGTTCCATTACTTTGCGTTGCACTTCAATATCGGTTTCTATTACCAGCGAACGCTGGGAAATACCTCCGTTGTGTACCATGATATCAATGTGCCCGAAACAGGCAATGGCGTCTGCGGTTTTTTTGTCTAGTGAGGTAGTTTCAAGAAGATCAACCGGAAGTATCTTTACCTGCTCTGCATACGGGCAGGCTTTGCGTACTCTTTCCAGTTCTTCCACACGGCGGCTGGATAATACCAGTTTGGCCCCGGCTGCCGAAAACGCATAGGCCAATGCCTCTCCAATTCCGGATGAGGCACCCGTGATCCATATAACTTTATTCTTGAAATTTTCAGCCACTTGCTTTTTTTAATGCAACTTACAAAACTCCAGTGGTATGGCCTACTTTATCAAACTTAGCATAGATTTTCATGAAATTTCAACCATTCCAATTCGTATTTATCTCATTATAAAAGGGTAGCTGTTATAATGTTTCATGGCAAGTCCGGTACCTTTCACCACACTTGTAAGAGGATCATCGGCTACGTGCACGGGAAGTTTAATTTTTGATTCAATCCTTTTATCCAATCCTCTTAATAAAGCTCCGCCGCCGGTTAAATACAGGCCGCGCCGATAAATATCTGAGGCCAGTTCAGGAGGCGTCATTTCCAAAGCCTTTAATATACCTTCTTCTATTTTGAATATAGATTTGTCCATTGCCTCTGCTGTTTCCTGGTAGCTGACAATTATTTCTTTCGGAATACCGGTTACCAGGTCTCTACCATACACCGCCATATCCTCCGGAGGATTGTCAATGGCCTTCATAGCAGCGCCAACCTGTATTTTTATCTGCTCGGCTGTACGCTCGCCTATAAGAAGGCTGTGATACCGGCGAATGGATTCCATAATATCCGCAGTAAATTCATCGCCTGCTACACGAATAGACTGGTCGCACACAATGCCCGCCAATGCCACCACAGATATTCCGGTGGTGCCACCGCCAATATCAATGATCATATTTCCTACAGGTTCGGATACGTCAATCCCAATACCGAGTGCTGCGGCCAAAGGTTCATGAATCAGATAAACTTCTTTAGCTCCGGCCTGTTCTGCACTATCTCTTACCGCCCGTTTTTCCACTTCAGTTATGCTGCTGGGAATACAAATCATCATTCGCCAGCCAGGTGAAAACATTTGTTTTTTAGGATAGATTTTTTTGATCATTTCCCTTATCATTAGTTCTGCGGCATTGAAATCAGCAATGACACCATCTTTTAATGGCCGGATGGTTTTGATGCTTTCATGTGTTTTTTCATGCATCATCAATGCTTTTTTGCCTACGGCCATTACAATTTTTGGATTGTTCCTGTCAAGTGCAATAATAGAAGGCTCATTCACCACTACCTCATCATCATGTATAATGAGAATGTTGGCGGTGCCAAGATCAATGGCAATATCCTGCGTAAAAAAATTAAAAAGCCCCATGGTGTAGTTATATATTAATAAGTTAGTAATATGCGTAAACAGGTGACCGTTAATTTTATTCAACTGGTAAAAATTTGAATAAAGTACCGGTCTTGATGGTTTTAACCAGGGCCACAAATCCAGATTAATGTACCGTCAGGTTTTTTTATACCACCTGTTTTCAGATAATTTAAGTGTGTAATGTGTTTCTGGCAACAAGGTAACTCTCTCTTTTTCGCAGCCATATTTCCATCTTCCCTTCTGGTGGGTGTACCGTACATTATCAGTTCATTTTTTCGTTTAAACAATAGAATAGAAATTCTCCTTATTCTTTTGTTTACTGTAAAAGGCTTTTATTGCCAGGTATATTTCGAGCAGTAACAATCATTGGCGTTGCTGCCAACAGCACAGCAGGCATTAACAAACAAAATAGCCTTGTTCAGAAAATATAGTATGAATATTTACAATGATCTGCATAATTATCATTTCCATGATCATTTCCCTTTCCCTTTTTGATAATTTATAGAGCAAAGAATTGTCCAGAAAATTGTATCCGGGCAAAATGTTCATATTTTTAACAATGAACATGTCATCTTATTCATTAGGAACCTGTTGGATTCAGCCCCTTATTTTAATTTCATTCAGCCATGATGGTATATAAAAACTTAAAAAGTAAATATAGTTTGTTACCGGTAATTGAGTGGTTACGCGGGGGCAAAGAAAATCAGTTTGTAAATCAGTGTTATTTCCTAAATTACCTTCTTAATTGTTAGATATGGCCCTTTCAAAAATTGCAGGAATAGGAATGTATGCACCGCAAAAGGTGGTTACCAATAATGATTTACTAAAATATATGGACACCAGCGATGAGTGGATACAGGAGCGGACGGGCATCAAAGAACGCCGGTATGCCCATCGTACCGATGAAACCACCACTACTATGGGAGTAGCGGCAGCCACGATCGCGATAGAGAGAGCGGGTATTACTGCGCAAGACATCGATTTTATCATTTTTGCCACGCTTTCTCCGGATTATTATTTTCCTGGTTGCGGTGTACTGCTGCAAAGGGCTATGAAGATGAAAGAGATTGGTGCATTGGATGTGCGCAATCAATGCAGCGGATTTTTGTATGCTTTAAGTGTGGGTGACCAGTTTATTAAAACCGGGATGTATAAAAATATTTTAGTGGTAGGCGCAGAGAAACATTCTTTTGGGCTTGACTTTAGTACAAGAGGAAGAAATATTTCGGTAATATTCGGCGATGGTGCGGGGGCTGTTGTATTACAACCCACTGAAGAAGCGGACCGCGGAATACTCAGCACGCATTTACATAGTGATGGTGAAAGTGCTGAATTGCTGGCGATGTATAACCCGGGCACCCATGCTAATCACTGGACCGAACAAAAACTTGCCGACTTTGATGATGCAGAAATCGCTGAAATGTTCATGAGTCATGCCATGATAGACAAGGCGCAATTATTTCCTTATATGGACGGCCCGGCCGTATTTAAAAAGGCAGTGGAGAAATTTCCTGAAGTGATTATGGAGGCGCTGCATAAAAACGGGCTTCAGCCAACTGACATCAAAATTTTAGTGCCACACCAGGCCAACCTGCGGATAAGCCAGTTTGTGCAAAAAAAGCTTGGATTGCGTGATGACCAGGTACAAAATAATATTCAAAAGTATGGCAATACTACAGCGGCATCCATCCCGATTGCTTTGTGCGAAGCGTGGGAGGAGGGAAAAATAAAAGAAGGCGACCTTATTTGCCTGGCTTCTTTTGGCAGTGGTTTTACCTGGGCAAGTGCGTTGCTAAGATGGTAGGCACATAAGGACATTGAAATAAAAATCTTTCTTATTTTTTTATTCACTGCAATAAAATTTTTATAGTTGGGCAACGATGATGGAGTTCCGACTCTTTTGTATGCTGCGTCCCGGCTTTTATGTAACTTCATTCTGCGGTACCGTACAGAACGCAATTCCTTCCATATCAAAAAGAATACAATGAAAATGGTCAAAATAATTGGTGATGCCTTACTAAAAGGTGTGCTGGTGAACCTGTTATTCACCGTCAACCCGGCGATGGCACAAGTTACCAAATCGGGGAAGAACCTAACTGCGCGCCCGGTACCTCCTGCCCGCGATCCCCGTACACCGGGATATGTAGCGGCTAAGGAATTGCCAGATGGCACTAATCCTTCACCGGACTCCGCCGGAAATTTTATCATTGGCCCTACACACAATCCTGCACCGGAAATGATGATACGGACGGATGTGCCCCAGGGGACGGTCTACCAATTCACCATGAATTCGGAGAATAGTAAAATATATCCCGGCATTGCCCGCGAACCAAATACGTTTGGGACGCCAGACCCCTCGAATGCGGCAAAGTTAGTAGTAACTACCAGCCATCCGGCTCCTTACACCCGCCACATAGAAGTGTATGTTCCGAAACAATACGTTCCAGGTACCATTGCTCCCTTCATCGTCGGGGCTGATGGCCCTGACCATGTATTGTTTACGGTGCTGAACAACCTGGTTGCCGAAGGTAAGGTGCCGGTGATGATTGCCATCTCCATTGGCAATGGCAGTGGCGACGCCCAGGGCAGCGAACGCGGCCTGGAATACGATGCCATGTCGGGCACTTACGCTGAGTTCGTTGAATGGGAAGTGCTGCCACTCGTGGAACGCAAATGCAGGGTGAAACTTACCAAAGATCCTGAAGGTCGCGCAACAATGGGCGGCAGTTCAGGTGGTTCGTGTGCCCTCATTATGGCGTGGTATCACCCGGAATTATATCACCGTGTACTCACGTATTCCGGCACTTATGTAAATCAACAATGGCCGTATGATCCCGAAACACCTCACGGTGCGTGGGAATTTCATGAACATCTTATTCCGGATAGCCCGGTTAAACCATTGCGCATTTGGATGGAAGTGGGCGACCGGGATTTGTTAAATCCGAATGTGATGCGCGACAATATGCATGATTGGGTGCTGGCAAATGAAAACATGGCAAAGGTACTTGCCGCAAAGGGCTACCATTACCAGTTTGTTTTTGCACGCAATGCGGGTCATGTCGATGGCAAAGTAAAACAACAAACCCTCCCTGAAGCGTTAGAATGGCTTTGGAAAGATTATCACCCGGTGACAAAATAGTGCAGCGCTTTTGGAACAAAAACTTTCCTGCACGGTGAATAAGAGTGTCAAAATTGGATTTGCCTTATAGATGATACATTGGAAGGGCGGTTATACGCTCCTTCTTCCTTTCGTCTCCAAAATTATTTAATATCAGGATACCAGTTTCTGAGGCGTACATCAATAGAAGAGTTTCCTGCATTGACCAGCGATTTAAATTTTGCCACATCGCTGAAACCGGTGGGCGTGCGGTAATGATAAGGATATACAATTTTTGGTTTGAAGGCGAGCACGCCGCTGGCAGCCTCTTCAACGTCCATAGTATAGGGCAGGTTCATACAAACAAAAGCTACATCAATATCTTTTAAGCTGCGCATCTCGGGTGTGGCTTCTGTATCGCCGGAAATATAAAACCTTTTGCCGCCCAGGTTCAGCACATAACCATTGCCTTCGCCTTTAGGATGATGCACAGTAGAATCGCCGGGCATATTATACATGGCAATAGCCGTGATAGGAATTCCATGTTGTACGGTGTTGCCACCATTGTGCAATACAACGATCTTGTTTTTCCATTCAACCGGCATCTTGTCGGCCACAGACTGCGGTACCAACAGTGTTGCATGAGAAAGATCAAGCCCGTTCAGTGTTTTCATATCAAAATGATCTCCGTGAATATGGGTGATCAACACAAGGTCAGGCTTTTTCATTTCCTTATACGTATCCGCCCCGTGAATGGGATCAACATAGATGGCGACCTTATTGAACTCAAGCACCAGTGAGGCATGGAAAACCGGCTGTATAGTTACATTACCTTTTGGTGTAGGGATGATGTCTGCTTTTGGCAACTGTGCCTGTGTTGCAGTGACAATAAAACCCAGTAAGGTGGTTATAAGAATTTTCATAAATAATTTTTTGTAGTTACAAAATGTTAGAAATATTTTGTTAGAAACAGTCCAAAATTAATCATTGTGTTTAATAATATCACTTCCATGATTTGCAAAGAAAGGAACCATTGAGAGGATTCTATCTTCGCGCGGTAGAAATTAATAACGATAAATAACTAACCAATAAATTCCTGCCCTGGTTTTAAAATATTAATGAAAGGAAGATCAAAATAAGATTCCCTTTTATTTGTTTGTTCACTACCTCTTTCCTTCTCCTCAAAGAATCTATTTCATTTAATTGGTGTAAATATATTTTAGGGCAAGACAAACTTCGGGCTCCCGGATAGTCTTTATAATTTGTGTTTTTGTAATCTTGTTTTTTCATAATTATTCAACTTTTAGATGGACAAATTTTGAGAAGCTTACCAACAATATTATCAGGTTTTGTACTTAACTTCATCAGCAAATTATCAATCATCTGTAACTCGGGCAGCACCTTCAATGAATATACTGCCTTCGCAAAACCAGGTTGATTAAAATGGTATAGCATCAAGTATGATGAAAGCTGGCTACATACCTGTTTTTCTATTTTTTATGGCAATTAGCTGTAAGAATAAAGTAGTAACAGTAAGGCCTGTAGAAGAAAAGATCACCGAATCGGTATATGCATCCGGTATCGTAAAAAGTAAGGACCAGTACCAGGTTTATGCTTCCGCGAATGGAGTGGTTGACAATCTGATGGTACAGGAAGGGGATTTGGTAAAAAAGGGAGAAGTGCTCATGCGTCTTAAAAATTCGACCGCCCAATTAAATACCGAAAAGTCTCCATGTAACCTAAAAAGTAACTGTTGAGGCAGTTAAGAAAGTAGTCAAATAAATTTGCTACAGTAACTTTTAATTATCATTATCAAAACCTCAACAGTCATGAATAAAGTTAATTCAAATTTCGAAGGTCACAC
>JAGWRO010000034.1 GCA_028876495.1 Bacteroidota bacterium
GTATCATTAAACGCTATTATCTAATAACTGACTGATCTTTAAAAATATAGGATAATGATGAATATACTGAATAGAAAAACATTAAGAGCCATAGATAATCATTGAAACTTTTTATGAGTTAGTTGTGCAACGGGCACATCAGATTGTGACAACTCTCAAAAGCGAATAATTAATCGCAGGTAAGAATGAGTTTGTGTAATTTATTTTTATCAATAAAAGTAACTTCTGTTCTGCAAATTTTTGCATTGTCTTCAGTAGCAAACCAAACGCGATTTTCCGGAACTGCAATAAATAATCCTTCATCATTGCCAATTGCCCTGAAATGCTCTAATGGCGGTTGTTTATCAAAATAATCAAGAGAATATTCTTTGATCATTTTCTTTACGTCTTCATCGAAAGTGTCGTAAGGAAAAACGATTCCTATCTCACTGATATTTTTTATTTGGGCTGTTGAAAATGTTTTTTCAACAGGATTATTTAAATCGAATCGTGAAATCATTTCAAGAATATTTCCGGCAGGATCTTTAAAATAAAAAGATTTGGCATGCCAGTTTACAAAATCCGCAATAAATCCATCGTAATCTTTCAGCCACAGCAGTTTTACCTTTTCTTTCGTCCATTCATACGCTTCTTCAAATTTGTTGAAAGGGATATTAAATGCAAAATGGTAAAATGGATTTTCGTTTTCAGCAGCTTTCTCAAAAATTAATTTTGTTTCACCGGCTGTAATCGTAATTTCAGAACCAGAACTGGATACAGACATTTCCAATACTTCTTTATAAAATGAAAATAACGATAAAATGTTGCCTGACTGTAGTCGTAATTCTTTTATCAACATTGTGTTTCAATAAAGCGTTTATAATGAAGGCTGATCTTTTAAAATCAGTTCATAAAAATCGGTACGCCTGTCTTTCAGATTTCTTACACTTCCATGAGCATGCAGTTCATCGAGCAATGAAAGATCTACATCTGCAATAAGTATCATCTCTGTGTTGGCGGTTGCTTCACTTTTAATTCCGTTTGAAGGGAAAGAAAAATCACACGGCGTAAAAACCGCTGATTGAGAATACTGTATATCCATATTTTCAACCTTGGGCAGATTTCCAATACAACCTGTTATTGCCACAAAACATTCATTCTCTATCGCACGCGCCTGGGCGCAGTAACGGACACGGTTATACGAATTTTGTGTATCGGTCAAAAAAGGAACAAACAATATTTGCATTCCTTGTTCTGCAAGCAATCTTGGAAGTTCAGGAAACTCCACGTCATAACAAATCAGTATTCCGATTTTGCCTGCGTCGGTTTCGTAAACTTTTAATGTATCGCCTCCCCGGATGCCCCAGAATTTAGCTTCATCGGGTGTTATATGAATTTTTTCATACTGATCCACCGCTCCATTTCTATGGCACAAAAAACCAATATTTTTTAAAGTCCCATTCTCAACACTTGGAACGCTTCCTGTAATGATATTTACATTATACCTTATCGCAAGATCTCTGAACCGCATTTTAAAGTCAGGCGTATATTTTGCAAGTGAACGCATTGCTTCCGCTTCGGACATATCATTAAATTCTGCTAGTAAAGGTCCGTTAAAAAGCTCGGGCAATAATGCAAAATCGCTTTTGTAGGCGGCAATAGAATCAATAAAAAATTCAACCTGCGTGAACATCTCATCCATGTTTTTATATGACCTCATTTGCCATTGGATTAAGCCTAAGCGTACATAAGTTTTTGCATTAAACAAGGTTCTTGCTTCGCTTGTATAATAAACATTATCCCATTGCAACAAAGTAGCAAACTCTTTGCTTTGCGCATCTTCTGGCATGTAATTATTTAATACTTTTTTTACATGGAAATCATTGGAAATCTGAAAGGAAAGTACCGGATCATAAATTTCTTTTTGCTTTACTTTTTGGATGTATTCCTTTGGCGAGAGTTTGTCCGCGTACTTATGATATTCCGGAATCCTTCCTCCAAAAACAATCGCACGTAAATTCAATTGCTCGCACAATTCTTTTCTTGCATCGTACAAACGCCGTCCCAGCCGCAAGCCACGGTAATCCGGATGAATAAAAATTTCTATTCCATAAAGCACATCTCCTTTTTCAGGATTATGTGTATTAAAAGTGTAATTACCGGTGATTTGTTTATAAGTATGTGCATCGCTGAAACGATTATAATTCACGATAATTGAAAGTGCACATCCAACCACCACGCCATCCGCTTTGATCACAATTTGTCCTTCGGGAAATTTATCTATCAGTTTTTTTATGGTTTCCAAAGTCCAGAAAGTGCCCGACCAGCCGGCATAAGAGGCTTTCATGGCAGTTAACAATTCCTGGTAGTCTTCAGGTTTTAAATGTCCTATTTCGATTTGTTTCATTAATATGGTTTATAAAAAATATAAGCAAAATTAATTTCTTATTCACTAAAATATTTTTAGAAATTAAAATATGCGGTTAAAAGTTGGTTGTATATAAAAGAAAGTTGCCGGCTCTTTTTAACCGGCAACATTAAGCACATGATTGGTGCAAAAAATTCTTATTGATTTTCAGGATTGGTGATAACAGTGCCACCTTTGTTTTCATGGGATTCGGCAATTGTTTTCATAAATGGTTTTAAAAAGTCAATCGGAATCGGGAAAATAGTGGTTGAATTATTTTCGGTAGCTATTTCACGTAAAGTTTGCAGGTAACGCAAGGTTAGTGCACTCGGCTGCTCGCTTAATATTTTTGCTGCATCGCTTAACCTTTGTGAAGCCTGGAATTCGCCTTCAGCAGAAATTACTTTCGCTCTTCTCTCTCTTTCTGCTTCGGCTTGCTTAGCCATGGCCCGCTGCATTTCCTGCGGAAGATCAATTTGTTTCACTTCTACGTGAGTCACTTTTACACCCCAGGGTTCGGTTTGCTGATCAATAATTTGTTGCAAACGAATGTTTATTTTTTCCCTTTGGGAAAGAAGATCATCCAATTCCGATTGGCCCAAAACACTTCTTAAAGTAGTTTGAGAAAGCTGAGAAGTACCCGCCAAATAATTTTCAATATCAAGGATCGCACTTGTAGGATTTACCACGCGAAAATAAATAACTGCATTTACTTTTATTGAAACATTATCCGCCGTAATCACATCCTGCGGCGGCACATCCATCACGACCGTCCTTAAACTCACCTTCACCATTTTATCAATGATCGGGATGAGAAGAATGAGCCCCGGGCCTTTGGCGCCGTTATCAAGCACGCGGCCTAAACGAAAAATAACGCCACGTTCATATTCTCGTAAAACGCGAATGGAAGTGGCAAGAACGTAAAGAATAAAAACTACGATAATGATAATCGGTAGTCCGATTGGAAATTGTTGCATTGTATTTTTGATTTTATTAAAACTGAAAAAATTTAAGCCGGGCCATCAACAGGCTGAACGTATAAAGTAAGTCCTTTTATTTCTTTTATCATCACTTTTTCATTTGCTTTTATTTTTCCTGCAAGCGAAACAGCATTCCATGTTTCGCCCATAAATCTTACCTGGCCCTGGATATCAATATCATTAGTAGTTACAGCGGTTTTTCCAATCATACTATTGTCGCCCAAAACAGGTTTGGTCCTTTGCGCTCGTAATCCCATGGTAATTAAAAAAAGGAAGAATAATGCCGATATGCCTGTAACAGAAAAAATTACAGACCATGATAATGATACAAAATTTTGCATAGGGCTTGTTCTAAAAAGGATCATCGAGCCGAGCAAAACAGAAATAGTTCCGCCTATGGCTAACAACCCGTGACTAATAATTTTTATTTCAAGTAAATAGAGAATAATTCCAAAAACAATCAGGGCCAGCCCTGCATAATTTACGGGCATGGAGCTCATAGAATAAAATGCAAGGATCAAACAAATCACGCCTACAATTCCCGGGAAAATAGCGCCGGGACTAAATAGTTCAAACAAAAGCCCGTAAAAACCAAGCATCATAATAATGTATGAAATGTTTGGATCGCTTAGCCGGCTCAACACTTTTTGAAAAAAACCCATTTCCAAAGGTTCAACAGTAGCATTTTGCGTGTGTAGAATTTTGGTAACACCGTTCATTTCAATTTGTTTGCCATCCAGTTGAGCAAGTAAGTCCTTTTCATCATTCGCCACAAGATTGATCACATTATTTTCGAGCGCTTCCTGTTCAGTAATAGAAACACTATTTCTTACAGCATCTTCTGCCCACCGAATATTTCTACCTCTTTTTTCAGCGATCGTTCTTATAAAAGCGGAAGCATCGTTGATCACTTTTTCATTCATCACGGCATCAGATTTTCCTTGTAAATCCACAGGGTGAGCTGCGCCGATATTAGTTCCCGGTGCCATTGCAGCAATGTTGGCTGATAAAGTGATAAAAGTTCCTGCCGAGCCTGCGTGAGAACCGGTTGGTGAAACATAAACCACGACCGGCACTTTTGATTGCATAATATCGGTAACGATATTTCTTGTAGAAGTTAACAAGCCACCCGGTGTATTTAAATTGATGATAAGACATTGAGCATTATCTTCTTCTGCTTTTACAATTCCCTGGTGAATGTATTCCGCGGTAGATGGATTGATACCATCGTTAACCGTTATTGAAACTACTTTTTGTGAAAACGAAAAATCGGGGAGTAAATATAATATGGCCAAAAAGAGAAAGAATCGTTTTATAAATCTTTGATTCTCAAATATTCTTTTGAGCTTAGGGTTCATATTTGTAAGTTACACCAAGTGAGATTAAAAACAAAGATAAGTTATAGCAATGGTTATGTAAACCAGGCTTTGCCCAGTACAAGCAGTAAACGAATAAAAAAAGCAGATTTTTATTTTAGGTCAATTCAATCATTTCAAATGCAACTCCAACAATTTTTTCCATTGTTGATACAACCCGTCATACAATTCAACATTCGTTGGTCCAAATTTGCCTAATGGTTTAAATTGCGTGTAAGCATCACTGTAAAATTTATAAATACCCGCGCCAACTCCCGCCCCTAAAGCAGCTCCGGCGCTTCCATCGTTTTCGTATAATTCAACAGCAACTCCGGTTGCATTTACAAATGACTCTATAAAAACGTCACTCAAAAACAAATTTGCCTTTCCTGCACGGATAATGGTTGGATGCAAATCATTTTCACGCATAATATCCAATCCATATCGAAATGCAAAAGCAATTCCTTCCTGTACGGCACGGTAAATGTGCGCTTTAGTATGTTTATTTAAATCGATATCACTGATATGAGCACCTACTATTTTGTTTTGTAACATCCGCTCTGAGCCGTTACCAAACGGCAGTATGAACAAACCATCGCTACCGGCAGGAACCTCTGCTGCCATTGCATCCATTTCTTTATAACTCAGATTGTCACCACAAACTTTCTTTACCCAACTATTCATAATTGCAGCACCGTTGATGCAAAGTAAAACGCCAATACGCTTTTCATCCGTTGTGTGATTTACATGAACAAAACTATTAACCCTTGAAAACTTATCAGCAAATAATTGATCAGTAACCGCATAAATAACGCCTGAAGTTCCCGCATTTGCTGCTACTTCGCCGGGTTGAAGCACATTTAATGATAATGCATTGTTGGGTTGGTCACCTGCCTTGTAAGTTACCTGTACATTTTCGTTTAATCCTAACCGTTGTGCGAGTTCCGGCAAAATTTTTCCGTGTGAAGAAAACAGGTTTTGCACTTTAGGAATTAATGTATTTTCAAAACCAAAATTTTCCATTACCTCTTCGGAAATCTGGTCTTTTTTGAAATCCCATAAAATGCCCTCGGATAATGCAGAAGAAGTTGTCGTGATTTCGCCGGTTAATTTCATCGCAATAAAATCGCCGGGTAACATGATCTTATCGATCTTACTAAAAATTTCCGGTTCATTTTTTTTCACCCATGCGAGTTTGGAAGCTGTAAAATTTCCTGGAGAATTTAACAGGCAGGAAGAACAGCTTTCTTCGCCAATTTCTTTAAAAGCCTGTTCTCCAATTTCAACTGCGCGACTGTCGCACCAGATTATACTGTCTCTCAAAACTTTTTGATCTTTATCTACCAAAACCAATCCATGCATTTGATAAGAAATTCCTATTGCCCTGATATCCTTTGCATCAATATTTTTTGTTGCAATTAATTTCTCAATTGCCTGAAGTGTTTGTTCCCACCACATTTCAGGAGATTGCTCTGCCCAGCCTGATTGAAGTGAAGTGATCGGATTTTCGCTGTCAGGGCATTGCGCGGTTGCTACTATTTGTTGAGTTGCTGCGTCTACTGCCGCCACTTTTATAAAAGAAGTTCCAATATCAATTCCTAATAATAACATTCAATTTTTCTTTTGATAATTAAATAAAATCGTGTCCTTCAAATCCCGGCTCATTTCACAGCAAAAGTGGCTTCAACCGATTTTGCAGCGCCTAATTCTTCGCTTCTTTTTGAAGGTAAAGATCCTGCAATATTCACTTTTATATTTCCGGCATCCAAAACACTTTTGCCCTCTTCATTTACTAATTTCATCATATCAGGAGTAATGGTAAATTTTACTTCTTGAGAAGCACCGGCCGCAAGATAAATGCGCTTAAAACCTTTCAAAGAATAAAGAGGAATATCTTCTCCGCCCGGCAAGTGAGTGAGGTACAATTGTACCACTTCATCGCTGGCAACTTTTCCTGAATTGGTAACCGTTACTTCTGCTTCAACAGGTTCATTCTTCTTAATTGTATTTTTTGACAATTTCAGATTACTGTAAGTAAAATTAGTATAACTTAACCCAAAGCCAAAGGGATACATGGGCTCTGCTTCCATATAACGATAGGTTCTTCCTTTCATTGAATAATCCTGGAATGGAGGAAGATCATCCAATGATTTTGGAAACGTGAGTGGTAATTTTCCGGAAGGGGAAACATTTCCGAAAATAATATCAGCAACCGCATTTCCTCCTTCTTCCCCAGGGTACCAAACCAATAAAACCGCATCAGCAATTTTCTGTACTTCTGAAAGGTTCATAGGGCTGCCACCTGTAATTACTGCAATCACCGGTTTCTTATTTCCGGCCTTTAATTTCTTTAGATAATCTATTTGATTGGACGGTAAATTATAATCCACCCTGTCGCCGGAACTTGGAGAAGCGATAGATTCGCCTTCTTCGCCTTCTATCAAATCAGAAATTCCCATCACATAAATAGTTGCATCAGCAGTTTTTGCCTCCCCCGAAGCCCAATCTTCCTTATTGACATTATTTCTCGACAGTAAAACGCCCTGGCGATAGGTTACCTGGCTTCCCGGTTTTACATGACCAGCGATACCTTCCAACATCGTTACCATGTTTTTATTAACACCGTAATAGTTTCCAATCAAAGGCTCGATTACCGCTGCATTGGGGCCGGTGACGTAATATTTATCCATATTATTTTTTAATGGAAGCACCCCGTCATTTTTCAAAAGAACAATAGATTCTTCCGCCACTTTTCTGGCCAGATTGCGATGGGCGGCGCTGTTAACAACCGACTCAGGAATGCGATTATAAGGATTGTCTTTTGCAGGATCAAAGAGGCCTAATTCAAATCTTATTTTTAATAAAACACTTAAAGAACTATCGATCTCTTTTTCGGTAACTAATCCCTGTTTTACTGCATCTACTAATGAATAATAGACACTTCCGCAATTTAAATTTACACCTCTCTTTAAAGCAATTGCAGCCGCGTCTGTTGCCGTAGGAACGAATTTATGTCCCTGGTAAATGTCGGCCAATGCGCCGCAATCAGAAGTGATGTAGCCTTTGAAGTTCCATTTATCTCTCAACACGTCCTGCAACAAATAAGTGTTGGCACAACACGGTTGTCCATCCACGGAATTATAAGCGCACATTACTCCCGCAACACCTGCATTTACCAAAGCATGAAACGCCGGCAGGTAAGTTTCCCAAAGATCTTTTTTAGAAACATTTACATCAAACACATGGCGCAATTTTTCAGGTCCGCTGTGCACTGCAAAATGTTTGGCACAAGCGGCGGTCTTCAAATATTTTGGATTATCTCCCTGCAAACCTTTTACGAAAGCAACGCCCATTTGTGTGGTCAAAAAAGGGTCTTCACCATAAGTTTCCTGTCCACGTCCCCAACGCGGATCACGGAAAATATTAATGTTCGGTGTCCAGAAAGTTAAGCCGGCATATTGAGCGTGGTTGTTATTTTTTATAAAAGCATTATACATCGCACGCGCTTCATCAGAGATAGCAGAAGATTCTTTAAGAGCCAATGCATTGTCAAATGTGGCAGCAAGCCCGATTGCCTGCGGAAAAACCGTAGCAGGACCTGAACGCGCTACTCCATGCAACGCTTCGTTCCACCAGTTATATGCAGGAATATTCAGCCTTGGAATTGCGGGCGTTGAATTCATCATCTGGTCTACTTTTTCTTTTAATGTAAGTCTCGATACCAAATCTTTTACCCTTGCATCAATAGGCAATGAGGTATTCAAATAGGCAGGAGTTTGAGCTCTTACAGATGTATAAAGAAAGAAACAGCTTGTAAGCAGGAAAAATATTTTTTTCATGTTTGTGCTTTATGGTTATTATTTATTCAATTAAAATTCAGGATTTGTCAATAAAGCTTCTTCCACTGTCTGCTCCGGTTTTTTCTTCCACAAGCCTTCAATTTCCTCCAACGTTTTTCCTTTGGTTTCCGGCACAAACTTCCACATAAAAATGGCAGAAAGAATTCCCATCACACCATAGATCCAGTAAGAAAAACCATGATGAAACTTATCAGTAAGCCATACATTATCATTCATAACCGGGAAGGTGAGAGATACCACCCAATTGGCAATCCATTGCGCAGCTACTGCAATTGAAAGCGCACTTCGAATACTATTCGGAAAAATTTCTGCCAACAAAACCCAGCAAACCGGCCCCCAGCTCATGGCAAATGCAGCCGTGTAAACTAACATAAAAATTAATGCAGCAATACCCAACTGGTTGAAATAAAACGCAAAACCCAAAGCAGTCATACTTAATGCCATGCCGACAGAACCGATGATCATTAAAGGTTTGCGGCCAAACTTATCCACTGTATAAATAGCTACTACTGTAAAGACGAGGTTTACAATTCCGACAATAATGGTTTGTAACAAAGAAGAATCGGTAGATGATCCCATGTTCCTGAAAATGTTACCGGCATAATACAAAACCACATTAATGCCGACAAACTGTTGAAAAACAGAAAGCATGATCCCAACAAAAATGATGAAGAAACCATAAGACAACCAGGGCACATTTTTTTCGTGAGTAGTAGCTTTTATTTCCTGTAAAATTTTTGAAGCGCTGTCATTACCGGAAATCTTTTTTAAAACTTTTAATGCTTTTTCATCTTTGCCTTTCATCACAAGGTAGCGTGGCGTTTCCGGCACAAAAAACAACAGGATAAAAAATATCCCTGCGGGAATTACTCCTGAAAAAAACATCCAGCGCCATCCTTCATTAAGCAGCCATTGTTCGTTGCCTTGCTGCGCAATAAAATAATTTACGAAGTAAATCAACAACATTCCAAAGATGATCGCAAACTGGTTGAATGAAACCAATTTTCCGCGCACATTTGCCGGAGCGATTTCTGCTATATACATGGGCGAAATCATAGAAGCAATGCCAACGCCAATTCCACCGATAATTCTAAAGATCACAAATGAATACGCGTCTTCTGTTCCAAAAATATTGAAAGCTTCAGGTTTCCACGCACCAATTGCCGATATAAAAAAGGCAACTGCTGCAATGAGAAGCCCGTTTTTTCTTCCTAAAGATTTTGAAACAAAACCGGCTGAAGCACCGCCGATTACACAGCCGATAAGGGCACTTGAAATTAAAAAACCTTTGATCACGTCTGCTGTATCCTGCAATGAAGCAGCGTCTGTTGGAATAGCCTTTGCTGCAAATCCTTCTGCCCAATAAACCAATGCGGCAATTATTACCAGGCAAGCGATCCATCCTTTTTTCATACCAACCAACCGGATGATTTGGCCGCAAATAATCAGGAAAATAATAAAAAGAACGATCACCATCAAAACACGATATTGAGTGATCATTGCCACTGCATATTGATAATGCGCAGGATCGGTAATGGCCTGGATATAAAATGCAACCAAGGATTTTTCCGCACCATTCACAACAGCTGTATCGTAGCCAAAAAGCAATCCTCCTAATGCAGCAACCAATGTTAGCAAAACAATATAACTCGGATTCCCTTTATTAAAACTGGTTTCTGCAAGACTTGTAGAAGTGTTTACTAATGACATAGTTTTGGTTTAGATAATGATCAGATAAAACGATTGATAATATTTTCGAAATATTCCTGTTTTCCACTTCTTATTTCAGGCTCGCCATTTTCAGCAGCAAGATCTCTCAGGTCTTCAAGGGTGAGTTTTCCTTCTTCAAAAGCTTTTCCTTTCCCTTTATCGAAAGATGAATAACGATCTTCTCTTAATTTTTTATAATCAGATTTATTTAAAATATTATCCGCAATAATCAGTGCTCTTGCAAAGGCATCCATCCCCCCGATGTGCGCATAAAAAAGATCAGCCGGATCGGTGGAATTTCTCCTGATCTTCGCATCGAAATTGATACCGCCGCTTTTAATTCCGCCGGCTTCCAGCACGATCAACATCGCTTCTGTCAATTCATTGATATTATTCGGAAACTGGTCGGTATCCCATCCATTTTGATAATCGCCGCGGTTGGCATCCATGCTTCCCAAAACATCTGAATCAGCAGCTACCTGGAGTTCATGAGTAAAAGTGTGTCCGGCAAGCGTAGCATGATTCACTTCAATGTTCAATTTAAAATCATCCATCAAATCAAACTGGCGCATAAAGCTTATAACAGTTGCTGCGTCATAATCGTATTGATGTTTGGTAGGTTCGCAAGGTTTTGGCTCGATAAAGAAAGTTCCTTTAAAACCATTTCTTCTTGCATAATCTTTTGCTGTATGTAAAAATCTGGCAAGATGTTCCTGTTCCCTTTTCATGTTGGTGTTCAATAAAGTCATATATCCTTCTCTTCCACCCCAGAAAACGTAATTGGCACCGTCAAGTGCAATCGTCGCGTCCAGCGCGGCTTTTACCTGTGCTGCCCCGTGAGTCAATACAGCGAAATCAGGATTGGTAGAGGCACCGTTCATATATCGGCGATGAGAAAAAAGATTGGCGGTTCCCCATAATAATTTTACGCCACTTTCCTCCTGCTTTTGTTTTGCGTAAGCGGTAAGTGCTTTTAATCTTTTTTCATTTTCTGCAACATCATTGGTGTAATCAACCACATCCACATCGTGAAAACAATAATAAGGCATGTTCATTTTAGTGATGAACTCAAAAGCCGCATCCATCTTATCTTTCGCGCGTTTTACAGCATCTTCTTTTTCATTCCACGGAAAAATATGAGTGGGTTCGCCAAATGGATCAGCACCATTTCCATTGAAGGAATGCCAATACGCACATGCAAATTTTAAATGTTCTTTCATCGTTTTGCCGGCGATCTTTTTATTTTCATCGTACCAACGAAAGGCAAGCGGGTTATCACTTTTTAAACCTTCATATTTAATTTGAGGTATCTTTTTGAAATATTCTTTTTTCCCGGTAATTACAGTCATGATTTTTAGTTTAGATTTTAAATATTAATAAGCCTTAAAAGTACTAACTCAATTGCATAATTCAATTTCATTTTTTAATAGTAAACATACTTTTATCAATGATTTTTATTCTAATTATAATTGTATTTCTACTTTAGTTATCATTAAAAAAAGGAAGGATTAAACTCCTTTCATCCCTATATCATTTTTGATTATGAAAAGAAAGCTTGTTTTTAGTAACCTTAAATTTGGAAAAACATATTTTGTATTTTTCAATTTTATTCTTTTTATATTTTTTACCAGGTTCAACAACTAATTCATTTGGACACCAGGGTCGTTACGCTCATAGCTGGAAGAGTCGTACCAAAAGCACTTCCCTGAATTGAAATACTATCGGCCACCAAATCTGATGAACTTGTTGTCGTGTAGCTATTTAAAGCCGAAACAGTTTCTCCGGTCAGATTGAGAGGCAGATAAATACCGGAAGACTTTTGATTAATAATTACTACAACTATTCTTGAACCACTTTTATAGGCAGTGGCATAAAGACCGGCGGAAGGGTTTTCGGTACAGGTTATTTTCCTATATCCCGGACGTATATATCTTGCATATTGGGCCATGATATACCCTAGTTTCTGGATAGTACCATTTTCACTAATTGGCCCATAACTTCTTCTGATGTACCACCATATATAAGCCCCCCAACCTGCATCCATACAATCATTTATTTCTTTGGCAACATTCATGGCATTCGTCCAATCGTTTCCGCTAAGATTCGAATTAATATAATGCTCCGTCATCCATACCGGTTTATCAGCTGATAAATTATAGGGGGTTACTCCGTAAATATGCCCGGCAATAAAAGCAGTTTTTGATTTTGCAGCGGGATTGCTCAGATAAGTGTTAATATAATTTTCATCCATATTAAAAGGTTCAGGAGCCATAATAGGCGCCCCGCAACTATCACCTTCTGCTGCTACAAAATCTGCAACCTGGGAAGATGTCATTTCCATTGATTCATATGAAACTTTAATATTAGGTTCATTGGTCGGGCTGATAGCTGCCAAACCCCCAACGGCTTTATTAAAATCTTTCATGTAAGTAGCGAAATCTGAATAAGAGTCTGTTTTAATTGTTCCGCCACTGGTGCTATCATTAGTTTTCATATAGGCCGGCGCACTCCAAACTGATGCAATAGCTAATCCTCCGTAAGATTTACATGCATCTATCGTTGCCTTTGCCTGGGTAAATTCGGCGCTATCTACCGGAACCCGGACACGAACAATGCTTAACCCGATACCATTAATAGGAGAAAAAGCACTATCTCTTTGGCTGGTTGTCAAGTCTCCCGTCCAATCAATTATATCCGCTCCTCCAAATCCATAAATAGTTTGTTGTGCCATATTTGCATTAATCACCATTGCAGTAGTTACTGTATCTATATTAGAAGGTAAGTTCCTTTGAGAGGTAGTATTGCCTGCTTGTTTTTTACAACCAAAAACCATAAACGTAACTGCAATACCTGGTAAAATTCTTTTCATGATGATATAAATACTTACGCTAATCTGTCGTGCAATTGAATATTTTAAGTTTTATTTTCATGATATTGATATATAAATTAGTTTTAAAGAATATAAGGGAGGATGAAAGAATTCATCCTCCGATTATTCTTGATTATGAGAAAACTATACATATTTTTTAGATCTTTTATAAAAATGGTATTCATTTCATTTGATTCATTCCACTTTAAAGGCCATTCCTGCAGCTTTCTAAAGCCGCAGGAACGGAACTAAATATTTCCCTATTGATAGGTAGGATTTTGGTAGGCTGCTAAATCTGCTGCACTCATATCCATGTTATTTAACTGACCTATCGGAATAGGACGCAGATAAAGATAGTCCTGAATATTACGGGTTACGGTTTGCGGAGTATGATCTCCATAGTTTGGTCCCGCAATTTGATAGGAAGAAGCAAGATTTGCCCATTGTTGTGTACGGACCAAATCGAGCCAACGACTGCCATCTCCAAAATATTCGCGCGAACGTTCCGCCAGGATATAGTCAATGGTTATGGTTGCAGGAGTTGCAGCGGTCATTGCAGCACTATTGTCTTCTACTAAAGTGGAATCTCCGTTATTGTTATAGTCCCACATGCCGGCACGTGCACGAATAACATTAATAAGGTCTCTCGCACTTTGGCCGGGTTGGGTAGTAGCACCCATCACAGCCGCTTCGGCCCCAATAAAGTAGAACTCAGAGAAATAGGCAATGATGAAAGGACGGGTACTGGCTGCATTAGGTTGTCCCAATGTTCCATTATTGTCGGTGCGGTATTCCCCAAGTTTCCAAAGCCCCGGATATACGACTCTGCTGATACCGTCCGGCCCAATTACAAAATCGGATCTTCCGGGTAAAGTCCCCGCGCCAATATTACTGTTACCCGCACCACTTGGATAGGTAATAGATGGGTTCGGCTGATCCAGGAACGTTAATATCGCATCCCCGGGCTGAACCGGCAGATTGTTTGCATTGTATAAAGTAGTTTGAGTAACACCGGTGCCCTTTAAATTCCAGTTGCCACGGTAAGTGGTAACAAAAGTTCCGTCGTAGCGTGAATCATTGGTTTTGTCGGCAAAGGTATTTTCAATAGCGCCAATGGTGGGAGTCATACGTGTCCAGGGGCGCCCCAAAGGTTGAGTTGCCGACCGTTGTACTGAACCTACAGGTGACCATGTTGTATTGGAAGTACTACTCGTAATTACTGTATAATTCCAGGTCATCATCCACCCGGCAAAGTTATCCTGGCCACCACCACTGCCATAAGTAAGGCTTGCCCCATTAGAAAGTTCATTTAGCTGGGTATGGTCTGCATACAATAGTTCTTCTTTGTTACGGTCATTTGCGCCATTATGTAAGTCATAGAAAGTTGGCATTAGACCATAGGGCCCTGGATCATTGATGGCAGTTGTTGCCAGGTCATAAGCCTGTTGGAAATAATATTGGGCAGTTTGCCCGTTAGGATCTTTCCTGTCGGTAGCCGGATAAGTAGGAATATTGTTTGGATTTTGGAGCCACCAGGCATAAGTCAGGTATGCTTTTGCCAAATAAAGCCGGGCAACCGTTTTAGTTACACCCCCGATTACCCGCGGGTTTACCGGCAAATCGCTTATTGCACTGTCGAGGTCCGGGAATATAGCCTGGGTATAAACTTCAGGTACTGTGTTACGGGTGGAGAGCGCTACCGGATTCGTGTTGAACTTCAGTACGCCTGACCCTAAATCCAAAGGAACTCCACCAAACGTCTGCACTAGTTGAAAGTAGTAGAACGCACGGAAAAACCTTGCTTCTGCAACAAGTGCAGGTGAAACGCCAGCCTTGGAACCATTTTCAATAACACCACTTGCCGTGTTGATGGCACCGAAGGAGTTATTCCATAATACGTCGGAGCGGCTGGTCTGGGAAGTAATGTCTCCTTGCCCGGAAAGGTCCATAACCTTAAAATTTTGGTCGGCACTCTGAGCGTAGGTTACTTCGTCTGTGCCGGTTTCGCCGGTGTTATAGTAGTAGGCATTCCCGTAAATGTTGCGCAGGTTTGCATACAAAGACGTTATTCCTCCTGTTACACCTGCTTCGGTATTAAAAAAATCCGGGGTATAAATACTACGCGGAGTTTCTTGCAGGATTTTGGAACATGATGTAAAAAGCAGCATAAGCATAACGGTAGCGGCTGCACTTATTTTAATTTTTTTATTTATACTTCTCATGATTGTATGATTTTAAAATGTCAGGTTAATACCAAGTAGGTAGTTACGTGTTTCCGGCGTATTGGTGCCTACAGTCAAAATGCGGTGCAGGCTTGATGAATAAGGTACTGCAGCATTTTGATCGCCATATGAATTGGTTTGCGGGTCCATACCTGTTTGTTTGTAGTATGGCGAGAACATCACAAATGGGTTCTGTACCATGAAGTAAAGCCGCAACTTATTAATTCCTGTATTTTTTAACCATCCCATATGGCTAAAGTTATACCCAAGAGCCAGTGTTTGTACCTTCAGATAGGATGCGCTAAAGTAGCCCAGGGTGCTACCGTATTTTGGATTATCACCACTCATTACGCCTCCGGGCTTTGGATAGGTGGCATTAGTATTGGTAGGTGTCCAGTAGTCTACCTTTACGTTATTTCTGCGTCCACTTAATAAATTTAGATAACCTGATGCTGAATACAATGTGCTGACAAGCAAACCACCGCTTTGAAACAGGCCGACTGCCGTAAGGTCAAATCCCTTGTAACTTACAGTGGTATTAAAACCACCCTGGAATTTAGGATCCAAATTCTGTATTTGCTCATCTGCAGGACCAATTGCCCTTACAGGGGTACCATCTGCATTATAGCCACCGGTATACTCCACCTTTATCATACCTGCATTTCCACCCGGTTCAAATAATTGCAAATTTTGATCTTTTGCCTGCCAAAGCCCTATTTTCTTATAGTCATAAATAACATTTAGGGAATGTCCTACAAACCAGTTGTTACCAATATTCTGGGTCTGTCCGGAGGCAAGGGATACCAACTTATTCTGGTTGGTATATAAATTGACACCTGCTGTCCATGTCCACCCATTATGATTATTCAATATTATACCATTGAGCGAGAGTTCAAATCCTTTGTTTTGGGTGTTTCCAACATTTGCCGTATAACTACCTACACCGGTTGTGGACGGCAGATTAACACCCAAAAGAAGGTCGTTTGTTTTAGTAATATAGTATTCTGCTGTACCGGAAAGGCGATTATTCAGGATGGAAAAGTCCAGACCATAGTTCCATGTTTTAGAATATTCCCATCCTAAATTAGGATTTGGAAGGGATGATACATAGTATCCTACCACATCATTTGATGGGCCAAAGTTATAAGGGCTTGTGCTCAATCGACCAAGCGTAGAATAGGGTGCAACAGCCTGGTTAGAAGTTTCTCCATAACCCACGCGAAGTTTTAATTGATTTATCTGGGTTATATTTTTCATAAATGATTCATTCGCAATATTCCATCCTGCCGATACTGCAGGATAGGTATGCCATTGGTGGCCCGGCGCCAAAATTGAAGAACCATCAGACCGCACGATAGCTGTTATCATATATCGATCTGAGTACTCGTAGATGGCACGTCCCATCCAAGACTCCAAACCGTTCTCCGAATAGCCTTGGTAATTGGGATTAATAGTAATTTGACCGAGAGCCTGCCCCAGGTTATGGAATTGGAACTGATCATTTGGGATGCCCTGCGCCGAGATATCAGAACTGTTATAGCTATCCTGCTCGGCAGAGTACAACGCTGTTAGGTTCAAATGGCTTTTTTCAGCAAAGGTTCGGTCGTAAGTCAATAAGTTTTCAATGGTCTTATTGAGAGTAACTGAGTGGATAATAGTAGCAACGGAAGGAGTGGTAGCGTTGGTGCTGGTTATGCCTGTTCCTGTATAACTGCCATTATCAGTCGTGCTATAGTTCAAACCAACATTGACACGGTATTTTAAGCCCCTGACTCCCGGAATATTCAATTCTCCATATAAATTATTGTAGGTTCCAAGCGTCTTGATTGGGTTTAGCCATTGATCTTTCAAGCTATCTACGATATATCTTGTTTCATTCCATGCATTATCCAAAGGCATCTGTATGCTTTGCCTTAATGAACCATCAGCCTTATATGGGCTTGCGAGTGGCGACATGCTCAAAATATTGTACAATCCCACCTGGTTACCTTCTGAGGTGTTATAGTCTGTATTGGTAGTAAAGCCGACTCGGATATATTTACCTACGCCCTGGTCAATAGAACTATTTATTGAAAATCGTTTGAATTCCTGCGTAGGAATCAGGGATTGATCGTCATAATAACCTAAACCAAAGTGGTAGCTACCCTTTGCGGTACCACCTGAAACGTCAATATTCTGATTGGTTACCGGAGCAGAAGGCCTGTAAAACAACTTTTGCCAATCAGTGTTTACATTGTCGGATTCAGAAGATCCGTTTGTATATATACCGGCTCTTTTGCGAAGGCTATCAAATTCCGGCCCGTTCATCATGGGGAAAGGAGCCCAAAGTTTATGTATACCATAATAGCTATTGTAAGTTATTTGAGCTTTTTGTCCTATTGCTCCTTTGTTCGTAGTTATCAATATAACACCATTGGCACCACGCGAACCATAAATGGCGGTTGCTGAAGCATCTTTTAAGACACTAATACTCTTAACATTTTCCGGATCGATATCGCTGAAAGAACCGGAAAAAGGAATACCGTCGAGCACTATCAACGGAGCATTGCTGGCAGAAATGGAACGCTGCCCGCGGATTAGGATTTGCATAGTAGAGCCCGGTTTGGTACTTGTTTGAGATATCTGCACCCCAGGCAGTCTTCCTTGCAAAGCGTCCGAGATATTAGATGATGGTACCTGGTTCAGCTTTTCTCCACTTATTGAAGCAACTGAGCCTGTTATGGCTTCTTTTCTTTGCGAACCGTAACCAATAACAACCACCTCATTAAGGCCGGTTTCCGACCGGTTTAAAGTAATATTGAGAAATTTCTTTCCCTCAACCTTCACTTCCTTTTCAGTAAAACCAACTGATGAAATAACAAGGGTGCTGTTGGGCGCCGCGTTGATTTCAAAGTCTCCTTTTTCATCGGTGCTAACGCCATTTGTCAGACCTTTTACGATCACGGAAGCGCCAAATACGGGCTGCCCGGATTCATTGGCCACTTTTCCTCTCACTTTCATCGTGTTTTGAGAATAGCCCGCGAAAGAACAGAATAACAAAGGGAGCACAAAAAAAGGAAACCATTTTTTCCAGCTTCTGCTTTTGATCTGCAAAAGCATTTGTGTGGATAAACCTTTCATAATAACAGTTTTAAATTTATAAATGAGCAATAGTTAAGCAAAAAAATTTGCAGGTATTATCATAACAATACATGTTGTTTTATTTTTTAATTTTTTTTCACCCTTTTTTTGAACGGGACCTCGCAACGTTAGTTCTTCAATTCTTGAAAGAGATGATTTTGTTGACTAAATAACAAATCAATATTTCCAGGAAGTTCATCTAAGCCGCACTGTTAAAGGGTTCTCCATATCTAAGCCAACCGTTTTTACCAATTGAAAAAAAAATTTTTATCATTTGACAGGGCTAAAGTAAACATTTTTTTGATAAATGTAACCGTTTACATTTTTTTTTGAAAAAAAAGTTTAAAAAAGTTATTTTTCATTAGTTTTACAGTATTGCTTTATATGTAAACGATTGTAAATGTCAAAAAAAAAGGAAGTGACCATTTATGATATTGCTTCTGCGTTGAATATTTCTATTGCTACAGTTAGCCGCGCTTTAAAAAATGATCCTGTTGTTAGTAAACGAACAAAAAAGAAGATTTTTGATTTAGCAGAAAAAATGGGATATCGCACCAATCACTTTGCAAGAAACCTTCGAAATCAAAAAACAAATACTATTGGCGTTATCGTTCATGAATTGAACAGTAATTTTATTACTTCCGTACTGGCGGGAATTGAAAAAGTTACTACAGAAGCAGGTTACGATCTTATTATTGCACATTCGTCTGAGAGTTTCATCAAAGAAATTGCCAATGCAAAAAACCTTTTTCATAAAAGAGTGGACGGGTTGATTGCCTCTCTTTCACTTGACACAAAAAACCTGGATCACTTTAAATCTTTTGAAGAAAAAAATGTTCCTGTCATATTTTTTGACCGCGTGGAACAGGAGGGAAAAAATACAGTGGTGGTAATCGATAACGACAAAAGCGGCTACCAGGCTACGCAACATTTGATTCAACAAGGATGCAGAAGAATCGTTCATATTACATCAAGCCTTAAACGAAATGTGTATTCCAAAAGGTTTAAAGGATATAAAGACGCTTTAGCCGATAATGGAATTCCTTATGATGAAACATTATTGATCATTAATGATCTTTCTGAAAGCGCTGCTATCGAATCTGCAATGAAAATGCTAAAAATGGATCCTTTACCGGATGGCGCTTTTATTACGAATGATTTTGTAGCCGCAGTATGTATGCGTACTTTAAAAGAAAACAACATTAGGGTTCCCGGGGATATTGCGATTGTCGGCTTTAACAATGATGCGATCTGCACTTTGATAGAACCGGCATTATCTACTATTAATTATCCCGGTATAGATGTAGGAGAAGTTGCTGCCAGCAACCTTATTAATCACCTGAAAGGAGTTGGAAACATGCAGAACACAAATACCATTATTATACGATCGAATCTTATTATCCGAAAATCATCATTAAAAAATGAAAGTTATTCAGATAAAAGAAAGAATTGAATTAAAAACTTTCTAAATTGAACACTTTTAGAACCAGTTACAATGATTAACGAAAAAGAGGTTACTATTTATGACATTGCCGACAAGCTGAAAGTCTCTATTGCCACTGTTAGCCGTGCGCTAAAAAATGATCCTGTTGTAAATATAAAAACCAGGAAGAAAATTTTTGCGATGGCAGAGGAAATGAATTACCGTTCCAACAATTTTGCACGAAATCTTCGCAATTCCAGAACAGAAACAATAGGGGTAATTGTTCCGAAATTGAATAGTAGCTTTATGTCTTCCGTAATCGCAGGAATTGAAAAGGTTCTAAACGCTTCAGGATACCATCTCATCATCAGCCAATCTTCAGAAGATGTAAAAAAAGAAATTGCAAGCGCCAAAACTATGTTCAACAATCGGGTGGATGGTTTGCTTGTATCGCTTGCATATGATACTACCGATCTTAAGCATTTTGATATTTTTTCCAAAAAAAATATCCCGGTAATTTTCTTTGATCGCGTATTAGACAATCCGCATTACACTAATATTTTAATCGACAACAAAAAAGCAGCTAAACAAGCTACCGAGCACCTGATCAGCCAGGGATGTAAAAGAATTGTACACATAACAGCTTCTTCCAAACTAAATGTTTATGAAGAAAGGTTGAAAGGATATCAGGAAGCGCTCGCCACCCACAAAATAAAATTTGACAAAAAAAATATCATTACCTGCAACCTAAGCTTTGAATCGGGGGAAGCCGCTGCAAAATTAATATTGAAAATGAAACCAATGCCCGATGGAATCTTTGCTACCAACGATAATTGTGCAGTCGGATGTATGCTGGCCCTAAAGCAGGCCGGTATCCGTATTCCTGATGATATTGCTTTCGTTGGTTTTAACAATGACCCCGTAAGCAAGGTGATTGAGCCAAACCTTACCACCATCAATTACCCGGGGTACGAAATGGGTGAAGTGGCTGCCCAGAGCCTTATCAATCATCTTAGCGGCACTTCTACCATGCATGCTACCAATAAGATTATACTGAGATGGGAATTCCTGGCCAGGGACTCTTCTCAAAAAATAAAAAGCAGAGCCAAAAACAAATAGAATGAATAATTTATTTTTAAAATTACCGGTATTCTTCGGGGAGTTAATCAGGTCTTATTTTGAGCGCCGGAAGAAGGTGGAGTTAAATTTTCATACCGGTCAACCTTATGCCCCGGGGTAAAACAAGATCAACAGTAAACGAATAAAAAACATACATTTTAATTTCTAGAAGAATATTTCTAAATCCATCAGTACAAAATTCCTGTTCCCTACAAAAAAACGCTGAAATATTTAAATGGCAAATCAAAACAAACAGATAAAATAATGACAGAAAGAAAAAAAGAAAAAAAAATAGCGGTGGTAACGGGGGGCGCATCAGGAATAGGTTATGCAATTGCAGAAAAATTTGTACAAAATCAAATTAAGACAATCATTATCGGCAGAAATGAAGAAAAGCTTAAAACAGCGAAAGCAAAACTGGGAGAGGATTGCGAAACGATTTCGTTTGATCTGAATCAGTTGGAAAATATTCCTGATTTGATAGATAATATTTTGAAACAGCACAGAAAAATTGATATTCTTGTGAACAACGCAGGCATCAATCTTAAAAAAGATTTTACAGAAGTTTCAGATGATGAGTTTCATAAAATAATGCTCACCAACGTGGAATCAATATTTACTATTTCCAGAGAAGTAGTTAAGTCGATGGTTCAAAATAAAAAAGGAAGCATCGTAAATATCAGCTCTATGGCTTCGCAGTATGGTTTGCCTAAAGTGATTGCTTACTCCGCTTCTAAAGGCGCTATTGAATCTATGACAAGGGCAATGGCTGCAGAACTTTCGCCAAAAGGGATTCGTGTAAACTGCATCGCTCCTGGCTTTATTGCTACAGATATGTCGGCAAAGGCTCTGAACAATGATAAGGAAAGAAAGGATAAAGTGTTATCAAGAACGCCCATGGGAATTTTGGGTGCCCCTTCTGATATAGGAGATGCAGCGCTGTTCCTGGCATCCGAAGCAGCTTCATTTATTACCGGCGTGGTTTTACCGGTGGATGGCGGCAATTCGATCGGCTTTTAAACCAGTAAACTGATTTTTTTTAATCATTTTTATTTCAATTTTTAGCATGATATGAGAAGTAAACAAATTATAATAATATTCCTCTTTTTTGTAATCGTTTACATTTTTTTTGCAGGTACCATCGCTGCCCAGAATTTTGTATCCGTAACAGCGCAAAAAGGGGCTTTTACAATGGTATCCCAAAACGCAACGAGCATTTATACTGATGAAAATGACGATTGGCTGGTTGGAAAAACTGCCAAGCTTTTGCAGGGTGATATTGAAAAAGTAACAGGAAAAAAACCGCGCATTATTCACCAGCTTCCCGCTGAGGCAAGTAACCTTATTATTATTGGTACAATAAAAAAGTCTTCAGCGCTTCAAAAGCTCATACTGGCAAAAAAAATAAATACAGGAAGTATTGAAAACGAATGGGAGGCCTACCAGGTACAGGTAATCGACAAGCCTTTTAAAGGAATTGACAAGGCCCTTGTAATTGCTGGCAGCGACAAAAGAGGAGCCGCTTATGGCACTTTTGAAATATCGAAACAAATTGGAGTCTCACCGTGGTATTGGTGGGCAGATGTTCCCGTGAAAAAAAAGCCTGCCATCTATATAAAAAAAAATATTTTTTGCCAGGATCATCCATTGGTTAAGTATCGTGGTATTTTTTTGAATGACGAAGCACCGGCATTATCAGGATGGGTGCATGAAAAATTTGGCAATTTTGATCATCAGTTTTATGAAAAAGTGTTTGAATTATTGCTGCGTTTAAAAGCAAATTATCTGTGGCCTGCTATGTGGGGAAATGCTTTTAATAATGACGATACGCTTAATCCTGTGATGGCGAATAAGTATGGGATTGTAATGGGCACTTCGCACCAGGAACCTATGAACCAGGCAACAGAAGAATGGAGACACGAGCACAAAGGCGCATGGAATTATCAAACGAATGACAGCACGCTGCGCGCTTTCTGGAAACAGGGAATTGAAAATATGGATCATCGCGAAACCATTGTTACCGTTGGCATGCGCGGCAACGGCGATAAGCCGATGACCGAAGGAAGCAATATTGCTTTGCTGGAAAAAATTGTTCATGATCAACGAAAAATTATTGCCGACGTTACAGGCAAGCCGGCATCAGAAACGCCGCAGGACTGGGCATTGTATAAAGAAGTGCAGGATTATTATGATAAAGGAATGCGTGTACCCGATGACGTTACTTTATTGTTCAGCGATGACAACTGGGGTGACGTACGAAGACTTCCTGATCTTACAGATAAACCACGCAGCGGTGGTTATGGCATTTATTACCACTTTGATTATGTAGGCGGACCGAGAAATTACAAATGGATCAATACCAACAATATTGCAAGAGTTTGGGAACAAATGCACCTGGCCTATTCTTATGGCGTTAAGAGCATTTGGGTTGTAAATGTGGGAGATTTAAAGCCCATGGAATTTCCGATTTCTTTCTTTTTAGATTATGCCTGGAATCCGAAAAAAATCTCATCTGACAATTTACCGAACTATTTTACAAATTGGGCTGCCAGCCAATTCGGAGAAAAATATTCAAAGCAAATTGGAGAGCTCATTCAAAAATATTCCCAATATAATGCAAGAAGAAAGCCCGAACTGTTATCTCCGGAAACCTATAGTCTGACTCATTATAATGAATTTCAAAAAGTGGTTGATGACTATAATGTTCTTACAGTAAAAGCACAAAAAATCAATAATTTACTTCCGGAAAAATATAAGGATGCTTTTTTTGAATTGGTATTACACCCAATTGAAGCTTCTGCAAATCTGAATGCGCTTTATTTAGCTGCTGCCAAAAATAAATTCTTTGCTAAAGAAAATAATATAAAAGCGAATTTATATGCTGATAGCGTAAAATATTTTTTCACAAAAGATTCTTTGATATCTTATAAATACAACCATGAAATAGCCGGAGGCAAATGGAATCACATGATGGATCAAACGCACATTGGTTACACCTATTGGCAGCAACCTCCCCGCAACAAAATGCCTGAGGTCTATTATCTTTCAAAAGATTCTGCCAGCGACCACGCTGTAAAAGTTGATGTAAAAAATATAACATCCAAAGATCTCATTCCCTCCAATTCAAAAGGAAATATTTTTTATGAACAAAATGGATATGCATCTATTGAAGCTTCTCATTATACCAAAGCCATTAACGCTAAAAATATTGAATGGAAAGTGATTCCAAACATTGGAAGAGACGGAGACGGCATTACCACATTTCCGGCAACAGCTAATAAAAAAACATTTGCTATCAGTAATCCGCATCTTGAGTACAACCTTTATACCTACGATACGGGCGCTTTCAAACTGAAAGCATATTTTTCACCGACGCTCAATTTCCTTCATGACCCGGCAGGCTTGCAATACGCAATTTCTGTTGATAATGAAACGCCACAAATTATTTCTATCAATAAAGATGATGAAAATATGAGAGCATGGAACAATTGGGTAGCCAATGATATCATCATAAAAACAACAGCGCATTCGATTCAGAAAAAAGGAAGGCACATTATTAAATATTGGATGATAAGTCCGGGTGTGCTATTGCAAAAAATAGTTGTTGATTTCGGCGGAGAGAAGTCCTCTTATTTTGGGCCGCCCGAAACTTTATTAAAACCTGTTACCAAATGAAATTATATAAAACAAAATCGGGAATTGTAATCGAAAAAGATGCTGCATTCTTTTTAATAAAAGATAACTGGGACTCATTCATTAATGATGATAACCTGTATTATAAAGCATCAGAATTAACCAGATCCGAAAACGCAATCAATAATCAGCGCGAAATTTTTAAGGATCAACTACTGCCACCCATTGGTAGCAACCAGGAATTGTGGGCTTGCGGCGTCACTTATTTAAGAAGCAAAATCGGAAGACAGGAAGAATCAAAAGATGCCGGTGGCGGAGATTTTTATGCAAGAGTATATGAAGCCGAACGGCCGGAAGTGTTTTTCAAATCAACACCACACAGAATTGTTGGTCACAATGCTAAAGTGAATATTCGTAAAGATTCTACATGGGATGTACCAGAACCCGAGTTGACACTGGTTGTTTCCAGTTCTGGGAAAATCCTAGGCTATACCATTGGCAATGATATGAGCAGCCGCAGTATTGAAGGCGAAAACCCGTTGTACCTGCCACAGGCAAAAACCTATGATGGCTGTGCTGCCATTGGTCCTTGCCTTTATGTAAATGAAAAAGGATTAGCAAGCGATACGAATATTCACCTTGAAATTATTCGGGGAAATGAAAATGTATTTGAGGGAAATGTGGCTCTTAGCCAGATGAAACGCACGCTCGAAGAGCTGGTTTCATTTGTTTACAAAGAATGTTCTTTTCCTAATGGCTGTCTGATTATGACCGGCACAGGCATTGTGCCTCCGAATGATTTTACACTACAATCAGGAGATGAAATAAAAATCACCATTGACAATATTGGAACATTAATTAATACAGTACGATAAAGCATACACGAAATGAAAAAAAGTTTTTTGATAATCAGCGTTTTGCTCGCTCTCTCAAACCAACAAGTATTTTCTCAGGTTAAATTACCGCGTCTTGTAAGAGATAGCATGATCCTTCAAAGAGATATGAAAATTAATATTTGGGGATGGGCATCGAAGGGAGAAAAAGTAAGCATAAAATTTAATGGTAAAAATTACAAAACCAAAACCGGTAATGATGGTAAATGGAAGTTGCAATTATCGCCAATGAAAGCAGGCGGCCCTTATACCATGGTGATTTCAGGAAAAAACAGCATTACGCTTCATGATATTTTGATCGGCGATGTTTGGTTTTGTTCCGGTCAGTCAAATATGGTGCATCAACTAAAATTGCACAGCGTTTATTACCCGGAAGCCATCCCGGATGCTCATTATCCTGAAATAAGACAGTTCTGGATTCCAACTCTTACCAACCTGGAAGGACCTTTAGATACTCTTCCTTCAGGCTACTGGAAATCAGCTAATCCGGAAGATGTGCAGGATTTTTCGGCAGTGGCTTATTTTTTTGCAAAAGATTTGTATAAAAAATATCATGTGCCGATTGGTATTATCAATGCAAGCGTAGGTGGTACTCCCATCGAAGCATGGAGTAGTGAAGATGGACTTAAAGAATTTTCTTCAATTGAAAAAACAATTGAAAAAAATAAAGATACAGCGTACGTCAACGGATTGAAACGAAGAGCGTTTGCAAATTATGCAAATAGGCCAAAGCAGGTAGATAAAGGGCTTTCAGGGCCAATTCCCTGGTACGATCCTGCTTATAGTCCCCCAGCCGGCGGATGGCGACAAATAGGAATTCCGGGTTATTGGGAAGACCAGGGATTAAGAGATCTGAATGGCGTGGTTTGGTACAGAAGAGAAATCGATGTTCCGCAATCGATGATTAATAAGCCTGCAAAAGTTTTTTTAGGCCGAATTGTTGACGCTGACGCTTTGTATATTAACGGGAAAGAAGTTGGAAAAACAACTTATCAATATCCGCAAAGAAGATATCCTGTTCCTGATGGCGTTTTGAAGCCCGGCAACAATTTATTTGTAGTTCGTGTTACAAACAATTTTGGAAAAGGCGGATTTGTTCCTGATAAACCTTATTCCTTAATTGCTGGAAACGATACAATTGATTTAAAAGGCTACTGGCAATATAAAGTGGGTGAAGTGTTTATTCCGCAACGAGGTTTTGGAGGCTTTGGTTTCTCTGCCCAAAATGAACCAACTGCATTGTACAATGCAATGGTTGCGCCGGAAATCAATTATACGATCAAAGGATTTGTTTGGTACCAGGGAGAAAGTAATGCCGGTAACGCTTCTGAATATGCGAAGCTACAACCCGCTATGATAGAGGATTGGCGTAACAAATGGAAGGAAGGAAATATTCCTTTCTTATACGTTCAACTTCCGGGCTTTGGAGATTACAATTACCTTCCTTCAGAAAGCCAATGGGCTGTCTTAAGAGAAGGGCAACTCCAATCATTATCCGTCCCCAATACAGCAATGGCAGTTGCGATTGACCTCGGTGAATGGAATGATATTCATCCTGACAGGAAAAAACCGGTTGGTGACCGCCTGGCGTTGGCAGCAGAGAAGATTGCATACGGAGAAAACATCGTGTATTCAGGACCGTTATATCAATCCTCAACCATCGACGGCGACAAAATAATTATTTCATTTTCACAAACAGGCAGCGGTTTAATTTTCAAAAGTGCAGATGACTCATCTTACGCTTCGCCTCTTCCGGGCGATGTAGAGGGCGGCTTTACTATTGCAGGCGCTGACAAAAAATTTGTTTGGGCAAAAGCAAAAATAGAGGGCGGGAAAGTAGCGGTATGGAGCGATCAGATTAAAGATCCAAAATATGTACGCTATGCATGGGCAGACTTTCCGGTAAATCCGAATTTGTACAACAAAGAAGGATTGCCCGCATCACCATTTGAAACAAAATAAAAATGAAGAGAAAAGTTTTGTTTACTGTCTCAAATTTATAAACCAATGAAAAAATCCATTTTCATTTTATTGATCACCTGCCTTTGGAATACGTCCAAAGGGCAGATGAAATCTATCGACAGCAGCAAATATCCAAACCCTGTAAATTTCACTGCACAACAGGATCATGATAACATGATGCAACAATTAGGCATCACACAATTAAGACCAGGCCCAAGTGGTGATCCTGATGCACCCAATCACGCCAACTATGATGAATCAAAGGCCAATTCTTGTCCGCAGTTACCGGACATACTCACAACAAATGCAGGTAAAAAAGTAACTACTCCTGAAATGTGGTGGAAAGTGCGCCGTCCTGAAATTGTGAAAGGGCTGGAAGAAGAAGTTTACGGAAAGCTGCCAGCGAATATTCCAAAAGTAAACTGGGAAGTAAAAACAGTTGATCGCGAATTTATTTTTCCGGGCTTTATACCGGTTATTGCAAAGGAAATCATTGGCCATGTTGATAACAGTGAATACCCATTGATCCATGTTGATATTAAGATGATTCTTGTGCTGCCAATGAATGTAAAGGGGCCTGTTCCGGTACTGATGATGTTCAGTTTGCCTTCATTCCCTGCTCCTGCTCAACCATCTGCAGATGACATGGAAAAATTGAATACGGTTTTTAAAGAAATGATGATAAAAACCGATCCTTCCGTAAAAAAAATCTTTGATAAATATCCCGCTTACTCTCCTGTTACAAGACTTCCCGGTCCCAATTTTTTTGCACCCGCTCCTGCCGAACTTTCGCCTACAGAACAACTATTACAAGCCGGCTGGGGATATTGCACGATTGATCCAAACAGCATTCAGGCGGATAACGGCGCAGGCATTACAAGAGGCATTATCGGGTTGGTAAACAAAGGACAACCCCGAAAACCTGATCAATGGGGCGCATTGCGTGCATGGGCCTGGGGCGCAGCACGTGGACTGGATTATTTGGAAACCGATTCTTTGGTTGATGCAAAAAAAGTCGGCATTGAAGGAGTTTCAAGATATGGGAAAGCAGCTTTGGTAACATTAGCTTTTGAACCGCGCTTTGCTGCCGGCTTAATAGGTTCGTCAGGTAAAGGCGGCGCAACACTGCTTCGCCGTAATTATGGAGAAGCCGTGGAAAGCCTTACCGGTGGCGAATATTATTGGATGGCAGGAAACTTCATGAAATATGGCGCAGAAGAAGCAATCTTCGGCAAAAAAACAGGATGTGATTTGCCGGTTGATTCACATGAGCTGATTGCCTTGTGCGCACCACGCCCTACATTCATTAGTTATGGCATACCCGAAAAAGGCGATGCGCACTGGCTCGATCATGAAGGCAGTTATATGGCTACCGTTGCAGCCGGAGTTGCATTCAAATTATTGGGCGCAAAAGATTTGGGCGTTTCCAATGATTACATGAAAGAAAAAATGCCCCCGGTAAATACAGGTTTGTTAGATGGACAGTTGGCGTGGCGACAACATGACCAGGGCCATACAGATGCACCCAATTTCAAATTTTTTATTCCATGGGCCGGTAAGTTCCTGGGCTATCAAAAAAAACAAGCTCAGTAAAACCAGATTTATATGAAGAAGCTATTGATAATCCTGCTGATAAATTTCATTTGTATAGTTGCTGTATTTGCACAATCCAATAATAGATTTTCGCAACACAAAGTTGACTTGAAACTATGGTACAATCAACCTTCAGGAACCACCTGGGAAAATGCCCTCCCAATCGGAAATGGAAGATTAGGAGCCATGATATACGGAAATGTTGATACGGAAACAGTGCAGTTAAATGAAAATACAGTTTGGAGTGGAAGCCCTAATCGGAATGACAATTCTTTGGCTTTAGATTCTTTGGCAGAAATACGCAGGTTAATATTTGAAGGTGAGCAAAAGCAGGCAGAACAGTTGGCCAACAAAGTGATTATCAGTAAAAAATCCCAGGGCCAGATGTTTGAACCTGTAGGAAGCCTCAGATTAGTATTCGATGCACATAAAAATTATACTCATTATTACCGGGAATTAGACATTGAAAAAGCAGTACAAAAAACAACCTACAAAATAGGCGATGTCACCTATAAAAGGGAGCTGTTGGCCTCATTTCCTGATCGTGTGATTATAATGCATTTGATGGCAAGCAAACCGGGTAGTATTTCATTTAGCGCTTTTTTTTCAACACCTGAACCTAAAGCGAAAATGAAAGCGGCCAATAATGAGTTAACTATTTCCGGTACAACGTTAGACCATGAAGTCGTAGAAGGGAAAATAAAATTCAAGGGCATTGCAAGGTTTAAATTGAACGGCGGAAGCATGTCATCAAATGACAGCACTCTTTTTATTAAAGGTGCCAATGAGGTAACTATTTATATTTCTATTGCCACCAACTTCAATAATTATCATGACATCAGCGGAAATGACCAGGCAAGAGCAGAAAGTTATCTTGATAAAGCATATTCAAAGTCTTTTGATGAAATTGAAAAAGCACACGTTGCAGCATATCAAAAATATTTTGAAAGGGTAAACCTTGATCTTGGCACAACTGACGCCTCCAATCTACCTACAGACAAGCGTTTGAAGAATTTTGATTCAGATAATGATCCATCTTTTGTTACGTTGTATTATCAATTCGGCCGTTATTTGTTGATCTCATCTTCACAACCGGGAGGGCAACCTGCAACACTCCAGGGCATTTGGAATAACAAATTGTTTCCGCCCTGGGATAGCAAATACACTATTAACATCAATGCAGAAATGAATTATTGGCCGGTTGAAAAAACCAACCTGGCAGAATTGGATGAACCCTTTATTCAAATGGTAAAAGACCTGTCTGTTACCGGGCAGAAAACAGCAAAAGACATGTATGGCGCTGGTGGATGGATGGCACATCACAATACAGATATCTGGCGCACCACAGGAGCAGTCGATGGTGCATTCTGGGGGATATGGAATAATGGTGGCGGGTGGACCAGTCAAAATTTATGGGAGCATTATCTATACAATGGTGACAAGACTTTTTTAGCATCAATTTATCCCGTTTTAAGAGGCGCAGCCATGTTTTATGTTGATTTTTTGGTGGAACATCCAAAATATCATTGGCTGGTTGTTTGCCCGGACATGTCACCCGAAAACGCGCCAAAAGCACACAAGGGATCTTCCATCGATGCAGGCGTTACCATGACGAACCAGATTGTTTTTGATGTATTCTCCACCGCAATAGACGCAGCAAAAATTTTAAATAAAGACCCGGCATTTGCAGATACATTACAACAAATGCGAAGCCGTTTAGCTCCAATGCATATCGGGCAATACGGGCAGTTACAGGAATGGTTAGACGATATTGACGATCCGAATGATCATCATCGTCATATTTCACATCTTTACGGATTGTTCCCTTCCAATCAAATCTCTCCTTATCGTACGCCACAATTATTTAGTGCAGCAAAAACCACTTTGATAGAACGTGGCGATGTCTCAACAGGCTGGAGTATGGCCTGGAAAGTAAATTGGTGGGCAAAGATGCTGGATGGAAATCACGCTTATAAACTCATCCAAAATCAACTTACACCTGTGGGAACTAATGAAGGCGGAGGCGGCACTTACAATAATCTTTTCGATGCTCATCCCCCATTCCAGATCGATGGCAATTTCGGTTGTACTTCAGGAATTACAGAAATGCTAATGCAAAGTTCGGATGGAGATATTGATTTACTTCCTGCGCTTCCCGATGTTTGGCCTTCAGGCAACATCAGTGGTTTAAGAGCAAGGGGTGGTTTTGACATCGAAAACATGCAATGGAAAAATGGTAAGCTGATCAGGGTCACCATCAAATCAAATTTAGGCGGTAACCTTCGTATAAGAGTTCCCGATGAAATGAAATTAAGTGATGGGAGTGTATTGAAGACAGCGGCGGGTAAAAACAAAAATCCATTTTATCACATTGAAAAAACACCGGCACCTGTTGTATCACCAAAGGCTACGATAATAATTCCGAAGCTGAAAGAAACTTTTGTTTATGATATACCAACACAAAAAGGCAAGTCATATACTTTTATTAAGTAGAGAATTTGGGTCAATTAAATGATCAATATAAATGAATTATCAAAATGAATTCAATATGAAAAAATACAAATCCTGTTTCATCGTAATCGTCCTTGCATTTGCTTTCGTCAATATTGCTAAAGCGCAAAACCCGTTTATTACTAATCAATTCTCGGCTGATCCTTCGGCCAGAGTTTTTGGGGATAAAGTGTATGTTTATCCTTCTCATGATATTTTGGCCACTCCGGGGCATGGGCGCGTTGGCTGGTTTTGCATGAAAGATTATCACGTATTTTCATCGCCAAATCTTACCGACTGGAAAGATCACGGCGTAATTGTAAGCCAGGATAAAGTGCCATGGGGAAACCCAACAGGGTACAGTATGTGGGCCCCGGATTGTATCTTCAGAAACGGAAAATATTATTTTTATTTTCCTGATGCGGTGAAAGATACCAGCTATGGAAGAGGGTTTGCAGTAGGTGTGGCTGTGGCCGATGAGCCTTCTGGTCCTTTTAAAGTGCAACCAACTCCGATTAAAAATGTTCATGGCATTGACCCCAATGTATTTATTGATAAAGACGGCCAGGCTTATCTATACTGGGCGGAAGGAAACATTTACGGAGCCAAGTTGAAAAAAAATATGATGGAACTTGCTTCTGCGCCAAAAATACTTGAAGACCTTCCGACGAAAGGATTGAAAGAGGGCCCTTACTTGTTCGAACGAAATGGAATTTATTATTTGACTTATCCGCATGTAGCAAATAAAACTGAAAGACTGGAATATGCGATTAGCAATAATCCTTTGGGTCCGTTCAAAGTAACTGGCGTAATCATGGATGCATCTCCCGACTGCTGGACCAATCATCAATCGATTATTGAGTTCAAAAATCAGTGGTACCTGTTTTATCATCATGATGATTTCTCTCCTGATTTTGATAAAGCAAGATCTATCAGGATTGACAGTTTATTCTTCAATAAAGATGGCACTATCAAAAAAGTAATACCTACTTTTCGCGGAGTAGGTTTGACAAAAGCTACCCAAAAAATACAAATAGACCGTTACACCGATAAAAGCAACGAAGGTGCTTCCATAAATTTTATTGATACTGCTAATAAATTCCAGGGATGGAAAACTGTTTTTAATCAACCAAATGCATGGATACAATACAACAGTGTTGATTTCGGAAAGAAGCCATTAAAAAATGTTATAGTAAGAGCTTTATCAGAAACAGGGGGCACTTTACAAGTTCGTATAAGTAGTAGTAACGGGCCTATCGTAGCAGAAATAAAAATTCCTAAGAGTAAGAATTGGAAGGATATTAAAACAGCGGTAGTAAAGTTTGATCCGGGAATTCACAACCTGTTTGTATTGCTAAAAGACAATTCAAATGTTGAAGTAGACTGGATAAGCTTCGACTAGCGATTCATAAAGTAAAATTGAAAAGGACATGAACAAAAAATTAATTTTATTTTGGAGTTTATTGGTGCTAAATATTTCATGTTTTGCACAGGTAAACCTCACTAATTTAACGCATGGTAATAGTTCTCAATCCCATGTCTTCCGTTATACCAACCCGATTACCCGGGACACATCACTTTCCATGAGGGATTATTGTATTATCAAAGTGCGGGACAAATGGTATTGCACCGGTACTTCCAATCCAATATGGACGGGTCCCAATCCCGGGGTGCGCCTGTTAGTGTCAGATGACTTGATTCACTGGAGGCAATATTCCTGGCTCATTGACGCAAGCAAGTTACCAGCAGATTGCCCTTACAACGGCCGGTTTTGGGCACCGGAAATTCATTTTATTAAAAACAAATACTGGCTTACGGTAAACAGTGGAAAAGTTACAGCAGAGGATCCTAAAGGGATGAAGACGCACGGTATCTGGTTATTTTCCTCAGATAGTGTTACCGGCCCTTACAAACTGGTCAACGGGCCATTAACCTCACAGTATAATAATGATGCCACATTATTTGAAGACGAGGACGGACAAACTTACCTCTATTGCAGCGGCAATGGATTGTTCCAGGCGAAAATTGATTTGAATACAGGAAAGCTTACCACGCCCATTCAAAAGTTTTTGGATAAAAAACAACTTGGCTGGACCGAATGGATGGTGGGTGGAATTGAAGCTCCTTTCCTAACAAAAAAAGAGGGTACTTATTTTATGTTCTTTTCGACATGGACCCGTGGCTATGAAATAGGATTACTTAAATCAAAATCACCATTAGGTCCATGGAAGTTGGCTTCACCGGAGCCCATATTTGGAACAAGAAAAAAAGGATACCGGCAGGAACTGGCAATTAGTGGTGGCTATGCGGATTTAAAATACCAGGATACTGAAGACCCCTATTGCGAAGCAGCTTCAAATTCGTTATTTACAGGGCCCGATGGAAAATTGTGGAGTTCCTGCCATTACCTGATGTATAAAAAACGGCCCTATCCTTACAGTCAAACGTTTGAGCCGTGGGAATTAACTCCTGAGATGGGTATTGAACCGGTTCATTACAAGAATGGAATGTTTTACATAAACGGTCCTACATGGACAGAACAGATCGTTAATTACTGATCATTATTAACAACAATACAAACAAACCGAAAATGAAGAAAATTATTTTTACTTTTTTAGGCACCCTCGGGCTGGGGCTTGCAACATTTGCTCAAAACGCCACTATCAAAATTGATGTTAACCGAACCATTGGAAAAATCGATCCAAAAATTTATGGCGTATTTATGGAGCCCATTCATTTCAATGGAAAAAGAATGGGATTACCCGACACGGTAAATTTCAATACAGTTTATGGAAATCTTTATGATCCTTCTTCGCCGCTTGCAGATGAGAACGGCTTCCGGAAAGATTATATCGATGCGATGAAAGAACTAAAGATAGCCGACATGCGCTGGCCCGGCGGGAATTATGTTATGGGCTATAATTGGAAAGATGGCATCGGGCCAAAAGATCAACGGCCATCACGCATCAATCTTGCGTGGGGCGGTACGGATAACAATCATGTTGGTACCGATGAGTGGATCGAATTAAATAAATCCATTGGGAGCGAGAATGTGGTATGCGTTAATCTTGGTCTTGGCACTATAAACGATGCGCTTCATTGGGTGGAATATTGCAATTATCCAAAGGGTACCTACTATTCTGACCTGCGCGCCAAATACGGACATCCGCAACCCTACGATGTTAAGATATGGGATCTTGGAAATGAAGTGGATGGTGCGCCATGGGAGCTAGGTCACAAAGACGCTGATGATTATGTGAAAATTGCAAGGGAAGCGGCCAAAGCAATGAGAGCCGTTGATAACAGCATCAAATTTGTTGCGTCAGGTTCATCCTATTATGAGCCTACAGGGCAATGGGTGGATTGGAACAGGAAAGTGCTTTCAGGACTTGGAGATATGATCAGTTATATTTCGATTCATCGTTATTGGGAAGGTGGATCTCCAAACGATTATTACAATTTTATCGGAAGCGGCGCAATGGATTTTGAAGAAAAAATAAAAGTGACCGAAGACGAAATTGAAGCAGCAAGAGCTAAGAAAAATTTTAAAAATCCTATTGATATTTCTGTGGATGAATGGGGATCTTTCGGAAGAAATTTCGAATCCGTTTTACCCATTGCACAATGTTTAAATTCTTTTGTCCGTCATGCTGATGTGGTGAAGATGGCCAACTTTACTATGATGACTTCTCTTTTGGCAAGCGATCCTAAAAAGGGAACTTTCAAAGCGCCGCTTTTTTATGCGTTTAAATTGTTTTCAAATAATTGCCGTGGAAACTCAGTTGACACCTACGTTTCGTGCGATACTTTTAATACCGAAAAATATAAAGGCATCCCATACCTTGATGTAACTTCTGTTTATAATAAAGATGAAAATGCAGTTTTTATAAACGTGGTTAACCGTGAAGAAAGCAAATCAATCACAGCAGATATTTTAAATACCTCATCAGGCTTTTCAGGAAAAGCATCTGCAACTGTTATCAACAGTGATGATATGAAAGCGCCATTTGCTTTTGACAAAAAAGCAGGGTATGCACCGGTAACAAAAGATTTAGCGATCAGCAAAGGAAAAATAACATATACATTTCCGCCCCACTCGTTCACACAAATTAAAGTAAGCGTCAATCCAAAATAAAAGTTTACATAAATCACTCAACGATGAAAAAAATCATTTTTAATATCCTTTTTCTTTTTACGGTTTTATATCTCTCTGCACAGGACGGACACCAGCTTTGGCTTCGCGATAAACAGGCAGTACCCGTAACCGTTATATGTTCTGAAAGTTCGCCTACACTATCGATCGCGCGGCAGGAATTGAAAGAAGGCTGGCAGGGCAAGCCAAAAACTTCCATTACTTTAATCATTAAAAAAGATAAAGCATTAAAAGATGATGGTTTCAGGCTTGGTAAAAATTCAATTCAGGCAAATACAGATATCGGCATTTTGTATGGCGTGTATGAAATGTTACGCCGGCAACAAACCAGTGAACCAATAAATAATGAAGTTTTCAATCCTTCTTACGAACGTCGTATTTTGGATCATTGGGATAATCTTGACGGAACGGTAGAACGTGGTTATGCAGGTAACTCTATTTTTTGGCGAGAGGATGATCCATTCACAGTTACAGATCACGATAAAACATTGTGGCAACAGTATGCCCGTGCCAATGCCTCTATAGGAATAAACGGTTCGGTACTCAATAACGTGAATGCTTCTCCATTAATATTAAATGCAGATTATCTTGCCCGTGCAAAAGCAATTGCGAATGTATTACGACCTTATGGCGTAAGAGTTTATTTATCAGTAAACTTTGCTTCGCCATCAACACTTGGTAATTTAAAAACCGCCGACCCGCTTGATCCTTCAGTAATTGCCTGGTGGAAAAATAAAGTGAAAGAAATCTATAGCATCATACCGGATTTTGGAGGATTCCTTGTGAAAGCAAGCAGCGAAGGTCAACCCGGTCCTCAGAATTATGGACGAACACACGCTGATGGTGCGAACATGCTGGCGGATGCGTTAAAACCGTATGGCGGCATTGTTATGTGGCGCGCCTTTGTGTACACCGCCAACGATAATGACCGGGCAAAACAGGCTTACTCCGAATTCATGCCGCTGGATGGAAAATTCAGGGACAATGTTATTATACAAGTCAAAAATGGCCCGGTAGATTTTCAACCGAGAGAGCCTTTCAGTCCATTGTTTGGAGCCATGAAAAAAACTTCCGTAATGCCGGAGTTCCAGGTTACGCAGGAATATCTTGGCCACTCAGTTTACGTTGTTTTCCTCTCGACCATGTGGGAAGAATGTTTGAAGAGTGATACTTATCAGCAAGGTGCCGGCAGTACTGTAGCGCGTTGCACGGACGGTAGTATTTATCCCCAAAAATATACTGCTATTGCAGGAGTTTCCAATGTTGGTCTGGATACCAATTGGTGCGGTAACCAGTTTGCACAGGCCAACTGGTATGCATTTGGAAGGTTAGCATGGAACAACACTTTGCAAAGCCAACAAATTGCCGATGAATGGATCAAACTTACTTTTTATAAGGATCCTTCTCAAAAGTTGAGTGAAGCAAATTATGCTGCAGACTGGAATAAAAACTTTCTTGCACCGGTAAAACAAATGATGCTGGAAAGTCGTGAAGCAGCCGTGAATTTTATGATGCCACTTGGGTTGCATCATATCATGTCAGCAAACGGGCATTACGGGCCCGGACCGTGGTGGCACCCGAAAGGAGTTCGGGCTGACTGGACACCGCCTTATTATCACCAGGCAAGTACTTACGGAATAGGTTTTGATCGTACCAAAAAAGGAAGCGATGCAGTAAGTCAATATCATGAACCATTGGCTTCCCAATTTGATAATCTAAAAACATGTCCTGAAAAATATCTACTCTGGTTTCATCATTTACCGTGGGATTATAAGATGAAAGAAGGAAACACACTATGGGATGCGCTATGTCGTCATTATGAAAAAGGAGTGAACCAGGTGCGTGAATTTCAGAAGATATGGGATAAGGCAGGCCCTTATGTTGACAGCACCCGATTTATGGAAGTGCAGGGTAAACTGCGGGAGCAATGTATGAATGCTATTTTATGGAAAGACGCATGCCAGCTCTATTTCCAGCAGTTCAGCAAAAGGCCTATCCCTTATGACCTGGAACGCCCGATTAATAACCTGGATGATATTATGGCCAATGAATTCAAACACAAAAATGATTAACTCAACTTTTGGGAAACCATATAAAATTACGTGAAGATGAAAAAAATAGTATGGCTTGTATTGATCAACATTTTGGCAACAAACTTTCTCATCGCCCAAAATAAAAAAGACAGTAAACCCACAAATAAAGCAGCTTTTTATTCCGGCGTTTACCAAAATTTTTTTAAGGAAGCGGGTTATAGCCAGCAGGCGATTGATCAAAAAGTAGCACAAGCATATCATGATATTTTTGAAGGTCCCAACAAAGTTTATTTTAAAGTAGGTGATTCTATGGCTTATGTAACTGATCTGAAAAATCATGATGCAAGAACAGAAGGGCTTTCTTATGGAATGATGATAGCGGTGCAATTAAATAAGAAAGAGGTTTTTGACAGGATTTGGAGATGGTCTAAAAAATATTTACAACACCAGGATGGTCCACGGGCAGGGTATTTCGCATGGAGCATCAACCCCAAAACCATGAAACAGAATTCTCCGGGAACTGCTTCCGATGGCGAACTATATTTCGTAACAGATTTATTATTTGCGTCTAACCGATGGGGTGATAATACCGGTATCAATTATTATCATGAAGCAAGAATAATTTTAGATGCCATGTGGAGAAAAGATGGAACAGGAGGAATTTATAACATCATCAATACTCAACATAAGCAAATCACTTTTACACCTGAGGGCAACAATTATAATTTTACAGATCCTTCTTATCAACTGCCAGCTTTTTTTGAAGTTTGGGCATTGTATGCAAAAGACGGGCATGAACAATTTTACAGGGATTGCGCCGATACTGCGCGTGTTTTCTTACACCGCGCTTGCAGCTCACCAACCGGTCTCAATGCAGATCAAACAAGCTTTGACGGCAAACCATTAGCGAGAGGAAAAATGAAACCGGCTTTCCGTTACGATTCATGGAGAGTGCTGATGAATATTGCCATGGATTATAACTGGTTTGGAAAAGACAGAAAATGGCAGCAAAATTATGCAGAACGCATTCAGCGTTTTTTCAAATCGAAAGGAATTGATTCATTCCACGATCAGTTTAATCGTGATGGTTCAAAGCCGGAATGGATTCTTCCTGCCGGAGGCGTTCAAAAACTAAGACACTCACTGGGTTTATTGGCTACCGTTGCAACAACAGAAATGATCCGTAAAGACCATTTTGATTTTGTGCATGAATTATGGAATGCCAAACTGCAACCATACAGCGATGGATATTTTGATCCATATTATGACGGATTATTGTATCTTTTTAGCCTGATGCATTTAAGTGGCAAATACCAATTGATAAAACCGCACCATCATTAAAACTATTTTAGGTAAAAAAAGAAATAAACATGAAACACATAATCCTTGCTATTACGACCTTTTTATTATTCAGCCTTCCTGGATTTTCTCAAAACATAGTGCATGATGCGTTGCCAGGATTCGATACTTTCAAGCCGGATATTCCCCATGGGAAAATTGATTCTTTCAACTATCGATCAAAAACGGTTGGCACCACAAGGCAATCGTTAATTTATACACCGCCCGGTTATTCAAAAAAGAAAAAATATCCGGTGTTGTATTTACTTCATGGCATTGGCGGCGATGACAAAGAATGGCTGAATGGCGGTCATCCGCAGGTTATCCTGGATAATCTTTATGCACAAGGCAAAGTAGAACCGATGATTGTGATACTGCCCAATGGCAGAGCCATGAAAAACGACAGTGCAACAGGAAATATTTTTGCTCCCGATAAGGTTGCGGCATTTGCCACTTTTGAAAAAGATTTATTGAATGACCTTATTCCGTATGTACAAAAACATTACCCGGTTTATACCGACCGCGAACATCGGGCTATCGCAGGATTATCAATGGGCGGCGGCCAGTCATTAAATTTTGGATTAGGCAACCTGGATAAATTTGCCTGGATAGGTGCCTTCTCTGCGGCACCCAATACCAAAACGCCAGAAGAGTTGGTGCCTGACCCCGCAAAGACAAGGAAGGAATTAAAACTGCTGTGGATTTCATGCGGCGCCAGCGATGGTTTGATTGGATTTAGTCAAAGGACCCACGATTACCTCGTTAAAAATAACGTGCCTCATATTTATCACATTGAGCCCGGTGTTCATGAATTTAAAGTTTGGAAAAATGGATTGTATATGTTTTCCCAATTAATTTTTAAACCTGTAGATACTTCTACCTTTTCAAAATATCCTGTTGTGGGTGCACCGGCTTCCACTAATGTACGTGGAGCAGAATATCCACAAATACTGGCAGACCATCGGGTAATTTTTCATATAAAAGCCCCTGATGCGCAAAAAGTGCAAATTGACCTGGGCAAAAAATATGACCTTATTAAAAACAGTCAAGGTGTATGGGAAATCACTACAGATTCTATCGGCGAAGGATTTCATTATTATTCTTTGCTGATAGATGGTGTGGCTGTGGCAGACCCTGCCAGTCAAACTTTTTATGGTATGGGCAGAATGGCAAGTGGTATCGAAATTCCGTTTATGGGTGACCGCTATTATGCCCTTGGCAATGTACCTCACGGAGACATTCGCATCAAAAATTATTTTTCTACTGTTACCAATTCATGGAGGCAAATGTACATCTATACACCACCGGGGTATGATGAAAACGTCAACGAAAAATATCCTGTTTTATACATTTTGCATGGAGGCGGAGAAGACCAGACAGGTTGGGCTACACAAGGAAAAGCTAATTTGATTTTAGATAATCTTATCGCCGAAGGAAAAGCCAAACCAATGTTGATCGTAATGCCGGATGCAAATATTGGCTCCGGTGGATTTAATGCCGAAGCCATCGACAATGGAATGAAGTTGTTTGAAAAAGAAATGAAACAAGTCGTCATTCCCTTTGTTGAAAAAAATTATCGTGCAAAAGCTGATGCCAACAGCAGGGCGCTTGCTGGCCTCTCGCTGGGCGGTCTTCATACGCTATATACAGGCATTAATAATACAGATTTGTTTTCTTACCTCGGTGTATTTAGTTCGGGTTGGATAATCCCGATGATGAATAAAACAGCAGATGCACAATATGCTTTTATGAAAGAGAATGCCGATAAGATAAATAATAACCTGAAATTGTTTTGGTTTTCTGAAGGTGGGCCAGAAGATATCGCTTACAAGAATGGGCAAATCATGTTAGGGAAATTAGATGAACTGAAAATCAAACATACTTATTACGAATACCCTGGCGGGCATACATGGCCGGTGTGGAGAAATGATTTATTACATTTTGCGCCTTTGCTATTCAGGTAAAAGAAAATTTAAAAAGCCAACATTCTAAAACGCTAAATTTTCATTAATAAGAACTATCATTTCAAAAACTATATAATGAAATTAAAACAGGAAAATAAAAAAGGTATTAGGTGTCTTTATTAAAAGCGCATGGTTCCTTATTCGTTAAGCAGATTTGCATTAAACGTAGTAAATAGTTTTTATGATATGGTAAATCTTGCAACCTAAATCAACAGATAGTGATTAAAACAAATCTTTTGAAACGAATTAAATTAAATAAGGTATTCATTTTTTCAGGTGTGTTTGCAATAAGTATTTTCACTTTTAATGCAGTGTATGCCCAGGAAAAATTATATTCCAACGAATTTAATTTAGGTGACGTAAAATTATCAGACAGTCTTTTTAAGCATGCCCGCGATCTTAATATTCACACTTTATTGGAATATAAAGTTGACCGCTTGTTAGCTCCATACAGAAAGGAAGCCGGGTTAACACCTAAAGATTCAAGCTATACAAACTGGGCAGGGCTTGATGGACATATTGCCGGGCATTACCTGTCCGCACTTTCGATCAATACCGCCGCTACCAACAATGAATCATGCAAAAAGCGAATGCTTTACATGATTTCCGAGCTTAAGAAATGCCAGGAAGCCAATACAAAAAATCATCCGGACTGGGGCGTTGGTTATGTGGGCGGAGTTCCTAACAGTGCTGCAATTTGGTCAACATTTAAAAATGGCGATTTCAAAGCATTTCATGCAGCGTGGGTACCATGGTACAATGTACATAAAATGTTTGCCGGTCTCAGGGACGCATGGCTGTATACCGGTAATGAAGAAGCGAAAAATATATTTTTAAAATTTTGTGATTGGGCCATCAGTATTACCTCCGGTTTATCAGATGAGCAAATGCAATCCATGCTTAACACAGAGCAGGGCGGAATGAATGAAGTGTTAGCCGATGCTTACCAGGTTACAGGCAATAAAAAATACCTGGTTGCTGCAAAAAGATTTTCACACAGGATGTTGCTTGATCCAATGTCGCAAGGTATAGACAACCTTGATAACAAACATGCCAATACACAAATACCTAAAGCCATCGGCTTTGCAAGAATAGGAGAACTCTCCCATGATCCGAAATACACAAAGGCAGGAACCTTTTTCTGGCAAGCGGTAACGGTTAACCGAAGTTTGGCATTTGGCGGCAACAGCAGAAGAGAATTTTTTCCAGGCAGTGATGCCTCCATGGATTTTATTAATGATGTGGAAGGCCCTGAGTCCTGCAACTCTTACAACATGTTGAAGCTTACAGAAGATCTTTTCAGAAGACATCCTTTGGCAAAGTACATGGATTATTATGAACGCACCATGTACAATCACATACTGTCAACACAAAATCCCGAAACGGGGGGTTATGTTTATTTCACACCGGTACGGCCAAGAAGTTACCGTGTGTATTCGGCGCCTAACGAAGCGATGTGGTGTTGTGTGGGTACCGGCATGGAAAACCATGGCAAATACGACGAACTTATTTATACCCATTCGCACGATTCGCTGTATCTTAATCTCTTCGTTGCTTCTGAACTGAACTGGAGAGATAAAGGAATTTCATTAAGGCAGGAAACAAAATTTCCTTATGAAGAAAAAACAAAATTACTTGTTACTAATGGTGCTGCTGAATTCAGTTTGCTGATCCGCTATCCCTATTGGGTTTCGGATGGTGCAATGAAGATATGGGTAAATGGGAAACCTATTTCCGTTAATGCACATCCTTCTTCATACGTAGCCATTAAAAGGCATTGGAAAAAAGGCGATAAGGTTGAAGTGCTTTTGCCCATGCACAATCATATAGAACATCTGCCCAATGTTCCAACATACATAGCCATTATGCATGGCCCCATTTTATTAGGTGCAGAAACCGGTACACAGGATCTGAAAGGTTTGATAGCAGATGATAGTCGTTGGGGACAAATTCCCGGTGGAAAAAAACTGCCGTTGGATAAAGCACCAATCCTTATTGAAGATACGATACAAAATATCGATAACGATCTTACGCCCGTAAAAAATGAGCCGTTGCATTTTACATTTCAAAATGTAAAAATGATCAATCCTGGGAAGTTAGTGCTACTACAGCCTTTTTACCAGATATACGATGCGCGCTATATGATGTATTGGCTGGCACTCACCAATAAAGGATACAAATCCTATCTCGATTCGATTGCAAAAAGTGAAAAAGAAAAGCTCGAACTTGATAAACGTACTGTGGATTACGTTGCTCCGGGAGAACAGCAACCGGAAGAAGATCATCAAATGCAGGGTAACAAATCACATTCAGGCTCAGCCAATGATCATTTTTATCGGGATGCGTCCGATAGTGGTTATTTTAGCTACAACCTTACAACAAACAGAAACACAAATTTAAGCCTCTTAGTTCGATATTGGGGCGCAGAATGGGGCAACAGGAAATTTGATATCTACATAGATGATCAAAAATTAATTACAGAAGATAATACCGGAAAATGGAACCAATCAAAATTTTTCGACATTACTTATCCGATTCCTGAATTGATGTTGCAGGGAAAAGATCATATGCGTGTCAGGTTCCAGGCATTGGCAGGCAATACTGCAGGTGGCGTTTATTATGTGCGTTTGATAAAAAATAATTGATATCAATTGCAAAAGTTTAATCAATATAAATTTAATATACAAATACAATGAAACTGAGAAATCTTCTTTTCCTGATTGCAACAAATTGCTTTGTGTTTAACAACTCATACTCACAAATGCCATCAATTACCTTACATCTAAATCAGCAGGAAGCAACGGTAAGCCCGACATTATATGGATTGATGACAGAGGAAATCAATCACTCTTATGATGGCGGTTTGTATGGAGAACTAATACGCAACAGGATATTTAAAGACAGCAAAACCGAACCGGAAGGCTGGAGTCTTGTTAAAGATAATGCGGCCGACAGTGCAGACATTCATCTTATTGCAGCGGATGAAAATCATATTCCGTATGACGAACGTGGACAGGCTATCAACGGTGCACTTTCAACCTGCCTCAGGCTTACGGTTGAAAAAGTTTCGGGAAGAGTGGGTATAGCAAACGAAGGTTTTTGGGGGATTCCTGTAAGACCATCCACCACTTACAGGGCATCGTTTTATATCAAAGGTACCGCCCGTAAAGAGCCCTTTCGCTGGCCCTGGGAACCCAAACCTACAACGCCACCGTTGCCGGATATTGAAAACAATACACCAGGCCTGATATCAGTTTCTATCGAAAGCAATGATGGTAAAACGGTGTATGCTTCTGGCACTATCAATCTTGAAAAGAGTAATTTTTGGAAGAAGTATGAATTAACCTTAACAACATCTGCGGATGTTAAGCCAACAAAAGATGCACGGTTTGTTATCTCGACTGATCGTAAAGGTTTGTATTATTTCAATTTGGTTTCGCTATTTCCGCCAACCTACAATAACCGAAGCAATGGCAACCGCCAAGATCTGATGCAGATGCTGGTTGATATGAAACCAAAGTTTTTGCGATTTCCCGGTGGCAATTTTTTAGAAGGTCCTTTGATCACAGATGCATTTCCGTGGAAGGCAACACTTGGACCCCTGGAAGACAGGCCCGGGCATAGAGGTTCATGGGGTTATCGTCCTTCAGATGGAATGGGCTTGCTAGAATTTTTGGAGTGGACAGAAGATATGGGTGCTGAACCTGTACTGGCTGTATATGCCGGTTATTCTTTACAGGGCGATCATATAGATGCAGGCCCTTTATTAAAACCTTATGTGGAAGATGCGTTGGATGAAATCGAGTATGTGACCGGCGACACATCAACTTACTGGGGCGCCAAACGGGCCGCTGACGGACATCCGGCGCCATTTAAACTTAAATATGTTGAAATCGGTAATGAAGATTGGTTCGACAGATCTAACAGCTACAATGGAAGATTTACTCAGTTCAGAAATGAAATCAATGCAAAATACCCTCAATTAGAGTGCATCTCCACCATTCCCGGAACGCAATATCCTTCCATGCAAGTTACAGACAAAGAACCCAAAGTAGTTGATGAACATTATTATCGTAATTCGTGGGATATGTGGGAGCATGCTTCACAATATGATTCCTATGATCGAAACGGGCCAAAAATATTTGTGGGTGAATGGGCAACACGTGAAGGTGCGCCAACAACAAATATGAATGCTGCACTTGGCGATGCCGCATGGATGACAGGAATGGAACGCAATTCAGATTTGGTTATCATGTCTTGCTATGCGCCTTTATTCGTAAACGTTAGTAAAGATCCTGCTACCGGCGGAAAAGCATGGCAATGGGATTCTGATCTTATTGGCTATGACGCATTGAACAGTTATGGCTCGCCATCTTACTTTGTACAAAAAGTTTTTAATCATTATTTGGGTAACAAGATCGTTCCTGCTACATTCAAAAACGTTCCTGTTCAAAACATGCCGCTTACAAAAAAAGACAGTGCAAATAGAATAAAGGCCAAAACTGTTCCTACACTGTTTTATTCTGCCACCATGGATGATAAAACAGGCACCATTTACCTGAAAGTGGTAAATACAATCGGTAAAAAACAATTCATAAAAATAAATCTTGATGGCGTTGCAAAGGTTTCGCCTAAAGCAACAGTTATCACTGTAAAAAGTGATAAACCAACTGATACAAACACCATCGATGATCCGCAAAAAATTGTTCCGGTAACATCAACAATAAAAGGTGTCAGGAAAAATTTTAAACAAAGTTTCCCTGCATATTCAGTAAGCATTATGCAAATTCAAACCAGGTAATTTTTTTTGTTGATACGATGAAAAAATATAAAGCATACATAATGTTGATCCCGAAAAAATTAGAGCTGATTACGGTGTTTCTAACACTTTGTTTAGTTGTGCCGAATTTTTCTCATGCACAAAATGTGCACAGCGATAACGGAAACGGCACCTATACTAATCCTCTCATTTCTGCTGATTTTCCCGATCCGGATGTGATACGTGTTGGTGATACGTATTATATGGTCAACACTACCATGTTTGTTTTTCCCGGTGTACCTATTTTAAAATCACACGATCTTGTGAATTGGGAATATTGCAGCAATGCAGTTCAGAGATTTGATTTTAGCAAGTGCTACGATCTTGACAGTTGCAACCGATATGGCCACGGCCAATGGGCAACCAGTTTGAAATATCATAACGGCAAATTTTATTTGTTATTCATCACGCTTAACGAGGGTGGCTTTATGTGTACGGCAGATAAACCGGAAGGCCCTTGGCATATCACGCATTTGCCAAAAGGTTTTTATGACCCGGGGTTATTTTTTGATGATGATGGAAAAGCGTATGTGGCTCAGGGTTATAATAAAATTTCCATTACTGAAGTGAATGACAGCCTGGTGCCTGTTGGTCCGGATTCCTTGGTTTTTACCGGCGATATCCGCAAGGGTCTTGAAGGAACGCATGTCTATAAAATCAAAGGTTATTATTATTTGTATTGCACTTATGGCGGAAGAGATGGAATGCAGGTGGCGCTTCGTTCAAAAAATATTTATGGGCCTTATGAAGAAAAACTGCTTATGTATGATACCACAAAAGGCATCAATTATGGCATACACCAGGGAGCATTAATTGAAACTCAAACAGGCGAATGGTGGACCATATTATTTGTCGATAGCGGCCCTTTCGGCAGATTTCCTTCGCTTCAACCTGTAACCTGGAAAGATGGCTGGCCAATGATTGGCGTAAATGGAAAAGCTGTTATAACGTATAAAAAACCAAATGTTGGGAAAACGCACCCGCTAACTGATTTACCGACATCCGATGAATTCAATGAAAAAAAATTAGGCATGCAATGGGGATGGAATCACAATCCTGATTCAACAAAATGGTCGCTTACAAAAAAGCCGGGGTATCTGAGGTTGGCAACTGCAAGTGTGGTTTCAGACTTAACAATGGCGCGTAATACCCTTACCCAAAGGCCGTTTGCCAATCGCAATCAAACCGTTCCGACAGTCGCAACAACAAAAATAGATGTAAGCAAAATGAAAGATGGTGACATAACAGGTTTGGCTGTTTTCCAACAACCTTATTCTTTCATAGGTGTTGAAGAATTAAATGGAAAGAAATACATCATCATGGTGAACAATGGTAAAACAGTTGATTCAGTTGCGATCAATCATTCAACTATCTATTTAAAAACCATTGCTTCCAATTCATCCGGAAAAGCAAGTTTTGAATATAGTACTGATAATAAAACATTCAAACCGCTCGGTGACGAATTAAACATGCAGTTCAGTTTAAAAATATTTACAGGGAATAAATTCTGCCTGTTTAATTACGCAACTAAAAAAACCGGCGGTTATGTAGATTTTGACTGGTTCAGAGTTGGGAGTAACCAGGCTAACATTAAAAGAACAAATTAATGAGCCATTAAATTGAAAAAATAATATTTAAAAATAAAAAGCAGTAAGATGATACATTTGAAAATCGGTACACCCATTAAATTATTCATAACCGGATTGATCCTATTCAGCCAACTTAATTCCGATGCACAGGTATCATCACCTGCTCAAAATGAAAAAGGCTTAAAAGATTATTATAAAGATTATTTTCCGATCGGCGTCGCAGTTTCAGCCAGGTCGTTAAAAGATCCGGAAGAGAAAAAGCTGATCCTTCAACAATTCAACAGCCTTACCCCGGAGAATGCTATGAAGATGGGACCGATCCATCCAAGAGAGAATTTTTATAATTGGAAAGATGCCGATTCGATTGTGGCGTTTGCACAACGACATCATCTTAAAGTGAGAGGCCACAATCTTTGCTGGCATGAACAAGCGCCTTCATGGTTTTTCAAAGATTCAGCAGGAAATTTAGTTTCAAAAGAAGTCTTGTTAAAGAGATTGAAAGATCATATCACCACTGTGGTCAATCGTTACAAAGGAAAAATTTATGCATGGGATGTAGTGAATGAAGCGATTGATGATAATCCAAATAATTTTATACGCAATGATCTTTTCTACCAGATATGCGGTCCCGATTATATCGCAAAAGCATTTGAATATACACACGCCGCTGATCCCAAAGCTGTTTTATTTTACAACGATTACAATCTCGATCATAAAGAAAAGATTGATCGCGTGTATCGTTTATTAAAACAATTAAAAGAAGAAGGAGTGCCGGTTAATGCTGTTGGAATTCAAGGCCACTGGTCCATTTTTGGACCTTCCAAAGATCAGTTGGAATATGCCATCAATAAATTTGCTTCGCTGGGATTAAAAATTCAAATTACTGAACTGGATATTTCCCTGTACAAATGGGAAAAGAACAGGAGAGCAAAAACCGCGGCGGATGCAGATACATTTACACCGGAGTTGGAACAAAAACAAAGCGATGAATACAAAATGATCTTTGATGTTTTGCGCGAGCATAAAAAAGAGATCACAGGCGTTACGTTCTGGAATATTTCTGATAAATATTCCTGGCTTGATAATTATCCGGTTCGCGGAAGAAAAAATTATCCTTTGCTTTTTGATACCAATTTAAAACCTAAAAAAGCTTATTGGGAAGTGGTTAATTTTGAAAAATAAAAATTGGGTTTGTTTGTTGATTTACTGCATTTAATATCACTACGAATATCTCATGCATTTACATTTGGAAGAAGAGATGACCACTAACTCAAAATAAAAATTTTCTTTATTTCTTCGTTCACTGTAAATTTTCGTGTTTTATCTTCACAAAAAATATGTAAACCAATCTTACTGAAATGTTGAAGCTATACACACTCCTCTTTTTATTAATTCCTTCAATCGCTTTCTGCCAGACAAAACCTGATTCATTAACGATAGAACAAATTATGAGCGACTCGAAATGGATCGGAACCTCGCCATCAGAACCTTTCTGGAACATAGATGGAACGAAACTTTTCTTTAAATGGAATCCGGAAAAAGCACCTTCTGATTCGTTGTACTACATCACCAAAGAAAACCACACACCTGTAAAAGCAAGTTTTGCGCAAAAGCAAAAAGTAGTTAGCGCAGGTAGTGCAGTTTATAACGTAGAGCGCACGGCTTACGTGTATGAAAAAAATGGTGACATTTTTTACCATGAAATAAAGCCTGCAAAAACAACTCGCATTACTGAAACAACGGCGTTTGATTACAATCCACAATTTTCATTCAATGATAAAGATGTTGTTTATGCAACGGATAACAATTTGTTTGCATGGGACATTTCAACCGGGCAAACAAGGCAGTTGACCAACATGGTAAAAGAACCGGCAGAAAGTAAAAAAGAAAAACTTACTCCCGAAAACCAGTGGCTCAAAAAAGAGCAGGTGCAGTACATGGAAGTATTACGGGAACGGCTAGACGAAAAAAAGAAAACAGCAGAATATAATGAAGCAACCAAGCCGGAAGAATTAAGAAAGATCAACATTGGCAGTGAGGCACTTCGTGATCTCTCGATCAGTCCCGATGGGGAATTTATAAGTTACCGGTTGTATGAAGCGCCGTCTCAAAAAAGCCCTACCATTGTTCCTAATTACATTACTGAATCTGGTTTTACAACAGAAATCCACGGAAGAGAAAAAGTGGGTGAACCGCAGGGAACCGATCGATTTTTTATTTATGATTCAGAAGAAGACAGTTTATATGAAATACAAACCGATTCAATTGAAGGTATTCGCGATCTGCCGGAATTTTTGAAAGATTATCCGTCAGAACTAAAAGAAAGGCAAAAAGAAAATGCACCCAGGAAAGTAGATTTTGCTTCTGAACAATGGTCACCACGAGGCTCACACCTTGTGCTTGACATCCGTGCGCAGGATCATAAAGATCGTTGGCTGATGCTTTGGGATACTGATACTAAAAAATTAAAATTATTAGACCGTCAACACGACAGTGCGTGGATCGGCGGCCCGGGAATCTGGAACACGGGCTGGATAGACGAAAATAATTACTGTTATCAATCAGAGGTAACAGGTTTTTCGCACTTATATTCCGTGAATGTTCTTACCGGGAAAAAGAAAGCCTACACTTCAGGAAATTATGAAGTGCTGGATGCACAACTTTCCAACGACAAAAAATATTTTTACATCACCACCAATGAAGTGGAGCCGGCACAACATCAGTTTTATCATTTACGCATTGGCGATAGTAAGACTGATAAAATCACCGATATGGTTGGCGGCAACGAGGTAACCATTTCGCCGGATGAGAAGGATATTGCGATTTTATATTCGTATGTAAACAAGCCACCTGAATTGTATTTACAGGAAAATAAAACCGGCGCCAAACCAGAACAAATAACTCACAAGGCAGAGAGTTCCGCATTTCAATCTTACCAATGGCGTGCGCCGGAGATCATCACTTTTGCAGCAAGGGACGGAGCGATGGTACATGGAAGAGTTTATAAACCCGCGCACCCAGATCCACACAAACCGGCTGTAATTTTTGTGCATGGTGCAGGGTACCTGCAAAATATTGATAAGTGGTGGAGTGACTATTATTTCAGAGAATTCATGTTCAATAATTTACTGGCCGATCATGGATATTATGTGATGGATGTGGATTACCGCGGTAGTGCGGGTTACGGAAGAAATTGGAGAACCGCTATCTACCGTAATATGGGCGGCAAAGATTTGACAGATAATATTGACGCTGCTAAATACCTCGTAAAAAAATTTGGTGTTGATTCAAACCGGATTGGTATTTACGGAGGTTCTTACGGGGGATTTATGACCCTGATGGCGATGTTCAAAACGCCCGGTGTTTTCGCTGCTGGTGCCGCTATTCGCTCCGTTACCGATTGGGCCAATTACAATCATGGATACACTTCTGCTATTTTGAACCGGCCTTTTGAAGACAGCCTGGCTTATCAAAGAAGTTCGCCCATTTATTATGTAAGTGGATTAAAAGGCCATCTCCTGATGTGCCATGGAATGGTGGATCAGAATGTGCATTTCCAGGATATTGTAAAAGTTACAGAGCGGTTAATTGAGTTGGGAAAAGACAACTGGCAACTGGCGCCCTACCCGATGGAAAATCATGAGTTTGAAGATCCCAGCAGTTGGACAGATGAATACAAAAGGATCTTTAAATTATTTGAAACCGTTTTGAAGAAATAACAGTAAACCAATAAATTTTTGAGATTTTTATTTTGATTGCTGCACTTAAACTAAAAACAAAAAAAATAGTAAAATCCTTTAATCCTGAAGGTCAGATTTCAAGCGTTTCCAAATACATCAAAAATTGCTTAAGCTCAAGCCATGAAGCCTGCCATTTATTTTTGGCTTCGTTAAGCTTTTCATGATGCTCTTCACTCAGATTCTTTTTCGTTTTAAGATATTCATCAATTTTGTCAAGAGATTTTTTGTGTAGTTCATCTAATTCTTTTTTATGTTCCATATCTATATTATTTAAAATAAAATTACACAATATCAGTACCAATAAAAATAGTCATTTGCAACCCGGGGGGAATTGCTTCAGTAGTAAACTTTATCACGTTAAAGCGCAAAGAAAGATATAGATAAGGCGCAAAAGTAAAAAAGGACTTACCAGGTAAAAGATTAGAATTATGAAAAAATCAAGAATCCCGACGAGATCTTTTGAATATAATGAAATGAATTTAAAACTGTATGACAAGAATCAGTCTTTTTTAAGGAGAATATCAGTGAAAGAAAATAATGATAAGAAGACATTTGTAAATATATAATGCAACTTATCTAATTACATAAATTAAAACAGATGATAACCTCAGTAGAAAAAAAACCGGAAGTTTCAAGCAAACTGGAATCAATAAAACCAGGTGTAAAAAACGGTCATGCAACCATGAAAGGTTTGGTGTATGATGGACCCGGAAAAATTGCCTTAAAAGTGATACCAAAACCCGTAATTGAAAAGTCAACTGATGCATTGGTGAAAGTTATAAAGACCACCATCTGCGGAACGGACCTAGGTATCTTACATGGCAAAACACCATCGGTAAAGCCCGGTACAACACTTGGTCACGAAGGTGTTGGTATCATTGAGGAAGTAGGAACTTCTGTCACTAATTTTAAAAAAGGTGATCATGTAATTATTTCGTGTATTACATCTGATGGAAGCTGTGAATATTGTAAAAAGCAATTGTACTCGCATTGTGAAGATGGTGGCTGGATATTAGGTCATTTGATTAACGGTACACAAGCAGAATATGTTCGAATTCCTCATGCTGATAACAGCCTTTATTTAATCCCGCCAAAAGCTAATGAAGAAGCGTTGGTAATGCTGAGCGATATTTTGCCAACCGGTTTTGAAATTGGAGTTATTGCAGGGCAGGTCCAGCCCGGAGATACGATTGCTATCGTTGGTGCCGGCCCGATTGGTATGTCAGCTTTACTTACTGCGCAATTTTATTCTCCTGCAAAAATCTATATGATAGATCTCGATGAGCATCGCCTGGAAATGGCGAAAAAATTTGGCGCTACCCATACCATTAATTCAGGCAATGAAGATGTAGTAAAAAGAATGCTCGCTGAAACCAAAGATGGCGTGGATGTAGCGATAGAAGCGGTGGGCATGCCTGCAACTTTCGATATATGCCAAAAGATCGTTCGTCCCGGTGGCCATGTGGCTAATATTGGTGTGCATGGAAAACCAGTTGACCTGCAGATTCAAAATCTGTGGATACAAAACATCACTATTACCATGGGTTTGGTAAATACAAACACAACGCCCATGCTGTTGAAAACGGTATCATCAGGCAAGGTGAAACCGAATCAATTAATTACGCATCATTTCAAATTAGATGAGATAATGAAAGCGTATGAAGTGTTTGGCAATGCCGGCAAAGAGAAAGCCCTGAAAGTAATCATCGAACCATAATATATAATAAAACAGAAAAAACTTTCTGAAAAATCACATTGTAGAAAAATTTTTTCTGTTGGAAGCGGTGCGCCATATTGGAATTATGCCTTATCCTTCTTTGCGCCTTTGCAGGAAGTAACCGGCAGTTCAAAATGAATCTGGTTTCAATGATTTTATACTCCTTTTTAATTTGTAAATTTGCACTCCATTTTAAAAAATGGAGACTTGTCCGAGTGGTTGAAGGAGCACGCCTGGAAAGTGTGTATACCTGCAAGGGTATCAAGGGTTCGAATCCCTTAGTCTCCGCTGAAATCAGTTATTTGAGGTAAGGTAAAATCAACAAATCCAGTAAAATCAAGGGTTTCAAACTTTTACACTTCTTTACTTTACTAATATTTACTCCATTTTATCACTATTCAGGTGGAGTAATTCGTGGAGTATTTATTTCTCTTTATAATAACTCCACTAACTTGTCATAAGTCTTTATCTATTAACATTTTATACAAACGAATGTACGAATTTTATTATGCGTTAACTGTAATTTTATAACCTTAAATAAGATGTATTATGGAAAAGAGTTTTGGTTTATTCTTTCATCTAAAAAAAGAAAATAAAAGCGATGGACAAAAATTAAAAGTTTACATGAGAATTACCATCAATGGAATACATTGTGAAATTAGTACCAAAAGAAAATGTAATCCGGTTAACTGGAATGTATCTGCCGGAAGATTATATGGTAAAAGTGAAGCTGTCAGGGAATTTAACGCCTACCTCGATACCCTTCAGCAAAAGGTATTTGAGGCAAAACGGAGGCTTATCGAAACGGATAAAGAGCTTACAGCTGAAACTATTAAAAATGAACTTCTCGGAAGAAACAATAACCCAAAGTATATGCTGCTTGAAGTCTTCAAACATCACAATACTCAAATGGCTGCATTGGTCAACCGGGAATATGCGCCTGGTACAATAGAGAGATATGAAACTTCCTACAGACATACAGAATCGTTTCTGCAATGGAAATTCAAACTAAATGATATTGCAATTGATAAACTGAACTATGAATTCATTGCAGAATATGAGTTCTGGTTGAAAAGCGTTCGCAATTGTGGCCATAATACGACGATGAAGTACTTGGCCAATTTCAAAAAGATTGTGATCCGGTGTTTAAAAAATGGGTGGCTTAAGAAAGATCCTTTCATTGGCTTTAAAATGGCAAAAAGGGAAGTTGAACGGACAGCCTTAACTGAGCACGAATTGCAGCTGCTATCAGCAAAAAACTTTTCGGCAGAAAGGCTTGCAATAGTAAAAGACATTTTTCTTTTTAGTTGTTATTCAGGTCTGGCATACGCTGATGTACAAAAATTGAAACGTTCTGAAATAGGGATTGGTAGGCGCGGAAGCTTTTTATGACTTTGCCTCGATCTTAAATAATACCACCCAAATTACCGGCAAGGGAATTTCCCTGGCGGGTCCTGTATTAATACGGGCAAACCTGTTTTCATAAATCCTTAAGTTGCCGAAATAACGAAGCGGGTTGGTTGCGGACGGGGAGAGAATTTGGCATTATAGGGGTATATGACAATCGGTGCTATTATTTTGTTTCAGGTTAGTCATTCATAATGGCAGCGAGGTTTTCAAAGAAGCGATAAATACAATTCCCATCGGTTGAATACGAAGTTGATCCTATTGTCTGAAACCCATGACTATATTGCAATTGTGGGGATATGAATGGCTCTCTATAAAATCACGCTCCCTCCTCTTTTTTATGGAACTATTCTGGGTTTTAAAATATATGAAGGATGGCTTACTTTAGATTTCTATATCCATCAAAAAATACACTTTTACATTACATAGCATTTCAAAAAAATGGAAAATAAACATTTGGCTTTGTTTTTAGGTCCCAAGGCGGAGAACGCAAATATCTTCACATCGACCTTAATCGATGTAGTTCAGGATTATATTCATTGTAGACGTAATTATTATACGGGTGATAGCTTGTTGGTCACAAAGGAGGTCCAGGGAGACAAAGAACCCGAATTTGACAGACTTCAGCAGGGTGTCACGGAAATGATGTCGTTATTCTTGATGTCGCCGAATGGTTAAAATTAAATTCATGGGAAATAAAGGAACAAAATGCATCACAAGTGATCATTCACCCGTGAAAATACAAGAGGCAGGATCGTCTTGCCGCTTACGGTAGAAAAGTTATCCGGGTCTATGCTGGATGCAATTTTAAGAAAGACAGGAATCAAAATGTAAATATATGAGCCAAATGATTAGCATACCACTAATCGTGGAACGAAATAATGAAACGGATGTTCTTTGGGGAAGAATAGACTACCAGGATGATTTGATAGTAGATTTCGGGGCAACGTTTGATGAACTGGAAGAGAAAATGTATAAACATACAACCGATCTCTGCGGGCCTCAATAGCGGTTTCGTGATCCCGCAATATACCACTGCCGCCCTCCTAACGGAAAACAAAACCCTGTGCTTTCCCGCCACAGCTGACAGTATCCCCACCTCCCTCGCGCAGGAAGTCACGTCTGTATTGGAAGCATCAGCGGGCGCAAGCTTCATAAAGTCCTTGATAACCTCGAATACATCCTCGCAATCGAACTGCTCTCCGCCTGCAAGGCCATGGAATTCCGGCGCCCGCTCCGCAGTTCCCCCATCCTCGAACAGGCCCATAGCTTCGTCCGCCGCCACGTCACCTTCGCTGAAGAGGACCGTATTTTCGCCGAAGACATCAACACTGTCCGCGATCTCCTCCGCACCGGCCTTTTCACCGCCGGCATGGAGGCCTTCGCAACGGAAAACGACATTAATTTGAATAAAAGTTTTAATGATTTTTGGCCTGCCTTTTGATCTTAGTCTTCCATTTCAAAAACCTTTCGGTAGGCAGACTGCATCGACGCGATTTCTTCATCGGTAAGCCTGGCAAAACTTTCCCTGCGCCTCTTTGGAAATATTCCTTTGTTCTGGTAAAGGAACAATATCATCTGGTCTACCATTTTATCCGGCATGTCAACAATACCTTGTATGGCTGCCTTAGCCTCCTCGTAACGTTGAATAAAATGCAATTCGTCCGGCATGTCCTCCTTCAGCGTGGCATGAATGGCACGCAGAAGATAGATACAATGCTCTGTAAGATCCGGGTACCGGAAATAGCTTTCTGTTTCATCCGCGTTGGTTACCGTTACTTCTCCTTCTTCGCTTTTTTCATAGCGTATAAATTCCATCAGCGGTCGGGAATAGGTTTCGAGAATAAGATCGTACTCCCTGATATGGTTCAGTATGTGTGCGGAAACCGGTATGATCAGCCCCTCTGAGACAAGCCCGTCACTCACCAGCACATCATGTATCAGGAACCGGTGCAGCCTCCCGTTCCCATCCTCGAAGGGATGGATAAAGACAAAACCAAAGGCCAGCATAGCGGCCCTGATTTCAGCCCGAATACCTTCGCTTTTCAGGGCCGTTTTCCTGATTCCATCCATCAGCGATGCGACAAATACGGGCGGCGGACAAATGTAATGAACCAGGTCCAGGAAATTGGGAAGGGATTGCCCGATATAATTTTGATCCTGCCGGAATCCGGCCGCTGCGAACCTCGGATCAACTATGGCATTTTGTAATTGCACCAGCCTACCCTCTTCCAGTAACTGTTCCCTGGGCTCCCGACCTGCCTGCATCAGTAAAGCAATGAATTTCTCCATCCGGTCCGGCGAGGGCTGCTCCTTTTCGATTTCATAGGAAGAGCGGGTTTCCTTTTTGTATAGATAGTTGGTGGCCCTACTGAAAATTTCGGCAGGGAACGTTTGCTTAAGTTCTTCTATTTTTTGTGGTACATTCTCTTCGAGGAGGGCGTTGAGCTCACCGGTTCGCCTTACGACCGGGCAAAAATCCCGGGTGCCCGGCAGGTTATCATTAATGCGCCAGCGCTTATTTTTTACACCGGGCGCAGTAACATACTTTTCCGGGTCCAGGAGATCCGTGTAATTCCCTGATATATCCTTACTGAGCATCAGCGTTTGACCGGTGAGGAATTCATAGAGAAAACCTATCTTTCGGGCATACTTGCCGGAGGGCGAACTTTCGATAGAACGTACAATCTCATCAGGGGGAATTTCCCGTAAAACAGCCTTCAAAAAATCCAGGCTGAAATCATCATACTTAAGAGAAAATTCAAGATGTAAAAAGGGACTGTCTTCATTTGGCGCATAACGAATGCCATAAACCTGCTCGATATTACCCTTCGAAGTCAGCTCTATTGAGGGATTATTCCCGATATAGGAGCAATGGGTAAGATGGTGCCGTAATAGCCGGTAATGTTCCTGTAGCCATAGACTACCTGCAGATTTGTTGGACGTCAAACGGTAAATTGATTATTAATTACTGTAAAGTTATTATAATTATGCTAATATACTGTAAAATGATTATTAAATGTTGTTTTAGCAAAAAAAACTGTAAAACAAATATTCGGCAATGTAAAATGATTAATAATTGCAAATTATACTGTAAAACAGTTTAAAAAATCCAAATGTTGTACGTCTTTATTAAAGTGCTCGTATTAATACCGGATTAATACCAGGGCATAACCAATAAATTTATATTCAAATTCAATTTTATGGCAGATGCCAAGGTAACTTGTATTAACAAAATGAACAGGAACACTTCTCATGAAGTAATTGCCCATCTTGGCGGAAATAACTGGAAGTTGACAGGGCAGAAGTGATTAATTCTATCGAATCAGGAACTAACACTTTTTATACCATGGTGTATAATCGGAGACCTGGCAGAGTTGTATAACCAGCAGTTTATTGACCACCTTTTTGAAGCAAAAAGAAAATAACCAACCCACAATTTATATTCATTTTTGAAAATTGGCATTTGGGCCGGGGTGGTGACCCCCGCTATACTACCGCCTCGTCTCCGCACCAGCCGGAATGGACCTGCGTATAAATCCGGGCAGCGGTTCCGGTTTTGGTGTAAGGGAACGGCTGCCCGGCCTGTTCTTTACGGAGCGGAGGGCCGCAGGCATGCCATGGAATGAGGAGGGGTCGGGGGGACAATTACATGCAGGTGCTGGCAGTACCGGAGCGCGGCTGCCGTAATTGCGGTGGATAGCGGAGCCGAATGGAATGACGCGGCATGAAGTCCCGGAGCGGGGGTTATTTTACCTACAGCCATAAAAATGCAGTGCCCGCTCACAAGCAAGTATAAAATCTTCTTTCTTTTGCGAGGTTACAGCCGTTACATAGGTAAGCTGGCTACAGCCGAGGATGGCTACAAAGACTTCCACCTCCGCACCTCTCCAGTCTCTTTATCCACTATCTGTAATCTTTTCCCGGTAAAATCAATAAAGAGCTTATCACCCACCTTATGAGGGTCTCGCATCGATGGCTTACTCATGCCCATGTATATATTTAATCGTTCCGGAAAAGCAGAGTGTTTATACCCTTCGGGATACTGCCGGATATAATCGGCATACACCATTTGCTTTGTTACTCCTCGTTTCTTCAGCCTGGCAGCCAGCTCCGGTAACAACGCTTCCAGGTCAACCACACGACTACTTTCCTTTTTGGCTTTTCACTTAAAAAAGCAGTAGCAAGCTGCTTGTCATTCATCGCTTCCACGCGCTCAACAGTGAGGCGCAATTCAACAAATTGCAACAAATATTTCTTAACGATATTACGGGCAATCCCCGTCGTTTTACTGATAAACTTACTGCCACGGCCATCTGCGTAAAGGCGCAGTACCTGTCTGATTTTAAACATTTCAATTGGTTTGTTGGACATAATTTCTCCCGGTTGATTTTGTTTAAAACAACCGATAATTATCCTACAAAAACAACTGTTATTTTAACACACTTTTTAGGGGGTCAGTTTCAGCCGGTATCAGGGGGTCAGTTTGTTTTGGCCGAAGGGGGTCAGTTTGCGTGGGTTTTCCAGTTTATTGAATCCTTTAAAGAAAACAGAGGCCGATATTTCAACAACCTTTAAAAAGCATTAGGACACCTAACGAAACACTCTCCGGCAGCAGAAAACGAAACAGGCTTATGCTTCCTGATTTTCTGCTTATTATCGTTTTTTGAGCAGACTATTAAAATAGCAAAGAAAATTTCCTGAGAAAACACCACCCGAATTGCCTAAAATTATTTTGTACATAATATATCCCTTCTTTTCAATAGATTAAAAAGGTATAAAATTTTATAACCTTAAAATCTTAATCTATGTCTGTTCAAGTTAGAAATCGATTACTGCTGCTCCCATTATTTAAAAAGTTTATTGCAGATTCTTCTTCCGGAAGAAGGGTAACGCCCTCCGGTAAACGCATTTGCAAAGGAGCAGTTGTACAATAC
>JAGWRO010000035.1 GCA_028876495.1 Bacteroidota bacterium
GTATTGTACAACTGCTCCTTTGCAAATGCGTTTACCGGAGGGCGTTACCCTTCTTCCGGAAGAAGAATCTGCAATAAACTTTTTAAATAATGGGAGCAGCAGTAATCGATTTCTAACTTGAACAGACATAGATTAAGATTTAAAGGTTATAAAATTTTATACCTTTTTAATCTATTGAAAAGAAGGGATATATTATGTACAAAATAATTTTAGGCAATTCGGGTGGTGTACGATGTTTTTGGAAGTTGCGGATAGTCACTTGAAATTTATAATTTCCGCCATTTTTGATTCATCCCACAACGATAAAAAAAAGAACCAGCAGGAATAAGAAAATATGTAGTGTGGAAGAGAAATAAATAATGCCTTTATCCGGCTTATTTTAAGTTGGCAATTGATATGTCTAAACTTCCTTAAAAGAATTTCAGGCATTATAGCTCCTGAATAAAGAAGCCGTGGGATTCAATCACCTCTATCAAAAGTTAATTTTCCTTTTCTTGAAATGATCCAGCTTCCAAACGCATAAGCGTTGCATTTTCACGCTTCAAACAGAGCATCCATGGTAATGGAATTCTGAACCAGCCGGGACTCATATTCGTTTTTCTTAACTCCGAATGTTGTGACCATGGTAATGAAAATTGATTTTTTCGTATTTGTTTGCCGCCGAAAAACATCCACTTTATTTTCCAGCTCGCCGGCATATTTTTTATCAATAGCAAATGTTGATTCTGAGTATTTCATTTCGCAGATATGAATAACAAAATCCCGACGGTCTATTAGCAGATCAATCTGGGCTCCCGTCCCTTTTTTTGGTACATAGCGCCAGGCTGATTCCTCTGTATGTACCACTAAGATCCCCAGGGCCTTTTTCAATTGTGAGATATGTTTTAAACAGAGTCTTTCAAAAGCGACACCACTCCAGCTTTTCCAGGATTGTCCATTAGAGAATTTAAGCCAGGTACCGCTTCCCTGTGAACGGGCATGTTCCATAAACCTGATATAAAAATGTGAATATTCGTCTGCAAGCTTATAGATAGCATCCTTAGATTTTTTATCATAAGGCAACCATGTTGTAATAAAGCCTGACTCTATCAATTCATCCAGAAGTTCAGTTATCCGTCCTCCTGAAGAAAGATCAGCAGCAGCAATAATTTCATTTCGGGTTAACCCGGAATTATTTTTAGCTAATGCTTTGATTATCGCAAGATGCCTTGTCGCATCATCAAACAAAGAATGATATAAGTTCTTAAATTCATTTTGTAATAAGCCATCCTTACTAAAACACAACCGGTCAATTGCCTGGGCTGAACTTTCACCCTTGCGGATTTCTTTAAGGTAATGAGGTATTCCTCCCATTACCATGTACAACTGTAATATTTGGTAGCGATCCAATTTTACTTTTTGTTCGTTCAAATACGCTTCTGTTTCCTGCAAGGTAAATGGAAGTAATCTTATTTTTCGCGTAATCCGGTTATGCAATCCTCCTTTATTATTTACTACATGTTGGATCATCCAGGCTGCAGCCGATCCGCAGATAATTACTATCAGGTTATTTTGCTTTGTTCCCCAGCTATTCCACCAATAATCAAAGGCAGACAAAAATCCGGATTTTTGAGTATTCATCCATGGGAATTCATCAAGGAAAATAATTGCTTTACCACCCTGTAGCTTTGGAGTTACATAGTGTGTCAGTAAATCAAACGCATCTGCCCAATTATCAGGAATACGGTATAGTTTTTCATTACCGGCTGCTCTTCCAAGTACCTTACTAAAATTGGCTAATTGTTGTCTTAAGTTGGCCTCCTTTGTTCCGGTAAATTCAAAAACGATCTCTTTTTGTAAAGCCTGTCTTATAAGAAAGGTCTTGCCAACCCGTCTCCTGCCATAGACAGCAATCAATTCCGGAACTTTCGATTTCAATGCTTCCTGAAATAATTTCTTTTCTACTTCCCGGCCAATTACTTTTTCCATATATTATTATTTCTGGCCAAATCTATTAAAAAAACATCGATTTGGCCGGCATTAACGAATTTATTTCCGGCCAAATGTACTAATAAATGGTAGATTTGGCCATCATTAATGAAACTTATCCTCGGCCAAATCTATACCCTCAACCTAATCATTTCGAGGATCTATAAAATAATTCGAATGGTAGATTAAGAAAGGAATTATCCAGCCGACTAACTATTTTCTCTTTTATTTGAGCCAACAGCCAATTTTTAATCAATGTATTAAAAAATATAAATCTTTTATTCCTGTCATTCCTTTCCTAAAAACGGCAATCCGGCTATAACGGGCAAGCCTAAGGCCTATTTAAACTGGATATTATTGGATGACCAGTTTAACTATGTAAACAGTTACCCGCTATAACAATAAAGGCAGCGTTTTAATTTATCGGCTAACAGTAGAACCTAAATCAAGCAGCCTATATTATTTCAAAGAAAATGATCAATATTTCGATGACAGTGTGATACGATTTTATAATCCGAAACATTTGAGCATTAGTAATTTTAGGATTACTATCATACCAAAGAAGACGATTCCAGTTAAGGAAATTGCAACTCCGGAATTGAATACTTTGGAATATCCAGTAAAAAATAAAGGGTCAAATGTTTTTGAGGTTACCCTTCCGCAACTAACTTATGGGTTTATCAGTTACAGGCGATTGAATGATGATTATGCTAAAATAATCAATAAGGATACAATTCTCTGGAATGGAATAAAATTTGTTAAAAAGAAGTAATTTGTTCGCTGCTGTCCTGATGTTAGTAACTCAGGACATTTTTATTGCGCCAATTTTTGTTTTTCTCCTGTTGAAAAAGAAAAGCGTCAATCAGTTAAGAGACAACCATTTTGTTTTCTTCGGACCAATAAGTTCTTTGATATGTATTCCTTAACAAGGTAATATATCCGGAAATGAAAATCCTTTTCCTATTATTATCCGTTCGGA
>JAGWRO010000036.1 GCA_028876495.1 Bacteroidota bacterium
ATTTTTGTTCTATAGTTTCTGGAAGAATATCAGAAAAATAACTGTGCAAAGGTAAAGTAAATGAAGGATTTTTTTTACAGTTTTATGATTTTATACAAGAGGAGGTTAGAAATAATCGAAAATAACTGAGTGAGTTACAAATAATTTTTTTGATTATCCTGAATAACCATACATTCTTTGCACCTCTTTTACAATAGATTCCATTTCGGCATCTTTGCCTTTTGCATCGTATGGTTGTTTAAGATCACTGCCGAATACATAAGCAACTGTTTGCCAGAAACGAGCCGTAAAACCCCCTTTAAGTTCTTTTAAAATATCATAGCAATTGGTACCGCCAGTTTCGCGATTGATTAATTTCATTAAAACCTTACCCTGGTATACCGACAGATTTTTGAGAGGATCAGAAAATTGCTTTTTTAATTCTTTTTCCCGGCTGTTTATATATCTTGAAACTGCGGCTTTATTGGGGTTATTAGCGATATGCCTTTCAATATCATTAAAAACATAACCGGCCTGCCTTGCATAGGGATAGGTTACGTAAATCGCATTTCTCAGGCGTGTCCATTTTGCCCGGGCTGCAGCATTTGATCTTCCCCAAACATATACTCCTGCAAGAATTTGTGCTTCAATCGTATCTCCCTCATAAACAACAGCGGAGCAAATGATGGTATCAGTAGCGCCATGGTGGGCAAAGATTGTAGGTTGGTAAGCCTGGCTTTGTGATTTTGTGATGATGGCAATGAACAGTAAACCAACAATTAAAGCGAATTTTAATATTTTACGTATAGTTTTCATTGCTCTTGTAAATTTATAATATAAATACCCAAAAACAAAGATTGATCTGTAAAGATTTTATCAAATTTTTAAACCTTTTCTGTCTGAAGTAGTTGGTAAAAAGCAGCAATTAAGCATTTGCCAACAGGAACATATAAAACAAGAAAGCCAAAACAAGGCCTACAGAAAGATAGGTAACAAGCCTGGAAGCTTTTACGCGGCTTACAAGAGAAACAACAAAGCCGCAGGACATAATGACCAGCCCGAGCCAAACTAAATTTATATAAGGGAAATAATAGGCTTTAAGGGTAATGAAATCAGTAAGCTTATCAACTTCCTTAGAATTAATCTTGAATTTGTTATGGTCTGAAATTTCTGAAAAATTCAAATAGAGGTTTTGTGAAACAACGGTATCGTCAATAAAATTCAGTTGCTGATTTTTAATGGTAAGAGCAGGGTAAGCTTTGTATTGTGTTCCAGTATTTGCATGAACAGTAATATCAGCAACAAGTGCAGTATCTGTAGGTGAAAAATGAAATCTTTCATTTTGAGGATCTTTCTCGATCTTATTTAATACAAAATACCCTTTTGAATAAAAAATGGAATCACCGATTGCAATTTCATGTTTTTTGAATGTGGTGGTATCGCTCTCAGAATCGGGTACTGAAATGGTAGAGATGTAAGTAAAAATATCGTGCGTTAAATAATGCTTGGTTCCGGGGTTAGAGGTAAGGTTATTATTTTTCATCCGGTAAGCGTCAGGAGATAACACAAAATCTTCCTGTACCTCTCCTGTGGCACTATCTTTCTTTTGAAAATGCAGTTTATAAAAAGTTCTGTCTTTTTCGTTGGAAGCAGAATCTTTCATATACGTAACCGTATAATTTCCCATTTGTGTAGGAACTCCTTTTAACAGGGTCAGATTTTCCATTGGATCTTCATCATTCCTGCCGGTAGGGTCTTTTGAAAAAGGAATGAACAAACCCGTTTTACTGTTGTCACTGATCACTTTCCTGTTGCTGGAAGAGATCAACATTCCTCCAATTAAAAGTGCAAAACCTAAGTGAGAAATAGCTGCACCACCAGCTTTTAAATTCCACTTTAATACAGATTTAAGATAAAATGCATTAGCAATTAAAGAAAAAACAGAAGCAAATAAAGCCAGATAGATAGCAATCAAAAATCCAGGCCCTTTTTTCGTGTATTCTATCGGGTAAAAAATAACAAGTAAGATGGTAGAAGCTATTGCAATTCCTAATGGCCATGAAAGCTTTTGCACTAAATATTTTTTTCCTGTATTTCTATATTTCAGGAATTGCGAAGCACCTGTAAGTAAGCCAATAATTACCGCAACCAATACCAGCACTTTATTGTACGCAAATTCCCTGTCGGCCGGATCGGCTATATTGGTTCCGAATATTTTATTATAAACCGGTAGAGAAGTAATAGAAATAATAAATACTGCCGAAAGTAAAAGAATTAATGAACCAATAAACATCCAGAATTCACGAGAGGAAATATCTTCTTCTTTTTGAATGGACGGGATGCTTTTATAGTTTTTGAAATACATAAAAAACACCGGAATCGCGATCGCAATTACATAAATGCCGATTAAAACATTCATTGCCATACCTGCTTCCGTAAAAGCATGCACAGAAGTATCTCCTAAAATTCCTGTCCTGGTTAAAAAGGTAGAATAAAGAACAAAAAGATAAGTAAGTATTATGAAAAAGTAAGAAGCGCGTAACGCGTTTTTTGTGGAGTTGTAAACCGCCATGCAATGCAGGCCCGCTACAAGAATCAGCCATGGAACGAGAGATGCATTCTCTACAGGATCCCACGCCCAATAACCACCGAAAGAAAGTGATTCATAAGCCCATTTTCCACCCATCATAATTCCTGTTCCTAAAACGCAGGCACTAAATAAAGTCCAGGGTAGAGCGGCTTTTACCCAGCCACCCCAATCTTTGGTAGATAAAGAAGAATAGGCAAATGAAATTGGAACAATGGTACTTGCAAATCCTAAAAATAATATTGGAGGATGAATAACCATCCAATAATTTCTTAATAAAACATTTAAACCCACGCCGTCTTTTATATAAGAAAGGTAATCAGGTTGAGAAAAAATAGGGCCTGCCAATTCATTTCTTGTCAATACAAATGGGCTACTTCCAATGCGGGTATTAAAAACATAGATTCCCAAAAGCATGAGCACTAAAAGAAACTGTGCTGAATTGACAATGGTCATAATCGGCGCCTCTCTTTTTTTAGAAGTGAAAATCAGAATGGTTCCTAAAACACAATGCCATAAAGCCCATAACAGAAAACTTCCTTCCTGTCCTTCCCATATACAAGCCAAAAGGTATTTGGGTTCCAGTTCTTTTGAAGCGTGTTTGTAAGCGTAAAAATATTCGAAGTAGTGATGTGAACAAATATAAAAGATACTCACAAAAACAGTGATGAGAGAAAATGCTTCTATAAAAAAAGCCGTTCTGGCTAAAAGAATCCACTTTTGTTTTTCGCTATTTTCCAGTTGGATTTTAGAGGCTGTAAAGTAAGAAATTGCTGAAATGATAGAAGCTATAAAAGCTAATACTATGAAAAATTGGCCAACCTGACCAGGAATTAGGTGTTCATTCTCAAAAGTCATGTTGCAGTCTTAATATTGCGAAACCGATTTTTCTAATTCTTGTTTATTGTCTTTGTACTTTGAAGGGCATTTCAATAATATATCGTTGCATTCAAAAACGTTTCCTTCCATTTTCCCTTTTAAAACAACTCGATCACTTTGTTCAAGTTCAGGAGGTTTTGTGTTATGGTAAATTACCTGGGTACTGTTGCCAAGGCTGTCTATCGCATAAAATGAAAGATAATTGGGGTCTTTTAAAGCATCGTACTGAATGGGTTTCGATTTATCGAGCCTGGCAATAAGATGAACGTATTGCCCCTGTTTTTGTTTGGCAGAACCAATGGTATCGTAAGTTGAAAAATCAACTGAATACATTAATAATGCGCCAATAGCAGCGGCTATTGCAACCAAAACAATGATACTTGAAGTTTTCATTTATATGTATTTTGAAAGTGCAAATTTAGTGAAAAAAGGTATCCTAAAATATTGAAAGGCAAATGATCTTAATCGGATTAGAAATGATTTTCATCATAAAACATTTCTTTAACAATAAATGCCTCCTCGGGTAAACAAACAAAAAAGAAGAATTTTTATTTTGTCAATTCTTATAAAATTATTTGATTCGTGGTTTCCAGGTTATTTCAGGCGCATTGTTTTTCATGCCGGTATATCTTGCTAATGTGAAAAGATAATCACTGAGCCTGTTGAGGTATTTGATGACCAACGCATCTACTTTTTCTTCTTTCTCTTTTAAATTTACACAACATCTTTCTGCACGCCTGCACACACAACGGGCAACATGCGTAAATGAAACTGCCGGAAGTCCGCCGGGCAAAATAAAATGTTTCATCACAGGCAATTCTTCATCCATTTTATCCATTTCTTTTTCCAGCAATTCTACATCACTTTCATGAAGATCGGGGATGGACACTTTTGTTTCTTTATTGGGATCACACGCAAGTTCAGAACCGATGGTGAACAAACGGTCCTGGATTTCTTTTAAAATATTTTTTATATGATCATCAACTGAAAAATCAGAGACGAGGCCTATATAAGAATTGAGTTCGTCCACAGTTCCATACGCTTCAATACGTGGATTGCTTTTGAAAACTTTTGTTCCCCCGATAAGGCTTGTCTTTCCGGCATCTCCGGTTTTTGTATAGATTTTCATAGACATGATAACGATTTTGGTGGATGTAAATTTACCTTAAATTTAAAAGGAGAGGAATTAAAGGGGAAGAAATAAAACAACTTATCTCGCTGTAGCTATTTTCTTTTCGTTCAAGTGGTCGCTTTCTATTACACCATCTCTCAAACGTATAATGCGATGAGCGTTTTCAGCAATGTCTTCTTCGTGAGTTACTAAAATAACCGTATTGCCATCTCGTTGTATTTTATCAAAAATACTCATGATCTCCATTGAAGTTTTTGAATCCAGGTTTCCTGTTGGTTCATCTGCCAGTATAATAGAAGGATTATTTACCAAAGCGCGGGCAATAGCTACCCGCTGATTTTGGCCTCCTGAAAGTTCATTAGGTTTATGATGGCTTCTATCGGCAAGTCCAACTCTGTTAAGCATTTCAAGCGCTAATTCTGTTCTTATTTTTTTTGAAGTACCATTATAAATTAAAGGGAGTGCTACATTTTCTGCAGCAGTAAGGCGCGGTAATAAATTAAACTGTTGAAATACAAAACCTATCTCTTTATTTCGAACATCTGCAAGGTCATCATCTTCCATCTTACTCACATCTGCTCCATTCAAAACATACCTTCCGGCAGTAGGAGAATCGAGGCAACCAAGAATATTCATCAATGTTGATTTGCCGCTTCCGCTGGGCCCCATAAGCGCCACATACTCGTTTTTAAAAACTTCAAGCGAAATTCCTTTAAGCACTTTTAGTTCCTGTTTGCCGAGGTAATAACTCTTTTGGATATTTTCTAATTCAATTATTGAGGCCATTTTGGTTTATAAGTAATGAGTAATAAGTTTATGAATTTGGTGAAAAATAAACAGTAAACAAAGAAATAATTCATTTATTTATTTTACCTCTACGTGTAATCAGTCAATTACTTCTTTATCACTTTTGGTACTTTAAAAAAAAAATCATCATGCAAGGGGGCATTTTTAAAAACGTCTTCCCTGTCTATTTCGCCCTTCACTTCATCTTCCCTGAGAATATTTACATTTTCACTCATGTGTAGCAAAGGGGCTACACCGGTGGTATCTAGTTCATTTAATTTATCAATAAAACCGATCATTTTTTCAAGATCACTTTTTATTTCTTCTTTTTCGATTTCACTAAATTCCAGCCTCGACAGATTTGCCAATTTTTCAACTAAAGCGTTATTTACATTCATTCAGCAAATATAACAGGTTTATTTATTTATAATTTGTCGTTGATAGCCTGCATTATTCCGCTTATCATTATTTTTTAATGCTGAAGATTTAAAAATATTTGGATAATAGGAATAGAAATAAAAATTGACTGTTTAAAATCTGGTAAACCCTGACGAATGCAAATTGAAAATCTGTTTATCTTCGCCAACTTATGAAAAAGGAGAAAGAAATAGTAATGAGCGGCATAAGGCCAACGGGTTTTTTACACCTTGGAAATTATTTTGGCGCCATCCAAAATTATGTGAAAATGCAGGAAGATTATGAATGCTATTTTATGGTGGCTGATCTTCATTCTCTCACTACACATCCTGATACAAAAGAACTAAAAGCCAATGTTCACAGAGTTTTGGCAGAAAATATCGCTTGCGGGCTTGATCCTGAAAAAGTAGCTTTATATTGCCAGAGCCATTTGTACCAGACGGCAGAATTATATCTTTATTTAAATATGCTCGCCTACAAAGGCGAACTTGAAAAGACGCCCACTTTTAAAGATAAAGTACGGCAGCATCCTGATAACATTAATGCAGGATTACTCACTTACCCTGTTTTAATGGCGGCTGATATTTTAATTCATCGCGCAAAATACGTTCCGGTTGGCAAAGACCAGGAACAGCATCTTGAGATAACGAGAACCTATGCTAACAGGTTTAATCACCGCTATGAAGAAGTTTTCCCCGAACCATTTGCTTTTAATTTCAATAATGAGTTGGTAAAAGTGCCTTCGTTGGATGGAAGTGGGAAGATGAGTAAAAGTGAAAATCAAATGGCAACAATTTTTCTTGCTGATGAAGATGATGCAATCAGGAAAAAAATAATGAAAGCCAAGACTGACAGCGGCCCCACCCTAAATAATTCCCTAAAACCTGATTATATCGAAAACCTTTTTTTACTAATGAAACTGGTGAGTAGTAGCGAAACTGTTAAGCTTTTTGAGGATAAGTTCGATAATTGTACAATCAGGTATGGCGATATGAAAAAGCAATTGGCAGAAGATATGGTTCAGTTTATTTCGCCCATTCGTAAACGCGTGAATGACATTTTAAATGATGAAGCCTATTTGCAAAAAGTGATGAAACAAGGCGCAGAAAAAGCAATTGCAAGCGCGGAAGCTACCATGCAAAAAGTGAGAAATGCAATGGGTCTGAATTATTTTTAATCCTTTTAAGGATCAACCTTTCAATCGCTTTCTGATTTCCTAAATTTATTATTCTTTCTGATTTTTACTTTTTAAATTTTTAAATAAAAAATTTACCATATTGAATTTATATTTACTTTTAAAGTCCTGCCAAAGAAGGTGAAAAATCAAAATCAGAATAAAAAATCTAGAACGAATGGCAAAATCAAAAAAACCAAAACACATTGCGGTTGCCGGAAATATCGGGGCAGGTAAAACCACACTGACTGAATTATTAAGCAAGCATTATAAATGGATTCCGCAATTTGAGGATGTTGATCACAACCCATATCTTAATGATTTTTACGAAGAAATGCCGCGTTGGAGTTTCAATTTGCAGATCTACTTTTTAAACAGCAGATTGAATCAATTGTTGGAAATTCAGCGTGGAACAGAAACAGTGATCCAGGACAGAACCATCTATGAAGATGCTAATATTTTTGCGCCCAATCTTCATGATATGGGATTGATGACTAAAAGAGATTTTACCAATTACTATTCTTTTTTTGAAACCTTAAAATCAATGGTTCAGCCACCGGATCTTTTGATTTACCTGAACGCTTCTGTTCCAACCCTGGTTGCTCAAATACAAAAACGTGGCCGCGAATATGAAGAAAATATTCGCCTCGATTATTTAAAAAAGCTGAATGATTTTTATAATAAATGGATTGATGGATATAAAGAAGGTCCTTTATTGATCGTAGATGCGGATAAAAATAAATTTGCTGAGAATGAGGAAGATCTTGGTAAAATCATCAACCAGATAGATGCGCAGTTGTATGGATTATTTTAAAAGGTTTTTTTTAATAGTAAATAAACAAATTCCTTGGAATTTTATTTTCTGTTCAATTTCAACCCCCAATTATCTGTGGGTGCAGTTGCTATAATTTCTGCTCCTGCAAGAGGTGCTTTTTTTCAAATTATAAATATATTTCTTCGCTGGTTCTTTGGCTTTTTCACTAGTGTCAGTTTCGAAAAACTAAAATATTTTATTCGTGTATATTGCAAAATATTTACCAAGGTCAAATTTTACTTTTAGTGCAGAATTGAAAGGAAGTAAAAAATTAAAAATAAAAAGATGAAATATTTACCGCTAAATCCTCAAATATTTATTGATAACAGGCAACGGTTTACCGCCAAAATGGAGAAAAATTCTATTGCGATTTTTAACAGCAATGATGAACTGCCAATGAATGGCGACGCGTTGCTTCCATTTGTTCAGAATTCAGATTTATTTTGGCTTTCGGGCATAGAACAGGAAGATACAATGGTGATTTTATATCCCGATAACCCTGATCCCAAATACAGGGAAGTATTGGTATTGGTTCGTCCGAATGAGTTAAAAGAAAAATGGAATGGCCACCTGTTAAGAAAAAATGAAGGCGAAGCCATTTCAGGAATAAAAAAAATTGTTTGGCTGGATGACCTTGAAGGGCTGCTACAACAATGGATTCATTTGACTGATACGATTTACCTGAACACCAACGAAAATGACCGTAAGGCAAATGAAGTTCCTGTTCGTGATTACAGGTATGCTGCCTATATGTGTGAACGTTATCCTTTGCATAATTATAAACGCAGCGCAAGGATAATGAAAGAGTTACGTGCTATAAAAACACCACTGGAAATTGAAGTAATGCAAAAAGCAATTGATATTACGGATAACACTTTTCGCCGGTTGTTGAAATTTATACAACCAGGCGTAATGGAATATGAAATTGATGCAGAAATCTGGCATTCGTTTCTTTCCCAGCGTGCTTCCGGACCGGCTTACGGAAGTATTATAGCAAGTGGCGATCGTGCAAGAACGTTGCATTATATAGAAAATAACCAGGAATGTAAAGACGGAGAATTGATATTAATGGATTTTGGAGCGCGGTATGGAAATTATTCAGCAGACCTCACCCGGACAATTCCTGTAAATGGAAAGTTTTCAAAAAGACAAAAAACAGTTTATAATGCTTGTCTCGATCTTCATTATTATTGTGCTTCCATTTTAAAACCCGGAATTAGTATCAATGATTATACAGAAAAAGTGGGTGATAAAGCAACAGAACTTTTTCATAAAATCGGATTGCTAAAGAAATCAGACATCAAAAATGAAGATCCTGAAAACAGGGCTTACAGAAAATATTTGTACCACGGAATTTCACACCATTTGGGAATTGATGTTCATGACCTTGGCACAAGGAGCGAACCTATAAAAGCGGGAATGGTCTTCACGATTGAGCCGGGGATTTATATTGAAGAAGAACAAATGGGCGTAAGGATAGAAGACAATTACTGGATCACTAAAAATGGCAATAAAGATTTAATGAAAAACATTCCGATCACTGTTGAAGAGATTGAGACGTTGATGAAGTAGAAAGGACTACCGACAACTGACCACCGGTGAAAGTCACCGGAGTGCTGTTGAATAAGAAGCTTTTTAAAAATTCATTAGATGCCTTTTAAATTTGAAAATTTACAAATCTGGCAATTAGCTATCGAAATCTCTTTAGAAATACATAAGTTGAAACGAAACTTCCCGAAAGAAGAGTTGTTTATTCTTACTTCCCAAATTAAACGTGCAACTGATTCTATTGCGCTTAACATTGCAGAAGGTTCGACGGGACAATCCAATGCTGAACAGAAAAAATTTTTGGGTTATGCGCAAAGGTCTGCAATAGAAGTTGTAAGTTGCTTATTTATTGGCAAAAAGAGAAGTCTCATTTCTGATGCTGATTTTCATATTCATTATAATTCATTGGATAAATTAGTAGCAAAGATTCAAAAATTTAAAAACTCAATTAATTAAAATCTTCCGTGAAATGACAGACGTCGGCGTTCGGTCGTCGGCGGTCGGTTGTCGGTTGTCTCTTAATATGAAACAGATTCCCAACCTCTTCACCCTTCTCAATTTATTTGCCGGCTGCCTCGCAATTGTGTTTGCATTGCAAACTAATACCGTTATTTTTTATATCAACGATCAATATAGCAGCAGTTTTAATATTCCTGAAAAAATAAGCTGGGCTGCAATCTGCATTATCATCGCAGCTTTAATTGATTTCCTCGATGGATTTGTGGCGCGGTTATTTAAGGCTACAAGCGAATTGGGAAAGCAACTGGATTCATTGAGTGATTTAGTAAGTTTCGGCGTAGCCCCGGCTGTAATTATTTACCAGTTATTGCGATTCAGTTTTGCGCGTGAAGAAAATGGGTTGGATGTTTCCATTATATGGATGCTTCCGGCATTCCTACTCGCTTGTGCAGCTGCTTATCGGTTAGGGAAGTTTAATTTAGATAGTTCCCAGCAATTTTCTTTTAAAGGGGTTCCTGTTCCCGCGGTTGGATTGCTGGTTGCATCGTTTCCTCTTATTTTGCATTTTAATTATATAAGCAGTGTAAATGGCATTATCATTAACAAATGGTTTTTGTATGCAGTGATACTTTTACTCAGTTACCTCATGTTGAGTAGCCACAGGATGATGGCTTTAAAATTTGCAGACTTTACTTTGAAGAATAATATGCCAAAAATTATTTTATTAGTGATTGCAATTATTGCTGCGTTATTTTTGCACTGGATTGCAGTACCTGTTGTATTTGTAATTTATGTTTTACTATCATTAACCATTCCGAAAGCGATCGGATCAAAAAGTAATATTGAATGAATTTCGTTGCAGAAATAAAAGTAATGCCTTTAAAAGAATTGCTGGATCCCCAGGGAAAAGCAGTATTGGGCGGACTTGCCAATCTTGGAATCAAAAGTATTGATGATGTTAGAATAGGAAAACATGTTCAGTTGACTATTGAAGCTACATCATCTGAAGAAGCAAGGGCGATTGCAGAAGAAGCCGCACTGAAACTATTGGCGAACCCTGTAATGGAAGAATTTACCATAGCAATTAGCTAATTGGCTAATTAGCTAATTAACTCAAGTTGCCAGTTAAAAAGAGCATCGGAATAAAGAATAATTTTGAGTTACCCACTTAAAATTATTTTACCGATGCTCAATGAAGATAAAATTATATCAATTTATTGTTTTGTAGATG
>JAGWRO010000007.1 GCA_028876495.1 Bacteroidota bacterium
AGCATCAATACAATAATAAGTAACGGCAAGAGATTTATAGCGTATGAACTGGTTAAAAGATTGCAGGAAAGTAGAAATGATGAAATGCTAAAAAAGCTTGCACAAGCAGTTATAGCTTCAGATAAGGATAGAGGAAAAAACACCAGGTATTTGAGAGGTCATTTGATAGTAAGCCGATAACAACACAGCATTTCTTTTTGGAGAAACTAAATTATATTCACAGTAACCCTTGTAGCGGAGTGTGGAGTTTAGTTAAAAATCCTGTTGAATATCCATATAGTTCTGCCAGGTAATATATAAACGGAGCGGAAGGTGAATACCCAATTGTAGATTGATCACTTCAAACGGTCGTGTCCTGCATTCACACAAAGGGCTCGGAGTAGAGAAACGGCCTTAGAATAAATCAAGTCAACCTACAAGTTACTGATCAGGTCAAAAAACTATCAGCCGCTAAATTACCAGGAACCCCGGTTTTTGCAGGGATTAAGGTCTTCGGTTAAAGTCCTATTATCAATGTAGTCAAAAATAAAAGAAAACAGGTTAGGCGATAGAACATTCGGACTGCTATCAAGCAGACGATAGGTTTATTTCCCGTAAATAGCATAACCGTGAAAAGAATCTATAAAAGTGTTCCATCTTTTAAATTCCGGGAACATTTCGTTTTTCTCGCCTGAGACTTCAAAAGTTTATAATTATTCCTCTATAGGTACTAATAGTACCTTAAAACCAAATTATTTAAACTTTCAATTTTGGAATAGGTTAGAAAAAATCAGCCATGAAAACGGAACCAATATTGAATTGCCGGAAAAGTGTCGTCTTTTAAATTTTTTCCGGCACCCTGCCGCCAAAACCCATCGGCAAAGATTGGTATTTTCAAAAACAGGAACCAAAAAACAAGGGGCATCTTTTTGAAGGAAATGAAATCATATTTGTTACTTTCAATAGTAAATTCTCTCAAGATTCCAGTGATGATACCTGATTGCTCAACTATTATTTTGGGCAATTTAATAATTGCCAATTGGTTTCTTAGCAAAGGACGCTTGCCATCTTCTTTTCACTAATAATATTAGTCACCAAATCATGTGTCCACGAAAAATCTTTCCCGTGGTTTTATTGGTTTTCAAGGGGTACAAGGGTACAACCCGGAAAAGTTTAAAGTTGGACTTGATACGGCTTTTGAAGTGGCGTTAATTTGCTCTTAAATACGAAGTGACCGTCTAAAAATTATTGTTGAACTTTTAAATTACAATGTATGTTGAACGCGATTTCCTGGCAAGAATATTTGGTATTCATTTCTGCGATTCTTATTCTCTATTATGCATTCCTCCTTATTTTTTATTTCAGAGTTAATTTTTCTTCGTTATTGAAGCTTAACATGAAATCTTTTTTTCGTGACAAAGAGTTGCATAGTGAGATGAGCGGGAATGCAAAAAAAATTATACAAGAAATCAGGCCCGCCTTCACCGGCAAACAAAATATTCATGAATTGATATATGATCTCCAGTTAAAACTTGAACCCTATAAACATTGGGACGAGCCGGAGTTCCGGGAAAATATTAATCAATTTATCACTGCTGAAAGTGAAGCTCAATGCTCCATCCATCTGAGTGAGGAAGATCTACGTGTGCTATGGTTATAGATGGGTGAGCGACGATCCCTCCCGACCTCCCCTGAAGGGGAGGAGACCGGGAGCGGAAAAACGAAGGTATTTAAACCATTAAAATGAAGTATATGAAGCGAATGAAATTAAAGAGGGAATTAAAAGTAAAGATGGTCCATCTCGTCCTTTTTTTATTGACCAGTGCGGTAGCCTTTTCACAGGACGGCAATGCCGGGATCAACCAGGCCAATACGCAGGTCAGAAGCTATTTTGATTCAGGAACGAACCTGATGTATGCGGTGGGCGCGATTCTAGGCCTGATCGGAGCCGTCAAAGTGTATTCAAAATGGAATCACGGTGATCCTGATACCGGTAAAGTTGCAGCGGCGTGGTTCGGCAGTTGTGTGTTCTTAGTGGTGGTGGCAACGGTGATCAGGAGTTTCTTTGGGATATAAAGCCTCCCCAAACCCCTCCAGAGGAGGGGATTAAAAAAAATTATGGCAACGAGTGTATATACGATTAATAAAGGGATCAATAAACCCATTGAGTTCAAGGGGCTGAAAGCGCTATATATATGGTGGCTGGGTGGTGGTTTGCTTGCGCTACTGATCGTATTCGCTATCCTCTATATCTGCGGCGTTAATACGTTTGTTTGCCTGGGTATTATTCTCCTTTCAGGAACCGTTTTATTCGCCCAGGTGTATAAGCTTAGTCATAAATATGGCGCGCATGGGATGATGAAAAGCATGGCTAAGAAGGGGGTGCCGCGGTGCGTTAAAAATTATTCGAGGAAGATGTTTTTGAATTTGAGAAGGGGTAATAGGCAATAGGCAAGAGGCAATGTGCAATGTGCAATAGGCAATGAGCAATAGGCAATAGGCAAAAGTGAATGGTCAATGGGGAATGGTGAATTGTTAATTATGAGTGGTGATTGATGGAAAAGAATCTGAAAGACATATTACCGATTTTAGGAGTGGAGCATGATTGTATCCTTTCCAAACAGGGAGATGTAACCATCGGTTATGAAGTGACGCTCCCGGAATTATACACTTTATCGGACCAGGAATATGAAGCCTTTCACCAGGCACTCATCAAGGCAATAAAAATTCTGCCCCGAAATACCGTATTTCATAAACAGGACTGGTTTACCGAAACAAAGTTTAGGGCAGATTTTAGCAAAGAGGATAAAAGTTTCCTTACAAGAAGCAGCGAACGGTTCTTTAATGAACGGCCTTATCTGGATCACCAATGTTATATTATGCTGACCAAAAAGCCGGTAAACAGAAAAACAGGTAGCTCGTTATTCTCTACCCTTCTTCGTCGCTCCATCGTTCCCGAAGAAACTCTCAGACCGCAGTTGCTACAGGATTTTTTAGACGGTGCAGGACAGTTTGAAAGAATATTAGCAGACAGCGGCTTTGCGCAAATACGGAGATTGAAAGACGAAGATTTATCCGGCGAAGGGAGATATTGCGGTATTGTTGAACGATACCTGAACCTGCAGCCTCATGAAGGGAACCTTTTTGTAAAGGATATTTCTTTCAGCGACGGGATCCGTATCGGCACTGATTATTGCCAGCTATTCACTTTAGCAGATGCACAGGACCTGCCCACCTATTGCGGCTCCCGGATTAATTACGATAAATATTCTACCGATAAAACCAAATTCTCAGTTGGCTTTGCTTCCCCGCTTGGCCAATTGTTGCCCTGCAATCATATTTTTAACCAGTATATTTTTATCGATGACCCGCAAAAGACCCTTCAGAAATTAGAGAATAAGAGATTGCGTTTACAATCCCTTTCGGCGTACTCAAGAGAAAATGCTATTTCCAGGGATGCCACCAATGAATTTTTGAATGAAGCGATTTCACAGCAACGGTTGCCGGTGAAGGCGCATTTTAATGTACTCGTATGGACCGATAATAAAGAGGAGTTGAAGGAGGTACGCAACCTGGTATCCTCAGCCCTGGCCCAGATGGATGCGGTTCCGAAGCAGGAGCTGGACGGAGCACCGCAAATCTTCTGGGCGGGCATACCGGGTAATGAAGCGGACTTTCCTATGAACGACACCTTTGACACCTTTGCCGAACAAGCCTGTTGTTTTCTCAATCTTGAAACCAATTACCGGTCTTCGGTTTCACCTGTCGGCACCCGGTTGGGTGACCGGCTTTCCGGCAAACCGGTTCATACCGATATATCGGATGAACCCATGAAGAAAGGCGTCATCACGAACCGCAATAAATTTATTCTCGGCCCCTCCGGCAGTGGTAAAAGTTTTTTTACCAACCACATGGTACGATCTTACTATGAACAGGGTACGCATATTGTTTTGGTGGATGTCGGCCATAGTTATAAAGGGCTATGCCAGATGGTAAAGGGATATTATTTCACCTATGATGAAAAAAATCCCATCCGGTTTAACCCATTTTACATTGGAGAGGGCGACGTGCTTGACACGGAAAAGAAAGAGAGTATTAAAACGTTGTTACTCGCGCTCTGGAAAAAGGATAATGAAACTTTTAACCGGTCGGAGTACGTCGCTCTTTCCAATGCACTGCAGTTGTATTATACCCCCGCCTCCCGCAGTGGCGGGACCAACTCTGAAGGGGAGAAAGAAATATTCAGGTGTTTCAATACTTTTTATGAATTCCTGCAAAGGGATTTTGTGGAGGTTCTTAAACGAGATGAAGTAAAAGAAAAGGATTTCGATATTTCTAATTTTTTGTATGTCCTGCGCCCTTATTACAAAGGAGGCGAGTTTGATTATTTATTGAATGCTACTGAAAATCTTGACTTGCTGCAGGAACGTTTCATTGTCTTTGAACTGGATAATATTAAGGACCATCCCATATTATTTCCTGTTGTTACCATTATCATCATGGAAGTATTCATTTCCAAGATGCGCAAACTGAAAGGTATCCGCAAAATGATCCTTATCGAAGAAGCCTGGAAAGCGATAGCGAAGGAAGGTATGGCGGAATATATTAAATACCTGTTCAAAACCGTCCGGAAGTTTTTCGGTGAGGCAGTTGTCGTTACCCAGGAGGTGGAAGATATCATTTCTTCCCCGGTCGTTAAGCAGGCTATTATCAATAACAGTGATTGCAAAATTCTGCTGGATCAATCCAAGTATCAAAACAAGTTCGACCAGATACAGGAGTTGCTGGGATTAACGGAAAAAGAAAAAGCCCTGGTGCTGTCTATTAATAAAGCGAATGACCCTACCAAAAGGTATAAAGAAGTTTTCATTTCGCTCGGCGGGGTTTTATCGAAAGTCTACCGGACCGAAGTATCACCTGAAGAATACCTGGCCTACACGACGGAAGAAACAGAAAAGGTGAAGGTGATGCAATATGCTGAAAAATTTGGAGGGGATATACAAAAAGGAATTGCCGCTATGGCAGATGAAATGAGAGTTAAGAGTTGAGAGTTACGAGTTAAGAATTAAAAACTAAGAGTTATGAAAGAATTATTAATCCCTGTTGCCGCATTGTTGATCATTGGATGCGGATTGATTCGCACACAGGATAAAGTTAAGGATTTTATTCCCGGAACTTATATACGTTTCTCCATACATGAATTCGGGAAAGAATACGATACGTTGGTTATTTCGTTACAGAATGCTTCGGCGAATGAATATAAGATTGTACGCAGGTGGAAATATGAGCGAATGATTTATGGTAAAGTGATGGAACCTGAATACAAAATTAAAATTACGACCGCGATTTATGATATGGAAGGTAAGGTACTCCAGGAAGCGGTAACAGGAAAAATATATTCCATTGATCCGGGAAAGAATTGCTTATTCAATGGCCCTGTAAAATTTCAAAAGTTATGAAGAAAGTAATATTAATTATAACCCTGTTCTTGTCAATTAAGGTACAAGCCCAGGTTCCCATTGCGGAAGTTATCAAGGAGGGAATTAAGAAGGTGATCGTTGCGGTGGACCTGAAGATACAACGGTTGCAAAACAAAGTTATCTGGTTGCAGAATGCACAAAAAGCCATTGAAAATACAATGTCAAAGGTGAAGTTAAATGAGATTTCCGACTGGGTAGAAAAGCAACGGAAATTATATGCCGACTACTTCGATGAACTCAGCAAAGTTAAGGAAGCGATTGCTACCTATCACCGGGTAAGGGATATCATTGACAAGCAGACGGCGCTGGTGAATGAATACAAATCGGCGTGGGCTTTATTCAGGCAGGACGACAATTTTACGGCAGATGAATTGAACTACATGGGAAAGGTGTATACCGGCATCCTGAATGAAAGTATCAAAAATCTCGACCAGGTATTTTTAGTTATCAATGCTTTTGCTACGCAGATGACCGATGCAAAAAGAATAGAGATCATCAACCATGCGGCGGATGCGGTTGATGATAACCTCACCGACCTGAGACAGTTCAATGATCAGAACAAAATGCTCAGTTTTCAGCGGGCTGCAGAGAAGGGAGATGTGGAGGTGGAGAAGAGGCTTTATGGGTTACAATAATTAGCTAATGTGATAATTAGCCAATTAGCCAATTAGCCAATGAGATAATGTGAAAATGTGAAAATGGGTAGAATAGGCAATAGGCAACAGGCAACAGGCAATGAGGCAATGAGCAATGAGCAATGTGCCAATGTGAAAATTTGAAAATGTGAAAATGGGTAGAATAAGCAATAGGCAGAACCGCTGTTTCTGTTTTCCCTGTCACGCAGAACTGCAATCATTTAACAGGCAGGAAACAGGAAGTGCTTCGGATTTAAACAGACCGGCATCTCCACCAAGAGAGAAGCTGCTAAGACTTTCGGAGCGCGACAAACAATTATTAAATGAAGTGAAGCGGATTATTGAAGCCCATCCCAATGACGAACCAGTGCACCTCAGGCGACTTAGCCGTATGGCGGGAATTAATGAATACAAATTGAAGAAGGGATTCAGGCAGCTTTTTTCGAGTACCCCCGTCGGCTACTTCCTGGATTTGAAAATGTCACAAGCAAAAAAACTGTTATTGGAACCTGACTCTACGGTTTACGGTGTGGCATATGCGCTGGGATATCAGCATGCGTCCAACTTTTGTATTGAGTTTAAGAGGCGGTTTGGGGTGACGGCGGGGGAGTTTAAAAGGGGAGGGTAGTTGTTATTTATAGCAATTTTTTTCTTCACCCGCATAAAATATTCTCAGAATATATGATTTGCTGGAAAATATTTTACAGAAGTTGCGATATAGTGGAAAATATTTCAGCAAATCCTCTTTTACTCATTTTTACTGGAAAATATTTTATAAATCGGTTTATAATTTCTTTTAAAATGAAAAAATTACCGATGAACAGAAGATGCTATCTTTTTCATATTGTTTACAATATATTCGACAGGCGGAGGTGAACTAGTGGCAGTATGGGCATAAATCCATTCCCCTAAATCAAAGTTGCCTAAAAATGTTTCAAATTCTTCTGCAAGGTAAGAACGAAGAGCAGGATTAGCTGCCTCAATTTCATTCCAAATGGAATCCCGGTTGTCGAGTACAAATATAAGATCTTCAAAGTCGTTGCTAAAACGGCCATCGCCGTGCCCCCGGTTTTTAAAAGCTTCAATCTTTGTAGCAATGAAATATTCGGCTGGCAATATTTTGATTGTAGTGGTTTCATCAATCTCAAAATCAACAGATGCTTTGAAACCTTCCTTGTACCATTTGTTAGTAAATCCCAAAATTTCCGGAGAGGTTGGCATTAGGTCTACTATAATATCCCCAAGTATATAGCGGCCCAGAAATTTTGCCTTCATGTCATTTACAAAACCTAATTGCCTCACCTTTGCCTCAAACTCCGCAAAGTCCCAACGACTCCATATTTCAACAAGTAGGTCTACGTCGTTTGTTGGCCGAACTTCCCCGGCCATTCTTTCAGCATAAAGAGATACAGTAGCTCCGCCTACAAATACGATGTTGTCTTTTAAGGGTTCCAGAGCCCTTTTTACTTCTTTGATCCGACTTATGTTAACGCTGTGGCTCATTGATAATCATTTTATGTAATTCTCCAATGGCTATTTTTAGTTCTCTCGTTCTGCCAACTCGCATAATATCTATCAATGCAAGCATTTTGTATAACTTTTCGTCTGAAATTGCTGCTTTTACGACGTCTTTATAAAGGGGTTCTATCGATAGTCCTCTCACAGGTCCTCTTTCAGAAGGCCAGACATAATTTACCTCCGATTTAAATTGTTGTTGCATAAAAGGGTGGGAGTGGGCAGTGTATATACCATTGACCATTGAACCTGGTTTTACCGGATATACGTACCGAAGGCCGTATTCAATAAAATCAAGTAAGGATTGTCTGTAAACTTTCTTTTTGTCTACGTCAATCAAGCCTGCAAGCTGACTCCTATGTAATGATTCCGAGATCTCAGACTGGCTAATATAAAGTTCATTGGAAAGATCCTGGTGTCTCCACGGGGTATTTCCTTTTGATATTATTTTCAATAATACTACTATATCGTGCGGTCGCATTCCGCTGTGCTGTTTCATAATAAGACAAATTTAGTGCTTTATATCGCAAATCGCAAATCGCGATTTGCGATGACAAGTAATGAAATGAAAAGAGATCAGCACTTTTATACCCTGCAGAAATGCTTTTCCTGAAATACTCCTTTTATCATAATTATTACTCCTTTTATCATAATAAAATCTTGTCGCTAACCATGAATTTTGTACAGAACATTTAATTAGCTAATGGGATAATGAGTCAATTAGCCAATGTGCGAATGTGATAATTTGAAAATGTGGAAATGGGTAGAATAGGCAAAAAGCAATAGGCAATTAGGCAATTAGATAATGTGAAAATTCGAAAATGTGAAAGTGAGATGAGGAAAGTGGTTTTAATATTATTAGTGTTGATGGCATGTTTCAAATCTTTGTCAGCACAGAATTTTGACGAATGGTTTCATCAGAAGAAAACACAAATAAAATACCTGTTGCAACAGATTGCAGCAAATGAAGTCTATATCCAATACCTGCAAAAAGGATACAAGATTGCCGAAAGCGGTTTAACTACCATTAATGATATTAAGCACGGAGATTTTAACCTGCACAATGAATTCTTTACTTCATTAAAGACCGTAAATCCTAAGATCAAAGGCCTCGCAAAGGTGGCAGATATTATTGCTTTGCAGCTACAGATCGTTAAAGAAGCAAAGTCGGCTTTACAACACATCCGGGCATCGGACCAATTTACCTCTACTGAAGTTACTTACCTGCAAAATGTGTTCAATCATTTACTGGATGAATGTTCAAAGGATATCAATGATCTTCTTATGGTTATTACCTCAGGTGAAACGGAGATGACGGATGATGAGCGGATTAAAAGGATTGACAAAATTTATGCTGATATGCAGGACAAACTTTCGTTCAGCAGGTCATTTGGTTCCGGTGCCGCGATGCTTGCTATGCAAAGAAGCCAGGAAGAGACGGATGTGAGGGTGAGTAAGAAATTAAATGGAGTAAAATAAAGTGACAATTAGTTAATTCGCTAATTAGCCAATGTGATAATTTGAAAATGTGAAAATGTGAAAGTGAGATGAAAAAAATAATTATAATTCTGGCAATTCTGTTCACTGCAAAACCGGTTTTTTGTCAATCGCAGGAAGCAAAGCAATTGTTGCTCGATGTGGAGAAGCTGGCGCAATTCAAACAAATACTTAGCGATCTGAAACAGGGATACCAGATCCTGAGCGGTGGATATGAAGTTATAAAAAATATTTCACAGGGCAACTTCAACTTGCATCAAACCTTCCTTGACGGGTTGTTACAGGTAAGCCCCGTGGTTCAAAAGTATGAACGGATCAAAGATATCATCAATTACCAGCTTCGGATCGTGAAAGAATATAAATCAGCATTTAGTCAATTTAAAGGTGATAAAAATTTCACACCTGATGAGATCGGTTATATGGGAAAGGTCTATAGTCATTTATTCAATGAAAGTGTAAGCAATCTGGGTGATCTGATCACGATAGTAACGGCAGGTAAACTGCGCATGAGCGATGATGAACGTTTGAAAGCGATCGATCATATATGGAATGAAGTGCAGGATCAATATGCGTTCCTGCGTGATTTCAACAGTAGTACCGCGATGTTATCACAAGCGAGACAAAAAGAGCAGGAGGATGTGGATATATCGAGAAAGTTGTATGATGTAAAATGAACCTCACTTCTGAAGGATAAGGGCTTAAAACGAGTGAATATGAAAATGTGTGTAAGGATGATTGCCATGGCAATCGTGGGAATGATGATTCCGAATTTAGTTTGGGCGCAAAGCGGGGGCTTCGCCGGTGAAGTTAAGAGCCTGCACAGTGTGCTGCAGCAACTCTATACGGATATGATGCCGTTGTGCAGTGAGCTGATAGGAGTAGGAAGAGGTATTGCGGGTTTTGCCGCTACCTGGTATATCGCGTCCAGAGTATGGCGCCACATTGCCAACGCAGAGCCGGTGGATTTTTACCCGCTCTTCCGTCCCTTCGTGATCGCTTTTGCCATTTTAATTTTTCCCTCTGTGATTGCACTGATTAATGGCGTGCTGCAACCCACTGTTACCGGCACCCAACAAATGGTAACCGGGTCTGACCAGGCTATCACCCAACTTTTACAAATGAAGGAAGAGGCTGTTAAGAAAACGATTTACTGGCAGATGTATGTCGGCCCCTATGGGGAAGGTGACCGGGACAAATGGTATAAGTATAATTACGGGGATCAGAGTGAAGGTTGGTTCGAATCAGTTGGCAACGACTTTAAATTTTCGTTCGCCAAATTTTCCTACAACTTCCGCAATTCCATCAAACAGTGGATGAGCGAGGTATTGAAAATTTTGTTTGAGGCCGCGGCGCTTTGTATTGATACAATCCGCACCTTCTACCTGATCGTACTGGCGATCCTGGGGCCCCTCGTTTTTGGTATCGCGGTATTCGATGGCTTCCAGTATACGCTCACGATCTGGATTGCCCGTTACATCAATATTTTCCTGTGGCTGCCGGTGGCCAACATCTTCGGGGCCATCATGGGAAAGATACAGGAGAACATGCTGAAACTGGATATTCAGCAAATTGCTTCACAGGGGGATACTTTCTTCAGTTCTGCAGACACGGCTTACATCATTTTTATGCTGATTGGTATTGTGGGCTACTTCACGGTGCCTTCCGTGGCGAACTATATCATTCATGCAGGCGGCAGTAATACTTTGTTGTATAAGGTATCCAGCTTTGCCACATCCGCAAGCAGCAGGGTGGTGAACAGCGCAGCACAAAGTACTACGTCGATGGTGAAAGACGCTTTTGGTAATACACCAAATATGATGTCAGGGGGCTATCAAAGCGAGATGGGCGATTATTTTAAAGATAAAGTTACCACCTCCTAAATCATTTGCCTGAGGGAGAAGGACTTGAAAATAAAATTTAAAGAGATGTTCCAAAAAACAAAAAATATAGACACGGCTTTCCGGCAGATGCGGCTGTTCGCTTTGCTGGTGGTGGTGGCCAGTGGTTGCATCACGGCTTACGGGCTGCACATTATGTACGACTCGGTTAATACTTCGGCCCAGAGGATTTACATCCTAGCCAACGGAAAAGTTTTGGAAGCCTTTGCGGCAGGCCGGAAGGATAATATTCCTGTGGAAGCAAGAGATCACATCAAAATGTTCCACCGGTATTTTTTCACCCTTGACCCGGACGATAAAGTAATCAGGGCCAATATCGACAGGGCCCTGTACCTCGCTGACGGATCTGCCAAGGAACAATATGATAACTTAAAAGGGAACAGCTATTACAGCAATATTATTTCCGGGAACATCAGCCAATCGGTCGAAGCGGACAGCATTGTGGTGAACATCAACCAATACCCGTTTTACTTCCGCTATTACGGAAAAGAAAAGATCATTCGGCCCGTCAGCATTGTGATAAGAAGCTTAGTTACGGAAGGATACCTGCGTAATGTAGAAAGGTCGGATAATAACCCCCACGGGTTCCTGATTGAAAGATGGAAAATTTTAGAGAATAAAGATATTAAAACGACTCCCAGATGAAGTTATTCAAAAATAGGCCCCTTCGACAAGCTCAGCCGCTTCGGCAAGCTGAGCCACTTAGGCAAGCTCAGCCACTTCGGCAAGCTCAGGATGACAGGCCAACGCTGAATGATAAAGCAGCCAAAGGGATTGCCGGCTTTATCCTGAAAATGCAAAAGTCTTTTGCAACATTTATGGGTAGGCAGGCGGGGCGGATTTCTGCTTTGTCTTTGAAATTCCTTTTGGTGATTTTCTTTTTAAGCGGAACGGGATTAAGTATTTATTGTGTGGTTGGGGCATTTACTGAAAAAAAGATAGCGATAAAGGTAGGAAGGATACAGGTTCCGAAATATTACAAAGGTAATGACAAGCCTGCACGGGCTGATGTTTTGATCAGCCAACAACAGTATGACAAAATGGTGGCCTTTGAACATTCTATGGACAGCCTGCAAAAAACAAATTTTAAAACTTATGACAGTATCGTGCGGTGCCGCCCGGGCCTGCAGGACAGCGTGAAGGTATTGGAACAAATTTATCAACAACAAAAATGAAGCAAATGAAAATTAAAAATCTATCGCAGGCTTACCTGCGCCAACGAAAAATGATGCTGGTGTTGCCAGTCCTTATTTTGCCTTTTATTACGCTTGCTTTCTGGGCCCTGGGGGGCGGTAAAGTAAAGGCAGGGAAGAAGGAGGATGCAAATCTGAGCGGACTGAATTTGCATTTGCCGGATCCGAAAGTAAATATAGGAATAATGGATAAGCTGGCATTTTATGATAAAGCTGACAGGGATTCTCTTAAATTAAAAGAAGAAATGCGGAATGATCCTTATTACCAGGAACACCAAAATGACGGGCAACCGGCATCAAAGGTGGAAGATATCGTCCAAAGCGCTGCGGGTAAATTTCACCCCTCTTCCCTCACGGAAGGAAATCAATTGAATCCTTCGCCATATAACACCAGCACGGACCAGGCGGAAGAAAAACTGATGCAAAAGTTGAAGGTGCTGAATGAAGTGATTCACCAGCCGCCATCGGAACCTGCAAAGCCTGTTGAGTATCCCGGTATTGATGAAAAATTGCGAACCGGTTTACAACAGGATGGTAAGGTGAAAGGATTGGAAAAGATGATGCAAACTATGGATCAAAGTTCTGAGAATGATCCTGAGCTGGATCAACTTTCCCGGATGATGGATAAGATCATACAGATCCAGCACCCGGAAAAAATAAAGGATGAACCTTTTAATCAACCCGCCGGCAAGGTATTTATGGTGAGCAACCAATCACCCGATGATACTATTGTGAATGGCTTCTACAGCCTGGATGATGAGACGGCCTTACCAAAATCCAATGCGATTGAGGCAGTGGTCAATGAGAACCAGGTTTTGATGAACGGGGCGGTGATCCGACTGCGCCTGACCGGCAATGCTTTTATTAAAAACATAAAGATACCGGCGGGGAATTTCGTCTATGGTGTCATCTCCCTTGAAGGGGAAAGAATGAAGGTGGCCATTCATTCGATTCGCTGCGGAAATTCAATTTATCCTGTAAAGATGCAGGTTTATGACATGGACGGGCTGGAAGGGATTTATGTTCCGGGTGCCCTTACCAGGGACGTGGCTCAACAGTCCGCCGATAACAGTTTGCAAACGATGCAGTTGGGTTCACTGGATCCATCCCTTGCCGGGCAGGCGACCGCGGCGGGTATCAGCGCAGCGAAGCATTTATTTAGTAAGGGTATGAAGGCCGTGAAGGTGATGGTGAAGGCAGGTTATAAGGTGCTTCTTAAATAAATTTCTCAAAAATAAAATTAAAGTTATGAAACGATTGATGTGTTTGGTTTGCGGTTGCTGGTGGCTTGTTTCAGCCTGTGCACAAACTTCTGCTTTGGCGATTGCTACCGACAAGACGATGAGCCTGGTCTTTCCCTTTCCCGTACTGCATGTGGACAGGGGTACCCAAGATGTCCTGGTGCAGCAGGTACATTTAGCGGACAATATTTTATTGGTCAAAGCGGCCCGGCAAAATTTTAAAGAGACGAATTTAAGTGTGATCACTAAAGACGGTAGTGTCTATTCGTTTCGCGTACTTTATTCGGGGAACCCGCGCCTTTGGGTGATGCACGTACCCCCGCAAAAAGAAATTCCGGAGGCTTCCTATGCGGATAATATTGCGGACAATCCGCCCACCCTGCATGGTATCCGTGATCGCAGTTGGGATATGATGGCAAAGGTTACAGGGATTTATATTCAAGGGAAGGTGATGTATTACCAGTTACAATTTACGAATGAAGGCCCTATAGAATATGATATTGATCTGATGAAGTTTTATATCCGGGACCTGAAGAAGGGGAAGAGGACGGCGGTGCAGGAGAATGAAGTTACCCCTGTATATGTGTCAGACAATCTAAAGGTGGTTAAAGCCAATAGTACGAAGGTGGTGGTAGTGGCCCTGGATCAATTTACGATCCCGGACCGCAAATATCTCGCCATTCAAATTATGGAAAAGAACGGCGGAAGGCATTTGCTCCTGCGGGTTCACAATAATAAAATTATAAAGGCGATTCCGTTGCCGGAACTGAAATGAAGCAGGAGGATAAATGTGGCGCCCGCGCCAAAGGTATTAGTTAACCAATTAAAATATAAAATTATGAACGAGAAAAATTATGATTACCTGAAGCTTAACATCAAACTGATGGGCTTTGGTGAAAATCATCATGAAGAACTGGCTAAGAACCTCAACGAAGGGAAGGATTCTTTTCAAATGAACATTAACAAAGAAGTGAATAAAAAGCCCTTCGAAGCCACTTTGCAATTCCGTAAACCGGAAAATTCAGATATGTATTTTCTGAATAGTTATCATGCCACCCTTGAGCACCGGAACGGCGAGAAGATGGAGCAAACTTTTTACCTCAATAAAGGTAAGGGTGTTACCGCCAAAGAAGCTTACAATTTGCTCGAGGGCCGCGCCGTGCATAAAGAGCTTACGAATAAAGCCGGTGAACCCTACAAAGCATGGATACAACTTGACTTTGACAATAAAGACAAACATAACAATAACGAGGTAAAACAGTTTCACGAAAATTATGGGTACGACCTTAAATCTGCTGTCGGAAAATACAAAGTTGCAGAATTAGACGGAGGCGAGAAGGAAACGAATTTACTGCAATCCTTGCAAAAAGGCAATATTCAGTCGGTGACGATTGAGAAAGATGGCGCTTCTCAAAAAATGTTTATTGAAGCCAATCCTCAATTTAAGACAGTGAATTTATATGATGCTCAAATGAAACGGGTGCAAAGAGAAAACTTAGAACCCTACCAGTCTCCTGCTTTGAATGGTAAAGAAATTAAGGCTATGAAGGAACCGGTTGAGCAGGTAAAGGAAGATATTAAAGTTAACAAGCAGTCCCAAAAAGCCCCGGGCCCTGAGGATGGCGACAGCCTGCTTCCCAAAAAAAGAACCCGGCAAAAAAAAACGCTGGGAATTAGTTAAGTTATGAATATTAAAAATATTATGGCGCTGTCGGGCATGCTTACGGGTATAGGGTTCGATAGCCAAATTTCCAGGCGACTCCTGCAGCATGTTTGTTTCAGGCCCGAAGCATTTCAGTTGACGGAGCGCGTTCTGAAGGGAGAGGACCGGTTGACCTGCACTCTTTACTTTGAACGAAGTGAGGATCATTATACCTGTAGTTATTATGAAGTTTCTCTCCTCCCATCGATAGAAATTTCCTCGCTGACGATCCAGTCGGTTAATTTACGGGAACTGTACCAGCGTATGGCCGCTATCGAATGGGAGAGTAGAGGAAAGCTGGAGGCCGCCTTCAACCCGGAGGATGAAGATACCTGGGAGAGGGAAAAGGTAATTGAAGGGATTGTTACTGATCTTTCGAAATTGTCCATTGCGGATGAGGGGAAATATTTTGCGGATTACCTGAAGCTGAAGTTCTGGCAAGACAGGGAAGGGCCTTCGCCGGGAGGGAAGGTTAATTTACGGTCGAAGTTTGAAGTGAGTCAACGGTTTTATTTTTTTGATGGCAGGGGGATTTCCATTGATGAAGCGTACCGCTTTTTACAGAACCGCTTGCTGGAGAAAAAGATGCATTCCAGGAGTGGCGGGGTTGAAGGGGCGTCAGTCGAAGCTGGTTCAGCTTCCGCCAGTGATAAAGGGTTGCTTCAGAAGAAAAGGAAAAGGAAAACCCAAAGGGTAAGGTAATGGGAGGTTCTTCTGTCAACCTGCCTGAATTTTATGAAGCTATCGCGAATGATGTGCGGATCGGGCCTACTCATATTTGCCTGTACGTTGCGCTGCTGAATGAATGGGTTATGGCTTGTGCGAATGATGCTATTGTGCCCGAAAGGAATGTACTGATGAAAAAGGATTCCATTCCGCTCGACAGGAATGTGCTGATGAAAAATGCGCGGATCAGCCGGAGGACGTATCATAAGTGCATGCGGGAATTGCATGAATACGGATATATTAGGTACGAGCCTTCGAGTAACCCGTGTTTGAGAAGCAGGGTTTATTTGAAGAGGTTGTGAGGGGGGCTGGATACTGGATGCTGGATACTGGATACTGGAAACTGGATACTGGGTGCTGGATAGCTGATGGCTGTTGGCTGATTATTTAAATATTAAAATTAATGTGAGATGGATAATGATGTGGTAACCATGTTAATGCCCTATGACCCGGACGAATTTTGGGAACGGATGCGAAAGATCATAAGGGAAGAAATTGCTAAATTAAAGGGACAAAGTTCGCACCTGATGCAGACACCCGGACTTACTGAAAAACCTCTCTATAAAATTGATGAAATATGTCAACTGTTTAAAGTTTCAAGGACGACGGTGCACGACTGGATGAAGTGTGGTAAGTTGCGAAAGGTAAAGGTGCGGTCAAGGGTGTACTTCCTGGGAAGTGAAATACAAAGGTTGTTGAAAGGTGGGGAAGGGTAGTTAAAGGGGTTTCTTGTCTTTAGATACTATCACTAATAGTACTTTTTTAAAAACAGCTCCGGCATGGCATTGTTGCTCTGTTTGCCGGATATGTGCCAAAATGATTGTTTATATACATATATTTACTTTTCGGAATTAGTATTCTCCATTATTCCGTTTTTAATGGCTACCCATCTTGGGTTTTCACGCATCGATAGAATTTTCAATATCCGTTCCATTAATTCCGCAGAAGGAGCCAGGATAAGCCTCATTTTTCTGCCCACAACCTGTGCCGAAATTTTGGATAGATAATTTAAATCGCCGGTATCATACCTTTCCATGACATCAAAATGTTGGCTGTAAATTTCGTCGGCGTTCCAATCAAAATAGGCATCAATAATTTTATCAATATCTTCAAGGTCGTGCGTGCGGTGCGGTTTGTCGTGCCAACTGAGGAGTTTAAGCATTACCAGGCCTTCCACCGGGCAAGTGTTTATAACAAGGTTGCCTGATTTTAGCTGTTCAATAAATGGAAACACTTCGGCAAAGCCGGGCATTTGCAAAGTGAATGCCTTGGGCTTTGTAAGGTGTACAGCCCTCTCTTTGTTTTCAATTTCACCAAATGGAATAAGATCAACTTCACCTCCAGACCGGTGATAAAGTTTTATGATTTCGTCCGGATCCCTGGTAAAAGAACCTGTTGCTACGAGTGCCTCCATTACTTCATTGTATTTGTCTTCATGGCTGATACATACCGCCAGATCAATATCGTTGGTTTTGCGGGCGAATGAATGTGAGTTCCTTGTCTTAAACTGCACATCTCTTGCAAATGCACCGGCGAGATAATATTCAATACCAAATTGGCTAAACACCGCCTCCATTTCGTGAAGCATTTTAATGGTAGCAGGGGCTAGCGATATTTTTGCAGGTTCAGATATGGTTTTGTTTTTTTATTTTCTCCGCTGTTTCGCGGTTTCGGCTGTCCAGGCTGACATTTAATTCAGCGTAAGCCAAAAGCGGGGGGACGGTGTGAGGAAATTCAACCTGTGTAGCTTCTATATTCCAAAATGGTTTCAGCAATTCCACCTCGCCGTTGGTATCCGGAACTAAATGAAGCTGCCTCATTACTTCTGTTTTCGGCAGGTCTGAGTATATGCTAAACTTTTCAGGATAGAGGTATTTGGTGAGCATGGCTCCCGCAGGTTCTCCTCCCCAAAAAATCTGATAGAGTTTTTTATCCTGCCATTGCTCACGATCTCTTGGTGTCGCGAAGCGAAACCTGCCCTGCACCAGTTTTGGTCGCAATACAGTATGAAAAATTTCTGTCCAACGATGGATCAGCGCTTCACGGTTTTCGATCCTGTATACGCCATTATAGTGCGTGAAAAATTTTTCTTTGACTAATTCATGTATCAATGTGCCAACAGTTCCCAGGGCCATTTTGCTTTGCGAAGCTATTACCCGGTAGGGTTGATTTATAAGTTCAGGGTTCAGTAGCAACGCAAATACCAATCGAACACCGGCAGGCTTCCATAACTTGCTTGTCTTTGCCTGCCGCTGGGGTGAAACTTTCTGGTCGTTGATGAAAAGGAATAAATTCCCTTTCCGTATATAGCAGTTTCCTGATGCATCCAGGTAGTTGATATTTTCTTTTTTGAGCTGTTCACTGGTATCTTTGCTCAGGTATTGGCAAATAAGTAGCCAGTTATAGGGATCCTTTCCTAAAGAATCAATAAGATGAGCAAGATGCAACCGACGGATTTCATTTTTTACGTCCACCCAGAAGAAGAACTTCTTCCCTGGAATTTCCAGTTCTAATGCGGTGTCGGGATCCCGGTAGGGCTTAGTCCTGCCTTCAGGCCCAACTTCATGGACTGCAATGCCCGTGAGTTCGTGCAGGTGTTGAATGGCAGCTTGAACGATTTCTGTTTCTTGCATAGTACATTTGTTTAGTGTTCATTAATCGTAGTTGTTCGTGAATCACGAACATGCAAAAATAATGAACAAAATTTATTCCCAACCAATTGTTTAAAATTAATTTTCCTGGCCCGCAACAAAACAGTATTTGTTTTATTCGGAGACAGAGCATTTATGGTCAGCCAATCGGATAAAAAAGCTGTAAATTGAAATTCAAAATATTGGAAGGCGAAAACTAACAAAGCGGCTTGCTATGCTGGCTGAACCGCAAATCCTCGTCTTTGGTAATGCTATCAGCAGCAGTTCCATCTAACCAGTTTTAATGATCAATAATTCAATGAGTTGCCATGAATACCTCTTCAACTGTCAAGCCCATTTTTTTCATTTTATGTTGATCTTTTTGATAACAGATCCCCCATTTGTGCATCATAAAGTTGTTCGTTTTTGGGTTGATATTATTTTTTTTTTTACAATCATGATCCAAAATATTTCAGCCAATCTTCTGGCTACTGCTGTGATGGCCTCAGCACTAACCCGGCATCTCACCATCTTTTTGATTTCAATTTCATCTGATCTTTACCTTCACCTGACTTTTTTACTTCACACAAGTTTCTCCTCCAACATTCCTTTCCATAAAACAAATCCCTTTTCCGGCTCAGAATAATCATGAATTACCCTGCTGAAATTCTGATGTTCTTTTGAAAGAAACTGTAGTTTGTTAGTGGATTTGATCTCTTTCAAAATATTTTCAATCTCAACTAAACCCTCTCTCAATGCATTCATCGTTTTCTCAAAATGCCAGATATAGGTTGCTTCTTCACTGTTCAATGTTTCCCAAACAATGTGATATTTATTTTCGCCCGATAACAGAAATAAAAATGAAAACGGACTTAGAATGAAACGTACTTTCAGTATGGAAGAAAGGTGCTGTGAAGCCAGGTATGTAAGCTGCAAGTAATGTTTTGCGTCTTTTACCTTCAGGATGGTGTCGATCAAATCCTGATCGGATTTGAATATGGAGATGGAAGCCCTCTCTTCTTTATTGAGCAGCGTATCGAAGCTGTTTATAACTCCAGCCTCCTTCCTTTCATTCGGATTAAAGAATTTACGTTTCACCAATTCAAATCTTACACTGTCAATAATGCTGCTGTTTATTTTATTTATGTCCTGTGACTGCGCTGTTGCTCTAAGTATCTCCTGGCCTTTGAAAAGTATTTCAATATCGGCTGCAATAATCTTTTTCTTCATTATCCGCATAAAATATTCCTTTATGGCTTCAAATTCCGGCCTGATATCGGAATTTACAATTCTAAAATTTGCCTCTTGATCCAAATCTTCTATAAAGAGTGAAAATGAAACATACCCATTATCAAAAGTTAACTTGTTAAAGGGTACTTTCATCGTCTTCACCTGTCTCATTTCTTTTGGTGGCTGAATAACAGGCTTAGAAATTTCAGGTTCCGGTTCTGCAGATTCCGGCGCTGACATTCGCGACACAACCGGCACAGATGTCTTTTTAAGCTTAACTGAATTCAGGAATCTGCCGGTATCCATAGTCCGGAATTTGATTTTATCAATTATTAAGAACTGAAAATCAAGTTGGGCAGGGGGCGCTTCAGCAGGCGTCGCATTATAATCAAGAATTTCAGTCATCAATGTGCCGGTTTCATCGTCATAATTTAAAACTCTTATTTTCCATGCAACCTCCTTAAACCGCTCAATTTCCATAGGCAGTTCAAGACATTCTTTGGAGACAGCATTATCGAAAGAATTAATAAAGACTTTATCCTCTCTGAATATAAGTACATATTCATCGAGTTTTTGAATTTGCCTTGTCTTTAATAATTCCTGGTAATATTTATTTCTTTGCCTGAACATTTTTTCCAGGTATTCAATATTAGGATCCCTGTAATCATAAATAACCGGTGCAAACCCTGACCGTTGAACCCTACCGATATATTGAGTTAGTTTCCCTTCGAATGAAAATGGGAATGCAAGTATCAGGCATTCCATGCATCCGATATCAAATCCCTCGCCCAGAAATTGCCCCGTAGATAAAAGTACCTGAAAATGCCCCTCCCGGATTTGTTGAAATTTATTCTTTCTTGTGGTTATCGAATCCTCACCTGAAATTACCAGTGTTTCAGAATTGCTTTTCAGATATTGGTTCAATATATCCAGATGAGCTCTTCTCTCAGAAAGTACCAGTACTTTCCTGCCGGCCGCAACTTCACTTTTTATATCCTCAGCAATTATTTCATTTCTACCGGTATCATGAATTAATATTTGATACAACCTTTCAGTAATATCAATTTTGAAATCAAATGGAACCAATAGATTGGTGTCCCTCACTTTTAAACTCAGCTTCCTTTCTGCACCGGTTTGTTCAGGTCGCGGCATAATTTCGTGAATGATATCGCCAAGGTGAATAAAAATTAATCTTTCATCATTGTTTTTTCGTATCGGGGTTGCAGTCAATCCGTACATATTATAGGAATGGAAATTTTCAATTACCTCCCTGAATGTTTTTGCAGGCACATGATGACATTCATCCACCAGGACGGTACCGAACGAATTAAATACCGGATCTTGAGAATCAAGACCCGATAGGCTCTGCATCATTGCAACCGTAATGTGTGTTCCGATCTTTTGCTGCCCTTGTCCGATTTTGCCAATAAATGGTCCGGCAATTCCCATGAAAGACTGTATCCGTTCAATCCATTGGTCAAACAATTGCTTTCTGTGCACAACAATCAGTGCCGGTTGCCTTTTTTCTGCAATTATTGCTAATCCAATAAGGGTTTTTCCTGTTCCGGGGGGCGAGACAATAATGCCGAGATCCTTTTTGGATACAGCAACTAGTGCATTTTCCTGGTGAGGATACAGATTTGCTCTGAACGAAAAATTTACTTTTGCCTGCTTCTTACGTTGGTCAATCAGTTGGTGGGAAATGCCTTTTTCCTTACAGTAACGCAGCAATTTACCGATGAATCCCTTCGGAATATAAAGGTAGTCGTCTTTTTCCTTCAACATTTTGAACCAGGCATCCGTTCCAAAGGTGTTCTTTCCAAGCTTCTTCTTAATGATATATTCAGCGTTGATGAAATTGAGGCTCTCCCTGAAAAAGAGGATTAATTCAGGAGGAAGCATTTTTCTATCTACTCTAATAACATTATCTAAAACGATTGTTAGTTGGCCTTTATACCTATCAGCAGTTTCTATTGTCGTTACGTCGGGGACTGCTCCTGTAAGTGTATTATATAAAGTATCCAACCGCTCAATGCTTACTCTTCTAATTTTTTCCAGAAAGGACCACTGATCAGAAACCACCTCTAAGGTTTCGGTCTCCATAAAACAGGAATTGCCTGTTTGTAATGCCTGTTTCTGGAAAGGCAATGCAACCAGGTTCCCTAATCCTTTTCCTGTATGATAATCCTGGTTGGGAAATAGCCGGTCATAATTTGAATTCTTGTCAAAAGGGGAAATAATATTGCATTCTTCAAGGATATGGAGAAATAATTTCCTGGTTTTAATTGCCGGATAATTTTTCTCAAAAAACAACCACACGTGACCTCCCTTCCCGCTTCGTGACCTTTCAAGGTAAACGGGCAAATCATATTTTACGCATGTTTGCATAAAAATTTGGCATTCGTCAATCCAGGTACGTTTGCCGGATAGATTTTCGTCAAAATCTGCTACAATGAAGTTAGATGTATTGTCATCCAATAAAGGATATATTCCGATCACTTCTTTGCCAATTAAATGATTGATGATCCTTCTGTCATCCAACTTTGAATATTTTTTATTCGGAAAATCTTTTAATCTTCCGCCCTGAGCTCTGTAGGCATTAAACTCATTCCAGTCAAAATCATATGCAGGCATGTACCCGCTTTTATCATCCTTCTCCCAGCGAACCGCAAATACGTCTTCCCTGCCCTTAAATAAATTTTTAAACAGCAATATTTGCTCAGAAGAAATCATTGTTCTAAAAATTTTCGACGGCGAAAAGTTGCGCTTACGGCAAATATCGAAATAATCTGAATTGGTTTTTACCGTGCACCCATTCTTACGATATCCTATCTTTTGCGGGGCTTAATTGCCGTTGAAAGACCTGGCCTGTTTTTTATTTACCGGTAAAGGGACTCTTTATACAACTACGGGACTTCTCCTCCTTATTCCGGATCCTGCAGGATGAAACCGGCACCCACGCAGGCATGAAGGAAAAGAGTATAGGATCATGCGTGTTTTAAACGGACTCCGGCAACAGGATTTACCTCTATTCGGAATATTCGATGGTCATGAAACCCACAATGGATTGCGCTACCGGTCACAACGCTGAACTTTTTATTCGAAGGCCGGTGCTTTGAAATTAAGGGAAAACAGGACTTACCACAGCGATTTATATTCTGTTATACGGGTAATGGAAATGAAATATTTGCCAGGGTTGATGTCATCAGGATCTCCGCCCTAACTTCATGGCTGGGTATCCCAAAAATTTACGGATCATACTCATCTGCCCGATATGATAGGATTCATGGAGGGCTATAAAAGATAACGCATCGAGGAGGGTATTGGCACCGCCGGGTAAGGTAAAGGGCAATTTCTTCTGCAGGGTATCTTCTTCAACCGATTCCAGGGCGTTTAAAAACAGCTCCGAATACATCTGCCATTGGTCCACCGATGCAGATAAGGCGGGATAAGTCCCGTCTTTTTCAAAGGCTATGGCATTCGGCGGCGGTTTGCTTTGATCCATAAATTTATCCAGGTGTTTGTAAGTGGTAACGTCAACGCCTATACGCAATAAATTCCGGTAACGTCCTGTGACCAGGTGCCCGGCTATCCATTCAAGACTGTTGCCTTCATCCTGAATGGTTTTGCTCCCGTCTTTGTCATTAATGCCTTCCAGCACGGACAGGAACCAGTCTGTCAAAAGGAGGTATTGATCAATGATTTGTTTCATAATTTTTAATTGCCCGATAAAAGTAAGTCCAAATTTTCAGTTCGCTTTCGGGATCCGCGATCTCATTGAAATGGGATTTGCGATTTTTACTTAAATTGGATGGCCCGGGCAGATATCCCGGGGAGCGGTTTATTGGATACGACCGTAACAAAAGAAAAGGACTTAAATTCCCATCCTTTGCTCTCTCCTGTTCGGTTTTTGTACTTTTACCGCCTAAAAAATACAAAAATGCATATTGAGGTGCTCAAATCTAAGGTACATCGCGTAGTGGTGACCGAAGCCAGTTTGAATTATATGGGTAGCCTTACCCTGGATGAAAAGCTGATGGAAGCGGCCTGCATGATCGAAAATGAGAAGGTACAGGTCGTAAATATCAATAACGGGGAACGCCTGGAAACTTACCTGATAACCGGCAAAAGGGGGAGTGGTATCTGTTGCCTGAATGGCCCGGCCGCACGTAAAGGTGCCGTAGGCGATATTGTTATTGTGATATCCTACGCCTCAATGTCTTTCGAAGAGGCGAAAGTCTTCCGGCCAAAAATTATCTTCCCGGATGAGAAAAATAGGATTAAATAGCCTGACTTTATAAATGAAACAGTTTTCGTTCAGCTTCCGAACGAACCATTGGTCAACTTTGTATTAATTCTAAAATGGGTTCATAAAAAGTGAATTAGGGAGATGAAAAAGTATTTGAACTTCTCTACAGTGAGTACCAGCCAGGGTTGTATTTTTACCTTCTTCCCTTTTCCGGTAATTCATATGAAGACGCCGAAGAGGTGATCCAGGATACTTTTGTGAAGGTCTGGACCAGGCGGGAAACCCTGCCTGCCATTGACAATTTTCCTTCTTACCTTTTCAAGATGGCCCGCAACCGCTTCCCCGACGGACAGAAAAAAAGAAAGATTACCTCACTGCCATCCGCAATGTCCTGCAGCCGGACACGGAATCCCGCTCTCCGGTAGAGGAGCGGATCAACTTAACTGAATATCCGGCCGTAGCAAGGGAAGCTATCTCTGGCGCATCTTATAGCCTTGGGCTGATTGAAGGGTTCCCTCCGAAGCAGAAGAGAGTCTTCAGTGTTCCTCACTTCGTTACCGGAAATCAAGGCGACCCTGCTTTTCCAGTTCTTCCATCATCCCACTGCTGCCTATAAATAAGGGAGACCGTTCATGCAATGAAGCAGGTACTTTTTCCAGTATCCTTTGATGGCCATCGGTAGCCATGCCACCCGCCACCTCCACGATAAAAGCCATGGGGTTGCATTCGTACAACAGCCGCAACTTTCCTTTGGGTTTTTGTAACGTAGCGGGATACATAAAAATGCCTCCCTTCACCAGGTTGCGATGTACATCGGCTACCATGCTGCCAATATATCTTTGCGTATAAGGGCCTCCGTTAGTTTCATCTTTTTGCTGGCACCCGGTAATATATTTTTGAACCCCTTCGGCATATTGCGAAAAATTGCCATGGTTGATGGAATAGATGGTACCCGTTTCAGGGCAACGCATCCCGGGGTGGCTTAAGCAAAATTCCCCGATAGAGGGGTCGAGCGTAAACCCGTTTACCCCTCTTTTGGTGGCATAGACAAGGATCGTTGACGAGCCATAAATGACGTAACCCGCAGCCACCTGCCGCAGCCCGGGTTGCAGAAAATCTGCGGTTAGGGCGAGAGTTCCTGCGGGCGTTAGCCGCCGGTAAACACTGAAGATCGTACCGATAGAAACATTGACATCAATATTACTGCTGCCGTCCAGCGGGTCGAACATGCAGATATATTTCGAGTTCATGCTGACCCGGTTATCAAAAGCCACCATTTCATCCAGCTCTTCACTGGCAATACCGGCGCAACTGATGCCATGCTGTAACACCCCCATAAGCTGGTCATTGGCATATTGATCCATTTTCTTTACTTCTTCTCCCTGCACATTGATGTCGCCGGTGTTTCCCAGTATATCTACCAGCCCCGCCTTGTTTACTTCCACATTGATCCGCTTGGCAGCCAGCCCTATATCCCTGAGCAGGCCCGCCAGTTCGCCGGTAGCCCGTGGAAAGGCCTTCATTTCACGAAGGGTAAATTCATCGAGGGTTAATACATTCCTGTTGACCATCATTTTGATTGCTTTTTATCAATAACCGGACCCGCCGAAATAATTTCAGGGCTTACCATCCCACTGTATTGGGTAAAGTTGGCAGCAAAAATCCGGGCTAACTTATCGGCAGCTTGTTCGTAAAGCATTTTATTTTCCCAGGTGTTTTCAGGGTTTAGTAATTCCGGTGGCACTCCCCGGCAGGAGGAAGGCATCATTAACCCAAAAACAGGGTGGGGTTGAAACTCCACTTTTTCCAGCTTGCCTTCCAGTGCCGCAGTAATCATGGCCCGGGTATAGGGCAGGGGTATCCTGGAGCCCGTTCCGTAGGCTCCGCCACTCCAACCGGTATTTACCAGCCACACCTGTACCTTGTGTTCCTTTATTTTTTCGCCCAGCATTTGGGCATATACCATAGGGTGTAAGGGTAAAAAAGGTGCGCCAAAGCAAGCGCTGAAAGTGGGTTTGGGTTCCAAAACGCCTTCTTCGGTTCCGGCAACTTTGGCGGTGTACCCACTGATAAAATGGTACATGGCCTGTAAAGGAGTAAGCCTGCTGATCGGGGGCAAAATGCCAAATGCATCGGCAGTAAGGAAAAAGATATTGGCAGGTATGGCAGCAACTGAAGGTTGAAGCGCGTTGCTGATATAACCGATAGGGTAGCTTACCCTGGTATTTTCGGTAAGGGTGGTACAGCTAAAATCGATGGTATTCCTCCCAGGGAAAAAAATTACATTTTCTGCCACCGCGCCAGATTGAACGGCTTTATAAATGGCCGGTTCTTTGGCAGCATCCAGGTTAATGGCTTTGGCGTAGCATCCGCCTTCGATATTAAATACAGTTTCGTGATCCCACCCGTGCTCATCGTCGCCGATAAGCTGTCTTCCGAAATCCGCACTCAGCGTAGTTTTGCCCGTACCACTCAAACCAAAAAAGAGCGCCGTATCCTCCTCTTTCCCTACGTTGGCAGCACAATGCATGCTTAATACCTTTTCTTCTTTCGGGAGTATATAATTCAAGATACTAAAAACTGCTTTCTTCATTTCGCCGGTGTATTGAGTGCCCCCGATGAGTATGATTTTTTGAGTAAAATGGAGGATCACAAAATTGCTGCGTTTGACGCCATCTGTCAGCGGGTCGGCCAAAAAATGTGGCAGTTGTACCAAATGCCAATCCGGTTCTGTTCCCGCTATTTGCTCACTACCCGGGCGCAAAAACATGTTATAGGCAAACAAATTACAGCAAGGGTTTTCATTTACCACTCTTATGTTAAGGCGGTACTGCTCTTTGGCGCAAACCGCGCAATCCCTCACCCATAATTTTTTGCCTTCCAGGTAGTGCATCACCTTATCAAAAAGACCGTTAAAGTACTTTTCTTCTATGGGTTGGTTGAAGTCGTTCCAATTGACAGTGGTAGTAGTTAC
>JAGWRO010000037.1 GCA_028876495.1 Bacteroidota bacterium
ATATTAAATTTGGGATAAGGAAAAAAAAATCTTGCGAAGGGGAAAGGTTTAAAAATCCTTTTGAATCTTTCTCTTTCAAAAGAAATTAGAAAAAGGAACTACCATATTAACTCTCTCACCGGACTTTAGGTACATAGGAACCCCATGTTGGCAGCATACCCTATTGTGTCGTGTCTTTAGCCGCCTTAATATTTTTTGGTTTCTGTAAACTATTAGTGTCAACTGAAATATTTTTGTACTTGCTAACTGTTTTATTTACGCTGTCTATTTTGTTTTCAACAGATTTAAGTCCACTTGATAATGTGTCAATTTGCTCTTGCTTGATTTTTGTACCTCCCGTAAACTTAGGAAGTAGGTTAAAAAAAGTGTTTACGAGCAAAGCAATTGTCGTTACGCTTAGTGCAAGAATTGAAACTAAAAACTGTCTTTGAAACCTTTGTTCGTCTCTTGCAATAAACTTACGTTCACAAAATCGTTTGAACTCTTCTGTCGCAATCATTTCTCTGTCACAATAATTAACTAACAAATCGGAAATGTTTTTGTCTGTAAACTGGCTTGTTACAGAAGGAAGGTTGCCTACGCAACCACCAAATTTTGAGTGATTAGATGGTTGTGTTGCTCTTTGTATTGTCAATATATAACCTTCTTTCTCAAGTAAGTTTATAAGGTTTACAGTTGTTAAGATGAAAAATGAAATTTCATTTATCCTATCAATTATATCCTGGCTTTCTTCAAATGTTAGGTCTGTACTTCTTACAGTGAATTCAAGGAAAACATTTTGAGGATTTTTGGTTATGTCAATACAGATGCCTCTAAGTTTATGGTCTATTATATTGCCAAGAAAATTATTATTGCCACTGCCTTTTAAAATTCGTACACATAATTCTTGTTCGTCATTACTAAGTATTCTCATAAAAGGTTTCTGATTTATTTTGGTGTGTCATACAGGGTTGCTGCTAAAGTTTTTGGCGCTTGGCGAAGAAGCGGATTTCGAAGCACTATACTTTCTGCAAGCACTGAACCCGCTTTTTTGCAAAACGCCTGTTAGCAGTAGTGGCTTTATTTCTCGTCCGTTTCATTGTCAAATAGTTCGTGCAATTTTTGTTGTAAAAGTTTCTTGTCAGGTAGTTGCGTTTTATATTCTGAAACCATGGTCGGGGAAAGGCTTCTGCTTAAAGCATATTCAACTACTTCACTGTCTTTGTCCTTGCAGAGTAAAACTCCAATGCTCGGATTTTCATTTGGCTTTCTTACGTCTCTGTCCAAAGCTTCTAGATAAAAGTTAAGCTGTCCCAAATGGTCGGGTTTAAACTTGTCTGCTTTAAGTTCAAACACCACTAAGCATTGAAGTCCACGGTGGTAGAATAACAAGTCAATATAAAAGTCACTGTTACCAACTTGCAGTTTATACTCTTCTCCGATGAACAAGAAGTCCTTGCCGAGTTCAAGAATGAAGTTTTTCATTTGTCTTACAAGTCCACGCTGCAAGTCGCTCTCACTATGTGGCTCAGGTAAATTCAGAAACTCAAATACATATCTGTCTTTAAAAGTATTTGTCAGGTCGTGATTACTTTCTCTCAACGCTGTGGAGAGTTTTGAGTTTCCAATCATTGTCCGCTCGAAAAGGCTCGCAGAAATTTGTCGCTCAAGTTCTCTGAAACTAAAATTCTCCTGTTTAGCGAGGTTCAAATAAAACTCCCTCTCTTCAACAGTCTTGCACCTTGAAAATATTGCCAAATTGTGCGACCAACTAATTTCTCTCAACAGTGTCGAGAGTTTTGAAAAGTCCTTGTAATTCTCGTAAAACTGCTTCATTCTCCAAATATTTTTGTCGGAGAAGCCTTTTATTTCTGGTTCTTGTGTCTTTATGAAATTGGCTAATTCTGTTACCACAGAGTCACCCCATTCTGATTGTTCAATTTTCTTGCTAATATGTTCTCCGATATTCCAATAGAGGTTTATTAGTTCAGCGTTTACGGCTTTTATTGCATTAGTCCGAGATTGTTTTATAAGCTGAATTATGTCCGTAAAGCGGTTGTCCATTATTTATTTCTATATCCTACAAATTTATGTTTTTTCAGTCGTGTTTCTTTTTTGGAAACAGTTTTCTGCCATTACTGCTAACGTTTTGGCGCTTGGCGAAGAAGCGGATTTCGAAGCACTAAACAGTCAACCCAGCACAAACTTTGACAAAAGCACGACTTGTCCCGCCCAAGCGGGAAAGCTTGATTTAAGAACTGAACCGCCACTTTTGGGTAGGTGCTGTTAGCGGTAGGTTTATTCTGTCGGTGCATAAATCATCGCCAACATAAATGGAATTACTATTATAATCGAAATTAGTAATGCTTTCCAAATCTTTTTGTATTCGTAATTTTCATTAGGGAAATATTTTTTAAAGAAATATTCTGTTAGAATTGCTCCCCATCCCATATTTAATAAATATGTCAATGAACTTGTCTTCTTCTCCATACTGTTCACTATGAGTATTGTCAGAACTGTGAATACTATTGAAGTCAGCAAGACAATATTCGCTTCTTTTTTCCTGTTGTCATCAATTAAGTTTTGTCGTAATAATACTCCACCAAAAATTGGGGCGAAAAATATTGAAAACCCCAAAATAGCTTTTTTTGAATAAATCTTATGAGCATTGTTTTGGTTCGATTCTGTCATTGCTAAATTATTTTCTTCTGTCATGTATCTGGTTTAAAATGTTTGATTAATGTTGTTCTTTTAACTTACCGCTAACACAAAGAAAAGTATCCGAAAAGCCCCGTTAAAAAGCCCTGCTTTAAAAATGAGTTTGCAGGGGCTTTGCGGTATACTTTTGCGTTGACCGATGTTGCCGTAATATTTGCTATTGGGGACAAAGTATCAACGGGTTCTTTTCTTTATGATTGTTTTTAAAATTAAATTTCGATCTTCAAAACATTTTTTTCTCATTGCTCAATCGTTTCAGATGTCTTGATGATTTAAAAGTAGCTATTATATTTTTCATTCAATAATTTTTACACCCCTTTTTTGATTTAGTGCTATAACACTGCCTTTATCCCCATAAAAGGATTGCTATTTTTTTCCTGATAAAATGAACGATTCCAATACCTGCTATCCATCGTCAGCCTGTTGGCGCAGAAGTTCTTTCTGTTTCCACGGATAAAATATTTGCACCAGCCTTAGCGTCTTGTTTTTACAACAGGGGCATTCATCCATATCGATTCCAAACTGCTCACGCAGTCGGATCTGTAAAGTGATTTTTATTAATCCTTTGTGCAGTGGTAATTTCATTTTTCCAAGCACTTCATTGATGCGCTGATGACGATTCCGGTTTGCCAGGTAGCCGTAGGTTCTTATTTTGGTAAATCGTTCCGGTAAAATGTGTTGCTCAAAACGCTGGATAAATTCACTGGCAGAAAGTGTCATTTGCTTTTGTTTGCCACTATCAGCGTAATCCTTATAATCAAAAGTTACAGTGCCCTCATCATTAATGCTGCTTATTCTATGATTACTGATCGCTACTTTATGCGTGTATCTTCCAAGGTATTCTATTACTGCATGAGGGCCACCAAACGGCGCTTTGGCATACACTACCCAGTCTTTTTGATAAAGCAAATTAAAGAGCTTTTTACCATCTGTATTTTTGGGCAAGGTTACTTCTCCTTTTGTAACCATCTGCTCCAGGGCCTGTAAAAACTTTGCCCTGTAAACGATACTCATCGCTTTTACCGGAAACAAAAAAAGCCATGTATTTTTCTTTGCCTCTTTCCATGTATTATCGCCTGTAATGCCACCACCGCTTACGATGCAGTGCACATGTGGATGGAAACTGAGTTGTTGCCCCCAGGTGTGTAGCACGCTGATAATGCCAGACGTAGCACCGAGGTATTTTGCATCTTTAGCAAAGGTGAGCAGCGTAGCCGCAGAAGCATCAAACAATAATTTATACAAAAGCTTGCGATGTCCCATCACAACACTGTTCAACTCATGAGGCAATGTAAAGACCACGTGATAATATTTTACCGGTAGCAGTTCCTGTCTTCTCGCTTCTATCCATTCCTGCTTTTTTACAGCACCGCAGTTGGGGCAGTGCCGATCCCTGCAACTGTGGTACTGATATTTTACATGGCTGCATTGCTCATTGCTGCATTGATACACATGATAGCCTAATGCGGAGGTGCGGCATGTTTTTATTCGTTGTAACACCTTTTGTACATGAAGATTTTTATTTGCCGGCAGCACATGTTTTTGCAGCAACTGTTGAACGGTTGCATGTGGTGCTGTATAAGATAACATGAAGCATCATTTTAAATTTTGTTTAATGATGTTGTTATCTTTTGCCAGTAGCAATGCATCATAAGGATTAAATATCCCCTCAGTGCGTTTTGAAGTGAGATGCATGTACTTCATGGTCGTTTGTAAACTACTGTGTCCAAGTAGTTCTTTTATAGTGTGCAGGTCTGTTCCGTTATCAAGCAGATGCGTTGCAAAGCTATGACGTATGGTATGGATGGTGTAGTTCTTACTTTCAAGCCCCACTTTCAATAACGCTTTTTGCATGATGTGCTGTATGCTGCGCACACTGTACTTTTTACCGGGCTTTGATCCATTGAAAAGATATTCTTTGGGTTTGTAAATAAGATAGTAGGCCCTTAGCTCCATAAGTACCTGCTGCGACATGATAGTGTACCGATCTTTAGAACCCTTACCCTGCACTATTTTGATACGCATGTTTTTGGAGTCAATATCTGCTATCCTGCAATTAGCTATCTCACTTACACGCATACCGGAACTATATAACAACATCAGGATCGTACGATGCTTTAGGTTTGAGACACCGTCAATAACCTCCATAATTTCTTCAGGCAACATCACCGGCGGAAGTTTATTTTCCGGTCTGGGATAAATAACGGTCGGGATTACATAAGGACGCTTTGCCACATGTCGCATAAAAAAAGAAATACTTTGTGCCGCCATCCGGCATTTTACCCGGCTGCATTCAAGTGTTTTAGCCAGGTAAAGCAAATACTGTGTAATCATCGCCTCAGTAAAATCCAGAGGATCTGCATCAGGATAATAAACAAAAAAGAAACGGAGTTCTGCCAGGTAATGACGAATGGTGAGCGGGCTGTAGTGGCCAAGAGATAAATACTCATTAGCTTTTTCCAATGCCGCAACAGCTTGCGGACTTAGTGATTTTTTTTTCCATGACTTAATAGTTTTTATGATTAAAAAATAAAACTACAAGTTAGGAAAGAATCCAAACTCATCGCCTCTATAGGCGATGTTGGTTCAACTCATAAATATACGAAAGTTTTTAACCTATCCAACTTGCGTATATTTTTTTAAAAAATTAATTATTACGCCGTTATAAAAATAAACGAAAGTTTTTGAACTTTCGCAAATACAATTTAATTGATTTGTACCTCGCTCACAAATTTGTGCTTATTTTAATAATAGGTTATTCATAAATTCTAAGTTGCCCCTCTTTATTTGCAATTTTTTTTAGGACGGTTTTTAGGTTTTCAAACATTTTATCTTTTGCATGTATCGTAATTTCAAATATTTCATTATTGTAGGTTATTAAAATCTTTTTTCTATATACGTCTATGGTAAAATCCTTTAACGCTCCGGCTTTATCAAAATCAAGCGTTTCAAAATAATAATAGTCTTCTTCAAATTCATCCTCGCCATAAGATCTTTGGAGTAAAATGTATGGTTTCATTGATGCCAATATTTTCTGAACAGAGCTTTTAATATATAGGTCATATTTTTCTTTTTCCTCGCTAAACTCAATAGTGCAACCAAGTTCATCATCAGATATTGATATTTCTTTGCAATCCAGTTTCATTAGTTTTTGTGAAATTATGGCAGCTGAATTTATTACATTATTCCAAATTTAAATTATCCAACGGGCTTACCACCTGCAGCATATCCCGGTTGGTTACATGCAGATAGCGGAGTGTTGTTTTAATATCATTGTGCCCCAGTAACTTCATAATCATGGTTACATCTGTTCCCTTATCAAGCAAATGTGTGGCAAAGCTATGGCGTAAAGCATGTACACTTCCCGGCTTAAGAATACCTGCTTTTTGTTTTGCGGCATTTAAAACAAGTTGCAAACTTCGGGTGCTATAGGGTTCACCGGCATTTTGGCCGCTAAATAAATAGCCCTTAGGTAATGGTTTATAAGTATTCCAATATTCCCGCAACATTACTAAGAGTACAGGGCTCAAAGTAACCATGCGGTCTTTTTTGCCTTTAGCATTCTCAATTAAAATACACATACGCTTACTATCTATGTTGGCGGTTTTAATAGCAACTACTTCACTTACCCGTAATCCACCGCTGTAAGCCAGCATCAACATAACTTTATGTTTTAAATTAGAGGTAGCTTTTAATATGGCTACAATCTCATCCTGGTTAAAAAACCTGGGTAATTGCAGCGGTTTCTTCGGCCTCGGTATTTCCCAAAAAAACTTTTCTTTTCCCAAAACTTGTTCGTAGTAAAATTTCAACGCATTGATTCTGCTATGCAAAGTAGCTTCCGATAAATGCAGCGTATTAAAACAATATTGTAAATAATCTTTCAGCCTGGGAACGCTAAAACTGTCGGCTGGCTTATCTTTTATCGTTTGTAAAAACTGGCGGAACTCGTTGTCGTAGGTGCGAATGGTGCTTTTGCTATACGATTTTAAAACCAGGTGCCGGTTAAATTGTTGTAATGCGTCTCTGTTTTCTTTACTTAATGTATGAGGATAATTAACGAAACCTGAAGACTTTGAAAGCGCTACTTTATCTTTTTTTATTTCTGTTTTTACAACAGCTTTAATTGGTGATGATGAAAATTGAACCAGGTTATTTTTTTTCTTTTCTAACAAAAATTTTTTTAATTCGGCTATTTCTAACTCCGCCTTATTTTCTAATGCAGATTTTAAATGTAAATAATTTTCTCCGGTGCAGGGTACATACCAGCAACTGTTGCTTTTGCTCCATCTCGCCCCCGCCGCTTTTTGTATCAACGATTGTATCAACCCATTTTTCTCAAAATAAATCCCGATGCATTTCTGCCCCCGGTGATATAATGGTTTTAAAATAATACTTTGCATTTAGTTTACTTTTAAGCGTATCCAGCATCCAGCATCCAGCATCAAGTATCCTGCACTTCAGCCTTCCCCTTTTTATCCAACAAAACCACCTGCTCCGCCACTACCTCTGTTACATACTTCTTTTGCCCGTCTTTATCTTCATACTGCCGGTTGCGCAGTTTTCCTTCAATATACAGCAGACTTCCTTTATGAACATATTCATTTACTAGTGAAGCAATCCCGCGCCAGGCTATCACAGTATGCCAATCGGTGCGCGATTGCAATTCGCCGTTTTTGAGCCGGTAGGTTTCAGTTGTTGCAATCATTAGTTTGGCCACGGGCGTGCCATCCTGCAGTGTTTTATATTCCGTTTCTTTGCCGGAATTACCCACAAGGATTACTTTGTTGATTCCTCTCATAAGCACTTGTTTTTAAATTTTTATTCAATGGAAAATGCAGTTTTTATTTTTTGGCAGGCAGAGGGCTTTGCCTATCTGAATTACAGTTAGTAATGGCCAACACACAAGCACCCGGTAATGGCAAAATAAATTTGATATGGAAAGTTAGGGTTTTTGGATGAAAATTTACACTCTCTATTTTTTTAATAAAAAGGATTTTATCTTCTGATACGGATCAGATCGGTTTTAACCTTCCTTCTTTAAACTGACATCAGTTTTTTGGAACAAGGCCGGGGAGAAAAAAGCCTCTCTGACAAACCATATAATGGCCATCGTAATGCCTTACTATGGCCATTATAGTACCTTAGTATGACCATCATAGTACCTTAGTATGACCTTCATAATACCTTACTATGGTCATCATAGTACCTTATGATTACCTTCATAGTAACTTAGTATGACCATCATAATACCTTACTATGGCCTTTATAATACCTTATTATGATCTTCATACAGCTATATCATGGCCATTTTACACCCTGTTTTTTGCAATTTCTTGTGTTTTATGCCGACGAAAAAGCCCGCGTAATGCCTCTTTTCGGCTGAAAAGTGTGGATAACTTTATTTTTCAAAAGCCTGTTTAAAAAAATATTTTAAAAAACCAATGCGCTGGAACGCCCTGTTTACAGGCTTTTATCGTCGCAACGAAAACCTGCTGATTTTTATTATACCCCAATAATGGGGTTGGCGGCTATGGCTGAATGTTTCAATTTAGCCTTCTCATCAAAAAAAATGAGGCCTGAAAATTAAATTCAATCAAAATGAAAAAGTTTATCCGAAGAGTTGTGAAAACCTTCAAAATATTAAGTGACGCAAATATTTTAACATTTGCTCAAAACGTTACCGCCAGCATGGCTGCCGCCGTAGCGTCATTCCCAACCCCTGTGCCATCCCTCGAGAGTATTAATACCGAGCTGGCCAATTATGCTAACTTGTTGCAAACATCGGCCAGCAGGGATAAGGTGCAGGTGCAATTAAAAAACATCAGCAAGTTTACGCTAACACAGATGCTGAGCCAGCTCGCAGATTATGTGAACACTACCAGCACAGACTCTGCTATACTTGCCAGCTCAGGTTTTGAGCTTAACAAGCTGCCACAACCTATTACGATCACGGCACCCGAAAACCCAACCCTGTACGATGGTAGTGGCAGTGGCCAGATGGTACTTAAGTTTAAAGCCGTAAAGGGTGCATCAAGCTACGTGTTTCAATACACATCAGATGCCACTATGGAGGAGAACAGTTGGATAAGCAATCCCGCTACTACCACCTCCTACACTTTTACAGGACTTACCAAAGGCACTACTTATTACTGCCGTGCCCTGGCCGTAGGGGCCAACCAGCAGGTTACTACCAGTATTGTCTTAAACCGTATTTCACAATAATTATTCACCAGGCCTCTTTTTTTGCATTCAGCATTTAGCATTCAGAATTTAGCAATTAATCATCTTCTCCAACCCGGCCACACTCCTGAACCCCGTATTACTCTTCAGCTTTTTGCGGTAGCTTTTTACGGTACTTTCTTTTAACCCGGTAGCCATCGCTATTTCTTTATTACTATAGCCCATCCAAATGCAATAAAGCATCTTCAACCAGGTATCATCCAGGTTTTTTGCAAAAGAGTTTGCCTCGTTCAGGCTGTCGCGTAGTATTTGGGTCTGGCTGCAATAACATTCCCTGCCTTTTACCGCCTGCTTTACTGCATATACATATTCGGCCGGCGAAGCATCCCATGCAATGTATCCCGCGCGCGAGGCGCGCATCATCGCGGGTAATTTATCTGCATTATGGTGGGGCCACGATATTACCACTTTTGTTTTGCCACATTGGGTTAGCAGTTTTTGCCATGAAGCCATATCGCTCATGCCCTTAAGTTCCAGCCCCGCAAGCACTACATCAGGCTCCAGTTCCTTTATTTTTGCAAACAGTCCTTCAGCTGTATCTACCTTTGCCAATATGCTAATGCCGGCACATGACTGTAATATTTTTTGAAGAATGGCCCTGAAGATATGATGGTTATGGGCGATGATGAGCGTGATGTGTGTAACCATAAACTGTCAGTTTGGTAGTATAAATATATAGTAATATTATATATCTACAAAAAAAATATAAGAAACAACCTCTTGCTACCCCTACAAGGCAAACCTATAAGGTTTTCGAAACCTTATGGGTATTTCCGAAATAAGATTAAAATGATGCGAAACGCGGGAAAAGCGAAAGGAAAAGGTGGAGATGCTGCAGGAAGATGCCGGAGGTTTTGGTTGTTAAGCTTGCAGGGTTGCCAACCTTTTGAAGGTTGTTTAGCCTGAAGGGTTGCCAACCTTTTAAAGGTTGGCAACCCTTTGACCGACTCGAAAGGTTGGCAACCCTTTGGCTGGCAATCCTAATCCTCAATTGCTATTTCACAATTATAATAGGTAGCTGCATATTCTTTATGTGATTTTATGCATACTTCGAAACTACCAAACCATTTTATTACTTCATCCCTTAAAAGTAAAGTAGGTTGGTTAGATATAATGCTATGCCATGAACTCCATTTATAAGAAGTAAAATCTTTTACTAACCCATGTTTAGCCGCGTTTGAATGTATATAAATAAGCCCCATACTAAATTGGGTATCATTTTCAATCTTTACCCTTTTAAACGGTTTGTAAAAAAGGTTGCCATGCCTGTGGTGTAGTTTATTAAAAGCTAACGCATATGATTGAAAAAAGCGTTTAAAAGTTTGTTCTATTAACTCGCTGAAAGTGATTGTGTTCTCAGGGTTGCCAACCTTCGGCAACTTCGAAGTGACAGGGTTGCCAACCTTTCAAAGGTTGGCAACCCTTAAGGCCAGGAACTTCCTTTCAGAAATTGTTAATGATTCTTTTAGTTTACTCTGCAGATAAGCAATTATTAATTGCTCTGATTTTATTTTAATTAAGAAGTAGAAATGATTGGGCAACAAATTCCAGCAGTAAGTATCAGCAAAAGGAGCAATTATTTCTTTGTACCGCTTTAAAAAGAAAAGCCTGTTTTCATCTGTTAAAAATAATTTTTCTTTATTGTTTGTCCGGTTATAAATATGAAATATTTCACCTTCTTCAAAATCCGCAATATATTTTTCTGGTATTGGCATATAGCTAAGATATAATTCTTTTTGGAGGGTTGAGGTTTCAGGGTTGCCAACCCTAATTAAAACCCTAATTAAACCCTAATTAAAGCAGTGGTTCGAGACACACCGACCCTGGGCGGGGGATCATGTGAACGTGGCTTGTCATAATGCACCAACCATAAATCTCCAGATATTCCCGCTAACTTATTATCTTCGGCATAAATCCATATATAAGTTAAATGAAAAAATTATTTGGTGCATCCTGCATGTTGCTTGCGATAGTTTGCTTTGTGAATTTTTCTTCATGCAAAAGCAATAATAAAACAACTGAAAAGAAAAGCGTTTCGCTTCCAAAAGCCGATCTGAAGTTGCCTGAAGGTTTTTCTGCAACGATCATAGCCGACTCGCTCGGGCCGTTAAGGCACATGGCCATTACCAATAACGGGGATATATATGCGAAATTAAGTTCGCTCAAAGATGGCAATGGCATTTACTTTTTAAGCGATACGGATCACAATGGTACTATTGATACAAAAACAGGTTTTGGCAATTATCCCGGCACCGGTATCAGGATAAAAAACGGCTATCTCTATTCGGCTTCTAACTCTGCAGTGTACCGGTATAAACTGAATGAAAAGGGAGAAGTTGACACTTCAGCCAAGCCGGAAGAAATAGTACAGGGGCTGGTGGATAAAGGAATCGATAATTCAAAATCAATCGCTCTCGACGATCAGGATAATTTGTACGTAACTGTTGGTTCTTATAATGATGCCTGCAGGCAGGAAGGTTCGGGCAAAGGCATCCCCGGTTGCCCTATTTTAGATTCGGCAGGAGGAATCTGGCAGTTTAAAGCTGATAAATTGAATCAAAGTTATGGCGATGCCATTCATTATGCAAAGGGTATAAAAAATGCAGTGGGTATTGATTGGAACAACAATACCTTGTTTGCCACACAACATGGCCGTGGTTCATTTGATGATAAGTTTCCGCAATATTATACCGCCAAACAAAGTTCTGAATTACCGGCTGAGACTTTATATGAACTTCATAAAGGCTCAGATGCCGGCTGGCCTTTTGTATATTATGACCAGTTTCAGAAAAAGCTGATACTGGCGCCTGAATATGGAGGCGATGGCAAAAAAACATCAGACAAAAAATACCAGGATCCCATTGTTGCTTTTCCGGCACACATGGCCCCTGACGACTTATTATTTTATACAGGCTCTATGTTTCCTGAAAGATACAAGAACGGCGCCTTCATTGCATTTCATAGTAAATCTCCTGAAACTAAAAAAGGATACCTGGTTGCATTTGTGCCTTTTAAAAATGGCAAGCCTTCGGGTAATTGGGAAATTTTTGCTGATAATTTTGCAGGTATAGATTTAACGAAACCGGGAGGCGATCTTCAATATCGCCCTGTGGGTTTAGCGCAAGGCCCTGATGGTTCTTTATATGTTGCAGATGATTTGAAGGGAGCAATTTTCAGAATTACTTATTCAGGAGAAAAGAAATAATTTTTATCCGTTCGCAGAAAAAAGGGTATGAATTTTATAAAAATAATTGGCAAGTTCATCTTCCTGTCGAATGCCCGGCGCTATGCTGAAATTTCCAGGTAATTTCCTTCGGGATCCAGGACAACACTTTCATAATATCCGTCGCCTGTGGTTCTTGGTTCACTAAAAATTATAAAGCTATCTGCTCTTAGCCGTTCGGTAAGTTCATTTACTTTTTCTTTTCCACCTACTGAAATTGAAAAATGAGCAAGCCCTTTTGATAAACCTCTTTGTATGGCAGTAGCGGTTATCGAAGGTTTGTGCATAAGTTCCAACCGGGTCTTATCTTCCCCAAAATAAATAAAATAAGAAGTGTATTGCTTGTTGTCATTCGTATATCTTTCCCCCGAAGTAGTGTCGAAATATTTTAAATAAAAGGCTCTCATGGTTTCCAGGTCGTCAACCCAAATAGCAAGATGATCTATTTTCATTGTAAAAATTCTATTGCTGCACGTTGGATAATTTTATTTCTTTTTATACCCTTATGCATTTTTTAGTGCTTCAATATCAAATTTTTTCATTTTCAAAAAAGCCTGCATAACGCGTTGCCCGTTTTCGGGATTTGACATTAGCTCCCCTAATATAGCGGGCACAACCTGCCACGACAATCCGAACTTGTCTTTACACCAGCCACATTGGCCTTCAGCGCCTCCATCGGCAATTAGTTTGTACCAATAATGGTCAATTTCCTCCTGGTCTTTACAGGGAATAACAAAAGAAACGGCTTCGTTAAATTTGAACATATCGCCACCGTTTAAGCCCATAAAATATTGCCCGTTAAGTTCAAAGTTTACTACCATTCCTGAGTCGTTGATTATTTTTGAATCAGGAAAAATGGAGCAGTAGAAATCTGCTGCGGCCCTGGCATTACCGTCAAACCATAAGCAAGGATACATTGACTTTGTCATTTGTTTTGTTTTAGTGTGTAATAATACAAATCTAAATTGTCTTTTTAATAATGACCGTGTTTGAAAGCGACAATAAGAGAGCAGATTGCGTCAAATTTTACTCACCTGGCCTTTCTTATTTCTTTTGCAGCATAGCTTTGTGAGAGCATTCAAGAGCATCAAAAGACAAAAATAATTAGTAGCTTAACAGCCTTAAACTTCAGAAATGAAAAAAATAATTTTAAAGCTTTCACTATTAGTAACCTTGGTTGTATTGGTTAAAAACATTGCAGTTGCACAAACAGATAATGCTTCCAAACCTTTCAGGCATATAGTTATTATCACCTTTAAACCGGGCGCTTCACCTGATAGTATTAAAGCACTCGACCATGTTTACCAGGATCTTGCCAAAAGCCCGTTCGTTAAAGATTTTGAATGGGGTGTGAATGTTTCGGCGAGAGATCCAAACACGCTTAAACATGTTTATAATACAACATTTGCATCCGAAGAAGATATGAAAAGTTATGCTAAGATTCCTGAATATAAAAGGCTCTTTCAACTTTCACTTCCTATTGCCGACGATGTAACTGTTGCTGACTATACGATCAACAAGTAATTGTTTTTCGGAGTTGACAAAAAATTTTCTGCTTAGGGTGCGATCCTGATTTCTTCAATATAAATTCTCACGTATCTTCATTTTTTATTTTACCTGAAATGAAAATTGCATTAGCCTCGCCCCCGTTTCCAAAATCTATTGAAGATGGTTTGTATCAAATTGAAAAATTAGTTAAGCAGGCAAAACAGCAAAATGCAGAAATTATTTGCTTCCCCGAATCGTATCTTCCCGGCTACCCTGCTGAAGAATTTACTGTTGAAAAATCGACACCCGAAAATATGCAGGCAGCACTGGATAAAGTATGTGCCATAGCAGCAGCGAATGCCATTGCCATTATAATACCTATGGATTGGTTTATTGCCGATGGGATATTAAATGTAGCCTTTGTTATTTCGCAAACAGGCGAAGTATTGGGGTATCAAACAAAAAATCAATTAGACCCAACCGAAGACAATACGTGGATTCCCGGAACTGAAAGAAATATTTTCGAAGTAAATAGTGTAAAGCTGGGTATTACTATTTGCCATGAAGGATTCCGTTACCCTGAATCGGTAAGATGGGCAGCAATCAACGATGCAAAAATTGTGTTTCATCCGCAATGCACGGCCAGCAACAAAAATGGCCCGCAACTGAGTGAATGGGGCAGCAAAGACAATCCCTATTATGAAAAAGCGATGATGATGAGGGCAATGGAAAACACTATTTATTTTGCAAGCGTAAATTATGCAATGCGTTTCCAGGAATCTGCCACTTCGTTAATAGCGCCGGATGGAAAATGCGTGGTGTATCAAACTTACGGCGAGGAAGGAATTATTGTTGCAGATATAGACACTTCGATCGCTTCGGGTTTGTTGGCAAAAAGATTCAAACCCGGTTTGTATAGAAATTAAATAACAGGATTTTAATTATATATTTGTTTACAATCTCTGCAACAAAACGTGGCAGGCCCGGGAAACACCTTTTATAAACCTTAAATTAACTGCATTAAAATGAGAACACTTTCCCAATTAGTAATTGCATTTTTATTTACATCATCTGGTTATTCACAAAAAGTAACCCTTGGTTTACATTTGAAAAAAGGTGAAACTTATTACCAGGTTCAAAATTCGAAGACGACTATTGTAGAAACAGTGAATGGGCAGGACATCAGTATTAAAATGAGTGTTGAGGGAAAAACGTCTTTCCAGGTAAAAGATATCGTGAATGAGAATTACCAGATGGAGGTGGTTTTTAAAAGTCTGCAGATGGAAATGGAAACCCCTCAAAAAACAGTTCAATTCAGTTCTGATAAAAATGATACGACTGATATATTTTCAACCTTACTTTCAGAAATGACCAATAAACCTTTTACTATCACCCTTACAAAAAAAGGAAAAGTTGAAGAAGTGCATGGGCTGGATAATATATTTGGTCATCTGTTGGATAAGTATCCTCAATTGTCGCAGGAACAAAAACAACAAATTAAAGATCAGTTGATGAAAGCGTACGGTGAAAAAGCAATGAAAGGAAGCATAGAAATGATTACTTCAATATTTCCGGATAACCCTGTTAAAAAAGGTGATCAATGGCAAATTAGTACTCAGCTTGAAGCCGGTTTCCCCATAAGTGTTCAGTCGACCTACGAATATGATGGAAGTACCGATTCTGCCTTCCAACTTCATGGTGTTGGTAAAATGCAAACCGCGGATAAAGATGCTTATATCGAATCAAACGGGATGCCTTTAAAATATGATTTATCAGGCACTCTAACCTCAGATATTGAAATCGATAAAACCAGCGGTTGGATTTTCAATGCAACGATTACCCAGAATATGAAAGGGAATGCAGAAGTAAAAGACAATCCTAAAGTTCCCGGTGGCATGATGATTCCAATGACCATTGAAACAATCTCTTCAGTTAAGAAGTAACCGATGGGTGCTTTACCCGGTCGAAATTTCTTTATAAGGTATTCTTGCATTTTACATGTAAAGGTATCCGGTTGTTTTACCCGGCAAAACCTCACTTTACGCACGTTAAATAAACGAGCGGACAATAAACAAACAAAAATCAACAATTGTTATGCGCAAGGATTCTTTGCCCTGTTTTTTGTAGAATAAATCCCTCAAAACTTCAGTTTTAATAAAAGATTTTATACTTACTTTTTGTTGGCACAGGGCTTGATATTTCATTAACGTAAAGGCAACAACAACTCAACATAAAAGAGCATCAAATATGGAGAAGCATTGAGCATAAAAATAATGGATGATGATGTTTGAGAAGGCCCCTGATGGTGCTAAAGAAGAAGATGAAACTTGTTTCTGATTAAGAGGATTGTGAAGAAAACGAAACTGATGAAATTGAATGGTAAGATCCCGTTTGATCATTTTAAAAAAACCGGTACAGCATCTTCTTTGAAACCATAGAAATTATTGACATTTCTATGGTTTTTTCTTTTTAGATAATAGATATAAAATGGTGCTTTTTAATGAACCTTGCGTCATAAACCTCCACTCCCATTTTAATTAGTGATATATACTTTATTAACACATCAGTGGAAATACTAAAGAGAGATCACAGATTTCAATGGCTTTTTGAAATCGAATTCTTTGCGCGTTTATCTTAATGAAAGTAATACAGTGAACGATTTATTTATAAAATAAATTTTTGATTTATAAATTAAAAGAGTGCGTAACTTTAGATAATCATTAAAAAACTAAACTATGCAACGTATTAAAATTGGCCTGATGGCTGTTTTGACTATTATGAGTATTTCTTTTGTTTATGCACAAAATGCTGATGAGATCATCAACCATTATGTTGATGCTATTGGCGGAAAAGATAATCTTAGCAAGGTTAACACGGTTTCTATGGAAGCTTCATCACAGGTGATGGGAAATGATAATCCTGTAGTGGTAGATATTATTAATGGAAAGGGTTATAAAAGCGTAACGGATTTTAACGGGCAACAATTTGTAAGAGCTTATACCGATAAAGGCGGCTGGACTATCAATCCTTTTGCCGGCGGCAGTGATCCTGTTGCATTATCTCCTGAAGAATACAAATCGGTGAAAGAAGATATGTATATAGGCGGCGCTTTGTACGAATATGCAGTTAATCATACTGGCACTGCAACGCTGGAAGGCACTGATGGCGGCGCTTACAAAATAAAATATACTTCTCCGGATAGTATTGAATCTACCTATTACATTGATACTGCTTCTTACCTTCTCACCAAAATGATGAGGCAGGGACAAATGCAGGGGCAGTCTGTAGACGTTACTACCACTCTGTCTGATTACCAAAAAACACCTGAAGGCATTTCAATTCCTTACACGACCAATGTTGACTTTGGTGGTAATTTTTCAATGAGCACTACCATTAAAAAGGTTGAGATCAACAAAACCATCGATCCATCTATTTTTGAAATGCCAAAATAAACCTGGATAATAAATACCAGAGTTAAAACTGCTTCAACAAAATTCTTTAAACCACAAAGACGCAATAGTTCTTCGTGGTTTTTTATTTTGGGGCAGTAAAGCAACAAATCATGCTGATTTTTATTCTGCTCTTTCTGTAAAAAATAATAAAGATTATCGAAAAAATATTTTACCCCATTTTAATTTATTGTTATGAAATCATTATGATTATATCAATTTTTTCTAAACTTATGGTATAGCTCGCCTTTCGAAGCAAATTTGTATCAGGTGTGAATTTGCAATCGTATTTATTGTATAATCCACACTAATGCGTGAAGTGCTTTCAGGCATTTTCGTAAGCAACTTCATTATTTAATCTTACTAATTATTCATCATGCGATTATTAATAATTGAAGATGAAATGGAATTGTCAAAAAGTATTTGTGCTTACATGGAGAAAAATAATTTTATCTGTGAGGCTTCTTATGATTTTCCTGATGCGATTCAAAAAATTGAAGAAAAAAATTACGAATGCATCCTGCTGGATATAAACCTGCCAAAAGGTAATGGGCTACATCTTTTGAAGGAATTGAAAGAGCTTGGCAAATCGGATGGTGTGCTTATTATCTCTGCTAAAAATTCTTTGAATGATAAAATAGAAGGGTTGAACCTTGGAGCCGATGATTATCTCACAAAGCCGTTCCACTTACCCGAACTTTCTGCACGCGTTGCTTCTATTTTACGCAGAAAATATTTTGCAGGACAAAACCGCGTTGTAATGGATGAGTTCACTATCGAAATCCAGGACAAAATAGTGCATGGAAAAAACGGAATCATTGATCTAACGAGAAAAGAATACGAGTTGCTCTTATATTTTACTGCGAATAAAAATAAGGTGGTTACCAGGGAAGCGATCGTTGAACATTTGTGGGGCGATCATATCGACATGAATGACAATTACGATTTTATTTATACCCACATAAAAAATCTTCGAAAAAAACTAATCCAAAATGGTTGCCGGGATTACATCAAAGCTGTATATGGTATGGGATATAAATTTAGCACAGATCCGGAGGATCAAAGTACAAGCAAAACATGAAACTGCTAACCAAATATTCCCTGGTTAATCTTATCATAATGGTGGCTATTTTTATAGTCTCCAGCCTGCTTTTATACAAGTTCTCCCAGCTAATTCTTATTCGTGAAATGAATGCTGACCTCACCGGTGTACAAAAAAAAGTGCAGGAATATGTGAAGCAACACAACGCCTTTCCCGTAGGGTTTCCTTTGGATGAGGAAGAGGTTAGTTATGTATCAACAGGTAGCCATGAAATAACACGCACAAGTGAACTTACTCGAATGTTTAGCCAAAGGGAAAATAAAATGCACAATTTTATGAAGCTTGATTTTCCACTTTGGTTTAATAAAAATTGGTATAAGATAACCATTGCCAAACCCATTGAAGGAATGCATCATCTTTCAAGGGCGCTGATCACTATATCCATCTCAACCCTTTTGCTTATTATTTTGATTTGGATTTTACTCAACAGTATTTTATTAAAAAGGCTTTGGAGCCCTTTTTACGAATCCATGGATATTATGCGCAATTTTAAACTCGGTGAAACAGGTTCGCTTGTTTTCCCAAAAACTTCAACGAATGAATTTTCATTTATGAATGGCAACCTCCTGCTTGCCACCGAAAAGGCCAAACAGGATTATCTTTTACTAAAGGAGTTTACAGAAAATGCTTCGCATGAAATGCAAACTCCATTATCTATCATCAGGTCGAAACTCGATATGATGATACAGGAAGAAGAACTTTCGCAAAAGCAGAGTGAACTGGCTAAAGAAGCGTATTCCTCCATAAAAAAATTATCAGGATTAAATAAATCTCTGCTTCTTTTGGCCAAAATAGAAAACCAGCAATTCGACAATAAAGAGAAGATGAATCTTACAAAAAAAGTCGAAGAAAAAATTGAGCAGTTCCGTGAACTTTGGCAAGGCAGTAACATAATTATTACATCTGTTTTACATGAAAGCACTTGTTTTATTAACCCTGAATTACTGGATATTCTACTCAATAATTTATTCAGTAATGCCAGTAATCATAATATTCCCGGAGGTTTCATCAATATTAATCTTGCTAAGAATAAATTAATGGTTAGTAACAGCGGCTCACCTACCCCGTTAGATGAAACAAAATTATTTACCCGTTTTTATAAAACGCCGGTTAACAGTAATCGAAACGGTTTGGGGCTTTCTATCATTAAGCAAATTGCCAAAGCTTCTGGCATTGATGCAGTCTATCAATACACCGAAAATACCCATTCATTTATCGTGAGTTTTTAGCAATTCTGTTTTTTTTCTGAAGTTATTATTACCATTCAATTAAGAAAACATCATCATTAGGTTAATTCCTTTTTCAGGGAAAATATTCATGGTTCGACACTATAAGTTTGCACCTCATTACCACACCAAATGATAAAATAAATGAGTGCAACTAAAAAGTCGGAAAAAAATAATATAGCCCCTAAACTGCGGATTTTCTTCATTACTTTTTCACTTACGCTCATTTTTTTAACAGTCATAGTGGCCTCATCTTTTTCGCAGGTAATAAAAGGAAAAGTGACCGACATGCAAAACGGCGAACCTTTGGTTGATGCAACGGTAACTTTAAAAAGCACTTCTAAAAAATACAATACCAATAGTGGCCTGGATGGTTCTTTTGTATTTAAAAACATTGAAGCCGGAACTTACACAGAGATCGTTCAATATGTGGGTTATGATGATGAGCAGGTAAAAGCAGAAGCAAAAAAGGGCATTACTGTTCGCAACGATATCCGGTTAAAAGTGCACGCCGATAAATTGAATGCAGTTATTGTAAATGCCAACATGAATAAGGGTTCGGACATCAGCGCGAGACGTATCGAAAGAATATCTTCCAATTTATTGAACATTATTTCTGCCAGGGCTATAGAGAATTCTCCGGATATTACAGTAGGCAATGTATTACAGAGAGCTGCGGGTGTTTCGCTGGTAAAGAACAGTTCGGGTGATGGAGAAAATGCGATCATCCGTGGCATGGCAGACCGGTATAATTATACAACCATCAATGGTGTAAAAATCCCCAGTCCTGATGACAAGACGCGTTCCATTCCCCTGGATATATTCCCCGCTGATCTTTTGCAAAGATTAGAAGTGGTAAAATCACTTACGCCATCTATGGAAGGCGATGCAATTGGAGGCGTTACCAATATGGTGCTAAAAGAAGCTCCAGAACATTTGACTTACTCCCTCAATGGTTCCTTAGGTTATAACAACTTTTTTAACAAAAATGCCTTTACTACTTTTAATCATAGTGGTGCACCATGGAAAACACCCTATGAAATTCACGGCTCAGGTTATGCACCACAGCCTTCGGATTTTAATGTTAAGTACCTGGAGTATAAAACAATAAAATACCCGGTTAACGGATTTATAAACGGCAGTATCGGAGACAGGATAACAAAAAACTTCGGATTTCTGGCGGCAGTTAGTTACCAGCATATTTATAAAGGAAGTTCATCTTTGTTTTATCCCCCGAGTGGGCAGCCACAACCAATACCTGCAGACAATACTCCTGTATTTGGACCACTTGAATACCGCACTTATAACAACCTTGAAAACAGGTTGGGTTCCCACCTGCTACTGAACTATAATTTTAATGAGCATAACAAGATCAGTTTTTATACAGCCTTTTTTCAATTGGACAGGATAGAGCACAGGAACCTTCAGCAGGGATTGTCGCAATATTTACATTTATCAGGTCAGGATTATGTATATGATCGTTCTCTTTTTCAGAGACAGATCATCTGGAGCAATAACCTACAGGGAAAGCACCAGATCACAGATAAACTATCAGCAGATTGGTCGCTTGTATATTCGAAGGCCCAAAGCAAGACTCCTGTATGGATTGACCAGCAATATTCGGATATCGTAAGTTATAATAATGGCACACACCAGGTTACTTCGGAGCAAAAGAATTTACAGGATTTTCCATTCAATTTCACCCACTCAAATGAAATAGACCACTCCGGCTATCTGAATGGACATTACCAGTTGACAGACGCACTCAAGCTTTCACTTGGCGGAATGTACCGGCATAAAACGCGTGACAATGTTTATGAATCGTATCAATTGTATGCAGGTAACCAGCCCTTTACCACGATTCAAAATGCTAGTTTTCCAAGGTTAGTGAGAGTGGATACAACAGATGGGTTAACGTACACATCTATAGAAAACATATTTGCCTACTATGGTGAATTGAACTGGAAATATAAAAAATGGGAAATGCTTGGCGGGTTGCGTGTAGAGAATACCCAGCACAGTTATGTTTCTGAACTTTCAATTTATTTGCCGGGCAAAACAGGAAGTTATAATTATACTGATTATCTACCCAGTATAAATGTTAAGTATAAACTGAATGCCAAAAATGATATCAGGGCATCTTATTTCAGTGGTATCAGCCGGCCTAATTATTTTGAATATATTCCTGTCAACTTCTCCGGTGATTATTTCGATCAGAGAGGAAATCCCGCCATCAAGCATGTACAGTCTAATAATTTAGACCTGAGATATGAACACTATTTTGGTGCAGAAGATTATTTTATGGCGGGCACTTTCTATAAACACATTATTAATCCAATAGAATTAGCCTTCCAGACACAAACGACCAGTCAATTTGTTTTGGAGCCTGAAAATTTTGGCAATGCCACCAATTATGGAGCAGAACTGGTATTCACCAAGCATTTTAGAAATTTTGGTATAAGAGGAAACTATTCCTATACCAAATCATCGATTACTACTTCAAAGTTGGTTTATACCAAAGACAATAACGGCAATTATGTAATATACAACTCTACTCAAACCCGGCCATTACAGGGCCAATCAGATCATATAGGCAATCTTTCCCTGCTTTATAAAAGTATAAAAAAGGGTATTGAGGCCGAAGTAAGCTGGGTATATACAGGCCAGCGTATTGAAATTGTATCTCCTTTTAAAAACCTCGATTATTGGCAAAAAGCCACTTCGCAGATAGACTTTTCTCTCAATGTGAAAGCTTCCAAAAGAATAACCCTTTTTGCCAAAGTAACTAATTTGACCAATAATCCACTTGTTCTTGAGCTGCATACTACAGCAAACGGATATTATTTCAATAATATCCATTACCCTGATCAGACGGACAAAAACAACATCATCGTAAGGCACGACAATTTCAACCAGACTTTCTTTGTCGGGTTCAGATTTAAATAAAAATTTTATTATAAAAACGAAAATCAAAAAAAATGAAACAATCAAAAAAAAGAAGCCTGAAAATTGTTCTAACGAGCTTCTCACTTTTACTTTTGGCAAGCATAGTTATGTTTTCCTGCAAAAAAACCAGCACCACTGTGCAAGCTCCTTATGTGCCGGGAGGGGTGACAGTTCAGCCGGGGAATATTAATGGCTCTATTAAGGGAACCATGGAAAGCAACCAAACTTATAATGTTACAGGCGATGTGATCATCAATGCAGGAGATTCATTGATCATTCAACCGGGAGCAAAAATTATTTTCCAGGGAGCTTATAATTTCTTTGTCAAAGGAAACCTTTTTTCTTTGGGAAGTTCTTCCGCCCCGGTAATTTTTACTTTTAACAACGCCCAAAAGATCGACAATCCCGGTGAACCTGAGGCTTCCGATCCTGCTTATGTTGGCTTATGGGGTGGCCTATGGGCTGATACTTCGTGCCAGAATTTGGTAATCAAATGGACACATATCGATTTTGGAGGAGCGCCAATTTCAGCAGCCCAGCCTCCTATCGCGGGCGCTTCCACAGGCGATTCGTACAATATTTTTTTCCAAAACCCTAATGGCAATTTCATTTTAGAAGATTCATGGTTATATGGCGGGACAGACGATGCTATTCGTTTGAAATCCGGCCATTTTTCAGTAATGAGAAATACGTTTGAGAAAGGCGGTGGAACAGGCGGCGACCTGATGAATGTAAAAGGTGGTGGTGTTGGTGATTGCGCTTATAACCTGTATGTAGGTTGTGCTTGTAATGGCCCTAAAGCATCAGATAAAGGTCAACCCGGAAGCCAGCAAACCAATTGTAATTTCTACAACAACACAGTTGTCAATTCAGGTTACCGCATGGTTGAATTAGGCCGTGGTGGCTCCATTAACTACGAAGAAGGTGCAAAAGGGATGGCTTACAACAACCTGATCGTAAATTGTCGCTTTGGTTTGCGTATTGTGGGTGCTACACAATCTTACCTGGGAAATTCTTTAGTAGTTGCTGATACAGCTCACATCAAATATGGTAATACCTTTAATTACAGCGATTCAACAGCAGGCGTTAACCAATTCTATCCTGTGACCCCTGATACTTCAGCAGTTGGTGCGGGAGGCGTGCCTACTTCAGGTTTGTGGACAAGGCCACAATCTACTGATATACCAAACATGGTAGCCCTCATGCCTTCAAACTATTATCCTGGCGCACCTTATGAAAGTTCTGCAGTAGACGCACTCGCCGGACAGAACAATCCGATGTTCGTGAACTTCCCATTACCGGAAGCCGCAACCCCTGCTTCAATTGCTTACGCTTCAGGTTATGACTTCCATTTGCAAAGTGGATCACCTGCAATTGGTAAAGGTTATACCGGTTTTCAACCTATCGCTTCTGTTCCACAAGGTGGCCAATACGGAGCGAATATTACTGCTCCCGGTGCTGACATTGGCGCTTACCAAAGCAACGGAACGGGTAATCAACACTAATTCATTTTAAAAAATAATTAATCTCTTTTTAAACGGCCCGCTATAACACGCGGGCCGTTTTTAAAATTACATTTCATGAGATATTCATCTTTTTTTTTCTTGTTCCTTCTTTTGAACTTAAATAGTAAGGCCCAAAGTACCAATCAGAAAAATATTCTGCAGTTTGTTTTTACTTCAGATGCACACTATGGGATTAAAAGGAAAACTTTTAGAAACGATACCGCCGTAGACGGGCATACAGTGAATGCAGCAATGATAAAGGAAATGAATACCCTACCGGGGATTCAATTACCGGTAGACGGCGGTGTTAGTGCAGGTAAACTTGCAGGCCCGGTTGATTATGTAATTGAAGGCGGAGATATTGCCAACAGGATGGAGATTCCTGATCAAAGCGATGCGAAATCGTGGAGGCAATTTTGTTCAGATTATATGAATGGATTAACGCTTACCGATCATTATGGAAAAAAAACCAGGCTTTTAATAGTTCCCGGAAATCATGATATTACCAATGCAATTGGCTTTTACAAACCAATGAAGCCGAAGGTGGATCCGACCTCGATGGTGGCGATTTATAACCTGATGATGAAACCTGCCAAAATGCTGACGACGAAAAATTACGACTATAAGAAAGACAAGATCAATTACTCTAAAAACATTGACGGTATTCATTTTATGTTTATAACGCTTTGGCCTGATTCTTCGGAAAGGATATGGATGGAAAAAGATCTGAAATCTGTTTCTCCGAAAACGCCTGTCATCCTTTTCACTCATGATCAACCCGAATGTGAAGCGAAGCATTTTACCAACCCGGATAAGGCGCGTGGCATAAATGCAAATGATAGATTTGAGGACCTCGTGGATGAAGTGTACAAGGACGGAACAAAAGCAGTTGCAGGTAAGACGGACATAGAACAACGTGGTTGGGCAAGTTTCTTAAAAATGCACCCTAACATAAAAGCCTATTTCCACGGCAACGAAAACTTCAATGAATATTATGTGTACAAAGGGCCCGATAATGATGTAGCGCTTAATACTTTCCGGGTTGATTCTCCCATGAAAGGAGACTCTTCGAGAGCCGATGAAACAAAACTTTCCTTCCAGGTAATAACAATTGACACAAAAACATTCAATATGACGGTTAGAGATTGTTTATGGAATACCAATCCTGAGCATCCGGAAAAGAGTATCCGCTGGGGTGAAAGTAAGACCATAAAACTAAGGTAAACCTCACCGGTTACTTTAGGTTGGCCATTCAAATTAAAAATCCTGATAAATGAAGATTGTAAAAGTTTTTCTTCTTTTTCTTCTTGGTTCACTACTTTTTTCCTGTTTAAAAAAAGATGCCCGTACCAATAATGTTGACTCAACTCCATTAACGGGTACAATAGAGAAATCGGATACACTTAGAGTGATGGCCTATAATGTGCTCAACTATGGTGATTTGTGCCAGGGCAGTACCACTTCGCTGGATGGTTATTTCCGGACGATCATTCAATATACCCAACCTGATTTAATGAGCTGTGAAAAGATGACTGCATTTCCTCCATTGGGCGGCTCAGGGGGCAATCTTGCAGATGAAATTTTAGCGAATGTGCTCAATTTTGTAAATCCTGATAAATATAATTACGCCGCTCCTACCAATGCATCCGGCTCGGGTACACTTTCTGTGTTGTTTTATAACCAACAGAAATTAACTTATGTGAGTACAGAGGATCTTCTTTCACTGGTTACCGATTTCGATCTTTATAAATTTTATTATAACGACATTAATTTATCTATCACTAAGGATACCACTTTTTTATATGCAGTGGTCTGTCATACAAAATCCGGTTCTGCCAGCCTCGAACGGGATTTCCAGGATTCGACAGTTATGGCTTCACTCAGGTCAAAATTTGAACATTTTCCTAATTTGATTGTAATGGGCGATTTTAATACCAGGGGTTCTTTTGAACATGGTTATCAATCTCTCATTAGTTCCAAAGACAGCAATACGACAATCAGTGATCCGCCTTATTATCCTGATGAAACGTTGAAGTATCCAGGTAATTGGAGTATTTCGCCTTCATATGTGGTGCCTTTTTTAACCACTTCTACCCGGTCGCTTCCTTACGACCCTAATGCATGTGGCGCGAGTGGTGGAGGAAAAGGTTGGTATGATCATATTTTTATTTCTAATTGGTTGATCAACGGAAGTAACTATATCAAATATATCCCGCATTCATATCAATCAGTAGGCAATGATGGAGCCCGGACCGGCGTAAGTATCAACAGCAATGTTCCTTCGGTAAATACTTCGGCACCTGCCAAGGTACTTGATGCCCTTTATCACTTTTCAGATAAATATACGGTAATGATCAGGTTCGAAGTAAAAGCCAACAGAAATGCAGTAAGTCCTGTAGATCCCTGAAAGATTAAGAGATACGCCCACCCAATCTTTGTTTGTCAATTGATGATATATGAAAACTTAACATTGGATATCAAAAACGTATATTAAGTTTGTATACACTTTTTCAAAATTAAAATCAAAGGCTGTGGAAGCAAATACCCAATCTAAAAAGGACATACAAAATTATATTAAACAAGAATTGGCTTCAATTCTCATTAATTTAAATCCTGCAATTGATAAAAGGGATTTAAAAAAAAGCATTAAGAAAGCCAGCAAGGTTTTGTACCGTGGTTCTACCAAAAAAAGAAAAAACATTGAACCGGTTGAAGTGATAAGTACCACTGAGGTTATAACTACAATTACTGATTAATTTAAAAATCAAATTGTTATAAAAAAGTAAACTTATAGCCTGCAATAAACTGCTATTTGGTGTTAATTTAAATTTCAATCACCTTTTGCAACTTATTGCTTTCGAAAGCTGTTTGAATGATTTTAATAACATTCTCCCCTTCTTCTGCACTTACACGAACTGGTTGGTTATTACGAATCGCATCATAAATACCTTTATAATAATCTCCATAATTTCCTTGTTCACTGGTGATATATTCTTTCACAATTTTGCCATCTATTTCTGTGTGTAACAATCCCTTTTCACTTTCAGGTTCCCTTCCCCAATCTTTTCCTCCGGGAATATTACCCGCTTGCAGCATCGTTTCCTGCACATCAGTTTTAACCTTGATGAAGGAACCCTTTGTGCCGTGTAAGATATAGCCGGGCAAAGCTTCACGTACCAAATAACTCGATTTTAGGCGAACCCGTAATTTTGGATAATACAATAAAACCTCAAAATAATCATCCACTTTTGAGAGAGGCCTTACGATGCGTATATCAGCAAAAACTTTTTCAGGTATTCCAAACAATTGCAATGCCTGATCAATAAGATGAGAACCTAAATTATATAAAACTCCTGCTCCGGGGCCTGGTGTTTCTTTATGTTTTTCGGGGCTTAATTCTTCCCTGTACCTGTCGTAGTGAATTTCAACTTCCACCAGGTCGCCCAACAGTTTTTGATTGAGTACTTTTTTTATGGTTTTGTAATCACTGTCATAGCGCCGGTTTTGGTAAACTGAAAGTATTTTGTTTTGTTTTTTTGCAAACGCTATTAATTCTTTCGCTTCATTCACATTAACCGTAAAAGGTTTTTCAACAATCACATGTTTGCCTGCTTCCAGTGCTTTTTTTGCATACTCGTAATGTGTAAAATTGGGAGTATTTACAATCACCAATTCTATCAATTCATCCGCCAGCATTTTTTCAAGGGAACGATAGGTTTTCACTTCCTGAAACTTTTCCTGTGCTAGATTTTTTGTTCTTTCCCAAACTGCATAAAAATTAAAATCAGGGTTAACGCTCAAAAAGGGAGAATGAAATACCACGCCGCTCATACCGAATGAACACAAGGCTGTATTAATAGGTGTTGTCATAATGTTATTTATACGAAAAATTTAAAATCATGAAAATTTGTTCATTTACTGTCTTTTAAATTAATCTCCACTACCCTTCTCCCCTACAAACCATTTTTCTTTGTCTTTGAATAAAACATTAAACGTAGTCAATGTTCCATAAATTCGGGTAATGTATTGTTGAAGATTTACTTTGTCCTCATCGCTCAATAATTTATGTGCGTTAATTTGCTGTTCCATCACCCTCAGCCTGTCGCGCAACATTACAATTTTATGAAAGAAAATATCTATAGGAACTTCCTTTGCCTTTTGTGTTTTATCTGCCGGTTGCAACAACATGGTTCCTCCTTTCCATCGATCGCCTAAAGGAACAATTTCTGAAGCATCACTCCAAAGTCTTAAAATTTTAAGCAAAGATTTTTCAACATCGCTGGTGGTTTCCAGTTCAACGGTTACATTTTCAGGAATGATTTCTTCCAGTTTATCATCATTTTTATCTATCTCTTTTATACCGTCGCTGATAAAAGAAATAAGATAGGTTGCCAAACGAACACCAACGATCACTCCCGGTCCGTATTGCGGATGCTGAAGCCTGGTGCCGATTCCAAGGGTTAATTGATCCATATAATAGATAGTATTTTAATTAGAAGTCGTAAAACTAAAACAAGAAAATCAATTGAGACTTCGTTTTCAATTTTCTTTTTTTTTCAATTCAGTCGTACCTTATAAATTGCAGGAAGTTTCGGCGTTTCTTCTAAATCTTTGGCTAATGATTAAAAATCTCTTCATAGCTTATAGATACGTAAATTTATACTAAGCGCAGGATTGTTTCATATATTCCTGACTGGCTGAGAAAAAAAGGCAATAAAAATCAGGTTTGGCTGTTTTATGATAAAATAAAAATGTTAATTATTAGTTTGTTTACTGCAAAAAGCCAACCTTTTTTTCAATAAATGCGATTTTTATGATAAGGTTTTTAAGGTTGCGTCAAAATACTGTGATAGTACGTGATAACAAATTGTAAAAATTGATGCCATTATTTTATTTATTGCGTACTTTGTTAATTAAAAAATTGAAAACTATATAAATGAAAACTATAACTGTAAAAAATCTATTCGTATTCCTTTTTGTTGCTGTTTTGGGTTCGATGGTTTCTTCATGTAAAAAAACCAGTAATCCTACGACATCGCTGCAACCTGTTACAACAACAGCCCTGTCTGATGCTGATTCTTTAAAATACCTTATGTACAGAACCATGCAGGTCAGTTTTGTAGACGGTGGAAGAGATTCTACTTATAATCTTCCTACTTACTATTGGTATTCAAATGTTCCTTCTCTCGATCCCTTAAGCTCTAGTTATGATTCAGCCGATGTTCTGCTGAAACAAATGAAAACTTATGCTATCAATCCCGGCACCGGAAAGCCTTTTGATAAATACAGCTTCCTGGATCATGGCCAGGTTTCCGGAGAAATTCAACAAGGTGTTGCCGGTGATATTGGAATGCAGGTAACTTATGCTTATGATCCCAATAATAATATTCTGCTCTATGTTTTGTTTACTGATCCAAATTCTCCAGCAGGGCAGGCAGGAGTAACACGTGGTTGGCAGATCACTGCTATTAATGGCGATACTAATATTTCTTACGACGGAAGCAACGGGCCTAATGTAAACAGAGTTATCAATGCGGTTTACTACGATCCTTCCGCTTCATTTACATTTAAAAAACCTGATGGATCTTCATTTACTACAACTTTGGCAAAGACGGTTTATAATATAGATCCTGTATTGTTCGATTCAGTTTATACAGTGGGATCTAAAAAGGTAGGATACTTTGTATTTAATTCTTTCGCCGCTGTTGATAACAGCAATGGCCCAACACTTACCCGCCAGGAACTTTCAAATGTATTCAACAAATTTCAGTCGGCAGGAATTTCTGATTTGATCGTAGACTTAAGGTACAACGGTGGTGGCTCAGTAGGAACAGCAGAATTTCTTGATAGCCTTATTGCTCCGGCTTCTGTTACCGGTAAAGAAATGTATCATTATTTATACAATGATAAATTAACCGCAATGGAAAGCCAGGTAGGGTTACAGGATAAAGTACTGTTTAGTGGTGGCGGAAGTTTGAATCTTGATCATGTATTTTTTATTGGCAGTTCGCATACCGCATCAGCCAGTGAATTGACTATTAACAATCTGAAACCATATATGGATGTAAAATTAGTAGGTGACACCACTTATGGTAAACCGGTTGGTTTCTTTAGTTTCCATCTTACCGATTATCCAAACGGAGGTACTACGGAAAACTTTCTTGCAGATCTTTATGCGATCAATTTTGAAACAAGAAACGCCAACAACCAGGGTGGCTATTTTACTGGTATGATCCCTGATGCACCGGCTGTAGATTATGTTGATTTGCCATGGGGAAGCCCCAATGATGACAACCTGTCTAAGATATTTAATTACATCTCTACCGGTACTTACGGCCGTCTTTCTGTAGCAGAAAGAATGGCACAAAACAAATCATTGCGTTTGGCAATTCCTGCAACTATACATCCCCTAAGGTTTAATGGTATGGTCGATTACAAGCTTAGTAATTCTTTCGATGCAGCTATAAAGAAATTAAGAAAAGGGAACTAAAAAATTAAGGGAGAAGCCTATAATATTCCTCTCAAATCTTTCGGTTTAATCCGGTGATTTGAGGGGATTTTTTTGTTTCTACCTGCAGATGCCCAAAAATATTTACTTTTAAAAATAGAATATTCGTAACTTGATTATCCTTCTTTCATCGAAAAATTATTTTATATGCATCGCCGGATTTTTTTTCAGAAATCAATGCTTACTTTAGGAGCACTATCATTAGGAAAGCAAAAAATATTACGTGCAATGCGGGTAGATCCCTGGAAAATAACGATGCTTACCAACGAGATTGGAATTTTTACCGAAAAGGGCGGTACCATTGCGTTTCATTTTTCAAAAGATGGAATTACCGTAATAGATGCCCAATTTCCGGATACCGCGCCTCACCTTATTGCTGAATTGAAAAAAAGAAAAGACGAGCCTTTTCGCCTGCTGATTAATACCCATCATCATGGCGATCACACTTCAGGTAATATCGCTTTTAAAGGTGTTACAGATCGTGTTTTAGCTCATGAAAATTCTTTGACTAACCAAAAAAGAGTGGCCATCGCGAATAAGAATGAAGACAAGCAATATTATCCCAACCAAACTTTTAGTAAGGAATGGAACGAAGATATCGGAAAAGAAAAAGTAGGTTTATATTATTATGGAGCGGCTCACACCAATGGTGATGCCGTTATTCATTTCAAACATGCCAATATTGTGCATGTTGGCGATCTTGTATTTAATCGCCGGCATCCGTTTGTTGACAGAAGTGCAGGCGCTAACATGCAAAGCTGGATAAAGGTTTTGGATGCTACACTGAAAAAATTTGATAAGAAAACAATTTTTGTCTGCGGGCACTCAGGGGAAAACTATGATGTCAAAGGATCAAAAGATATGCTTCTATCTTTCCAGGATTATTTGGGAAATGTTTTGAAATTGGTAGATCGGGAAATAAAAGCAGGCAAATCAAAAGATGAAATTTTAAAGGCTACAGAAATTCCTGGTTCGCCAGAATGGAAAGGAGACGGAATTGAAAGGCCGCTAACTGCCGCCTACGAGGAAATTACTAACGCCTGATTTCTAATTCAAAATCTTAACCCTACGAGTTTTGACTAATGATCGTATAGCCTCTTGATGGTTTTTTGATCACCCTTCTTCCTATCGTTAACACGGTAAAACTAATCATCGCACATGCACACATAACGGCTGACATTGGTAATGCGGTTCCATTATTTAAAATGCTTACCAAAGCTGTTGAAATGGCGCCTATCCCCAATTGTATTGCTCCCATTAATGCGGAAGCTGTTCCTGCATTTTTTGAAAAGGGAGCTAAAGACAGAGCAGAAGTATTGGGAAATGCAAATCCCTGTGTACTGAGAAAAATCCAAATTAAAAATATCGTGGAATATAAACCGAGAAAATGAAAGGAGTTTCCTAAAACCAAAGAAATACCGGCAAGGCATTGGCAGAATAAGGTAACCCTGATAATTTGTTCACTGCTGTATTTTCTTAGTAAAATGGTATTTACCTGGCTTGCAGAAATAAGTCCCATTGCGACGAAGGCAAATATCCATCCGTATTGTTTTTCACTTACATGATACAACTCCATAAAAACAAAAGGCGACCCCGCGATGTAAGCATACAACCCTGATGAAGCAATAGCTCCGGCAAAGGCATACGTGTAAAACTGGGGAACTTTAGCCACTTCTATATAACCTGATATAATAGGTTTTGGTTTCAGGGAAAGTCCATATTCCGGCTCCCTGCCTGCCGGTAATTTAAAATAAACCAACAAAAGTGTAGAGCCTGCAATAAAAGCAAGAACATAAAAGATAGATTGCCACCCAAATAAGGCTGTCATATATCCGCCCACCGTTGGTGCAATAATTGGCGACACAGCAAGTACCAACATCAGTAAAGAAAAGATTTTTGCATTTTCCTCAACAGGAAAAATATCCCTCACCAAAGCCCTGGAAGCAACCAATCCGGCACAGGAACCTAAGGCTTGTAAAAACCTAAAACCGATTAGCATATTTGCAGTGGGAGCAAAAGCGCAGGCTATAGAAGTAATGAAATAAACAAACAAACCGATCTCTAATGGTTTTTTTCTTCCATATTTATCAAGCAAAGGTCCGTAGATCAGTTGCCCAACCGAAATGCCAATGAAAAAACTGGTAATAGAAAGTGTAATGTGTGCTACGGTTGTGTGCAGGTCTTTTGCAATATCCGGAAACCCGGGCAGGTACATATCAATTGAAAAGGCGCCCATTGCAGAGAGCAATCCTAAAGTAAATATGGTAAAAAATCTTTTTTTCCTTTTCATAATGACTGACGAAGGTAATTCTATATAATAATTTTTTATAGAACAACCCCCTTTTCAGACTCTCTCCTTCTTTTAAGAAATGAAAGAAGAAATCACTGTTATTTGTTGTTTTACTGCCACTTTATAAAACCAATAACGCTTTCGTTACTTTTGCGCCATGAAAAAGAAAAAGTATTCCCTGGAAAATATTCTTACCAATTTAAAGATAGAGTCGTTGAACGAAATGCAGGAGGAGGCAATAAAGACGAATAAAAAAAAGGAAGATTTTATCTTGCTTTCTGCAACAGGTTCAGGAAAAACCCTGGCCTATCTTTTACCGGTTTTAGAAAACCTTGAGGAAGACAATAAAAATACGCAGGCGCTTATTGTTGTTCCTTCGCGCGAACTGGCTATGCAGATTGAGCAGGTTTTTAAAACCATGGGAACAGGCAAAAAAATTACTTCAACTTATGGCGGCCATAAAAGAGAGATTGAAGAAAATAATCTTATTCAGCCCCCGGCAGTAATTGTGGGCACGCCGGGCAGGTTGGGCGATCATATCCGACGTGGAAATATTACGGTAGATGCAATTAAAACTTTAGTGCTTGATGAATTTGACAAATCACTTGAATTGGGCTTTTTAGAAGAAATGAAATTCATTATAGACTCACTTAAAAATGTTCGGCAAAAGATTCTTACTTCCGCCACTGATGCGGTAGATATTCCTGATTTTATTAAATTGAACCATCCTGAAAGAATCAATTTTCTGATTCCGGGGCAGGAGAAAGAAGGCCTTGCGATCAAGTCGGTTTTTTCACCTGACAAAGACAAATCTGAAATTCTTTTTCGGCTATTATGTTTCCTTGGAAACCGATCCACGATTGTATTTTGCAACCACCGTGACGCGGTAGAACGAACAAGTAAACTTCTTTCTGAAAAAGGAATTTATAATGAATTTTATCATGGCGGAATGGAACAGCAACAGAGGGACAGTGCTTTGTCAAAGTTCCGGAACGGAACAACCAATGTGTTGATAACAACGGATCTGGCTTCGCGCGGCCTTGATATTGCCAACATCCGTTATATCATCCATTACCATTTGCCGCATACAGCAGATGCTTTTACCCATCGAAACGGACGAACTGCGAGAATGGAAGCCAGCGGAACGGCAATTTTAATTTTAAATGAAGAAGAGAATTTGCCTGCATATATTGAAGAAGAAGTAGAGCAGATTGAACTTCCTGAAAAATATGATTTACCTGAAAAACCAAAGTGGGCAACACTTTTCATTGCCGCGGGCAAAAAAGACAAAGTGAATAAGGTAGACATCGTTGGGTTTTTGACAAACAAAGGAGAACTAAAAAAAGAAGACATAGGGCTGATTGAAGTGAAAGATTTTTTCTCTTTCGTTGCGATTAGAAAAATCAAAATGAATCATTTGCTTCACCTGATAAAAAATGAAAAGATCAAGAATAAAAAGGTGAAAATGGAAGTGGCGAAGTGATAAAAAAAGTTTTATTTTTTTTAACTTCTCTCCTGAATATTTAGCAACCCTAAAAATTTTTATTTATCAAAAGTATGTATTACTTTTATTTCCTCTGATATCCCAAACTAGCGAATTTCCAGACTAAAATCCTGTTCTCTACAAGACGACTGATTGTTCATCATCCTCTGATCAATTAATAGAAGTATTTTTAAAATTTTTCAATCAGAAGTGAATTTGTTTTGCGTATGAAATTTATTTTTACATTTTTATTTTTACTACTATTTTTTTGCCCAAACACCAGGGCGCAGAATGTTCCTGATTATGTTCCTTTTAGAAGTATGAACCCTGCACAATTGAGCGCTTACAGGCAATCAATCTGGGATACTTTGCCAGCCGCTGTAGGCTGGGTAAATGATTTTGAAGATCTGTTTACACCACCACAGGAGCATTATCTTGAAAAAATTCTGGAACATTTTGAAAAAGCAACAAGCATTGAAATAAGTATTGTCACTGTAGATTCAAATATGGTGGCTGAAGATAAGTTTGACGATTTTAGTTATCGCTTAATGAAGATTTGGGGAATTGGGAAAATTACCAAAAGCAACGGAATCGTAATCTGTATTTGCAAAGATTACAGAAGGATATGTGTAACTACCGATTTTGGAATTGATAAATACATAAATGAAAGTGATAAAAGCAGGATGATCAATAGAGAATTCGTTCCTTATTTTGCAAAGAATGATTATTATGATGGTATTTACCACGGACTAAATGCAATGCTTTCAAAAATCAATAAGCGATGGGCCAAAAGTGATGATGCCGCCTTTTTGACAAAATAAAAAACCGCTTAATTTCTTTGTTTGCTGCTTCTTTTAATCAAGATGAAAAGTTTGCTTCATTGCGTTTAATACGCCAGGGGTGGACCATTGACCAGCAACGATCATTCTTCTGATTGTGTAAAGAGGTTGTGTGGAATCCCTTTTTGTAGCTAAACTAAACGCCATTTTATAACCGGCCTTCTTTAATTCGGGGAAAGCCGCCCTGTTCCATAAGCCAAATGGATAAGCGAAATAATCGGCAGATTTTCCGATGATCCCTTCCACTTTTCCTTTAGGCTGAACCAATTGTTTTTCCCAATCTTCTCCCTGGTATTTGGTAACCATATGATGATCCCATGTATGAGCTTCTACCGCATTCCCTGCATCAGATAATTCTTTTAATTGCTCTTCAGTCATATAATGAGGCCGGTTAATCGAAACAGTCATAATAAAAAAAACACCTTTAAACCCATATTTTTTCATCTCAGGATAAGCGATGGTAAATTGATCTTCATCTGTATCATCAAAACTGAGGATCACAGGTTTCGCAGGCAGAGTTGCGCCATGAACCAAATAGTTATAAAGTTGGTCAGGTAATATCGTTTCATACCCATCGTCTTTTAAGGCTTTCATTTGCTCTGCAAAATGAGCGGGTGTAACAGAATAAGTTTTTGTCATCGGGCCATCACTGGGTTTTATATCCTTTATATGGTGATAACACAAAACAGGGACTTCTTTTTTAGCAAGGATAGCTGCTGCATCAGCAACAGGAGAACTGTCTTGTGAAGGTTGCTCCGTCTTTTCAGCATTTTTTGTAAGAGCAGTCTTTTCAGTTCCTGAAGTTGCAGAATGGCAAGCGCCTAATAAAAAGGCACATATAGCGGTAAAGACAAAGTTGGTTTTCATAAAAGGGAATGGAAATTATTGGTATTGAATATAAATAGGTTTTGGAATAAACTTTAATAATTCCTGTGGTGTGTAAAGATGGTTGCCTTTTTTAGTATCGTTTTTATAGAACAATTTGAATCCTGTAAACTCCACGGGTTCAGCATATATATATCTTAAATACGTAGAGCGTTTTAAAGTTTTATCGCCCCAGCCATCCATATCCATTACAACTTGTACTTCGGGTACCTTTTTGATCAGTTTGTAATTGGTTATCATTCCCTGTGTGAAACGGTGTAAAATCAAAATCTTGGGAGGAAGGTTGTATTTCTTTACATACGAAGCCAGATAGTCAATAGCCGTATTGATATCGTCCGCATTAAAAGTTCCGATTTTTGTACCCGGCACATGGCCGTCTTTCATAGAAAATTCAGGATCAATACCTAAATGTACCTGGGGTAATTTTAAATATTTTTCCAATGGTGGCACTTCGTCTCTTACAGTACTCATTCCTACCTGTATGTCTAAAAATACAAGGCCGTTAATCTCATTCGCCCAGTTTATGATCGTATCCATTTGGCTGGAAGGCATGCGCAACCTATGTTTGCCGTCTTTTCCCGCATAACCTTGTGCAGTTACTGCAATATAATGTAAGGCTGGAATTACGGGAATAGAAGAATCGGCAGCCTGCCAGTTATGGACTTCCTGTTTCAACTTTTTCAGCATTTCGTTTTTAGGCAGCTCCCCAAGAATGCCCATTTTTTTTGAATAGAGATTTCCATAAAATGCTACAATTCTGTGAAAAGGCAGAACCGCTCCCGGTAAAGGATAAGGAGCCCTGGCTGGCCATTTTCCGGTTGTGTCATGATTGGCAAGATTATTCATCAGCTTATTGTATAAAGCTGTGTCTATAGGTTTTTTCTCATAAACTTTTCCTTTTTCAACTGCCTGTTCTTTCGTTACTGAATCCTTTAAAGCGTGATCAGTAGCAGACTGCCCGGTATTGCAACCAGTATTTATAAAAAGGAGTATAGAAACAAGCGGCACGATAGCCGTGAATTTTTTGGGGTTCATAAGGTGCGAAGGTATTTTAATTTTCAAATCAAGCGTACGGAATTCTGTAAATTATTTATAAAAAAAACGCCTGTAGTTTTCATTTATTTTCTATCACTAAAAATAAGATGTTCAGGAGTGAATATAATCATGCAAATGGTTAATGGTTTGTTGCTGGAACATAATAGTTTCAGTAACCACATCACTGATAGAAATAATGCCGGCAAGTTCATTGTCTTTGAAAACAGGGAGATAACGGATGTTATTTTTTGTAAGTAGTTCCATACAATATTCGATAGAATCACCGGGTTTTAAAAGCGGAAAATCAGTCATCATAATTTCACTTACTTTAGTATCAGTTGAATTTTTGCCTTTCAGAATTACTTTGCGGGAATAATCTCTTTCGGTAATAATTCCACGGAATTTTCCATTTTCCATTACCACTACAGAACCGATATTATTTTCAGCCATTACTTTCAAGGCATCAAGCACACAGGTATCGGGCAAAACTGAGATGGCTTTGTTTCCTTTGCGTGAAAGGATGTCGCTGATTTTACTCATAATGTTGAAATTTAGAAAAGTAAATTACGAAAAAAAAAACTATAAATATCACAGATTTTAAAAATGTGGAAATTTTGAAGATTTATTGAATTTTCATTAACTGCCATAAAAGTGGCATTTCATTATATTTGCCGGATGAATTTTACCGAAAAACAAAAGGTTCATGTAGCTATTTTAGATTTGTATGAAGGCTTTGAAAATCAGGGTATGCGCGGCTTACGTGAAATTATAAAGCATTTTGCAGAAACGAATGGCCTCGATTTGGTAACCCGCGAATTTAATGTGCGGCAAAAAAATGAATTACCCGATACTTCATGGGATATTTATATTAGCACCGGAGGCCCCGGAAGTCCTTTGGAAAGTGAAGGGCTTGAATGGGACACCCTTTACTTCAATTGGTTAAAAAAAATGGAAAGCTGGAATAATGATCCGGCCAATCATCAGAAGAAATATGTGTTTTTTATTTGCCATTCATTTCAGCTTGCCTGCAGGTATTTCCGTGTAGCAGAAATTACCAAACGCAAATCCACTGCTTTTGGTGTTTTCCCAGTTCACCTGTTACATGCAGGAGAAAAGGAACCTGTTTTTTCAGAAATGCCCGATCCGTTTTATGCAGTTGATAGTCGCGATTACCAGGTGGTGCAACCTAATAAACACTACCTGAAAGAAGCTGGATCGCAAATTTTATGTATTGAAAAAGAAAGGCCTCATGTTCCCTATGAAAGAGCAGTGATGGGAATCCGGTTTAATGATTATTTTATCGGTACCCAATTTCATCCGGAGGCAGACGCTATAGGAATGACCCTTCATTTACAATCAGAAGAAAAAAAGAAAACTGTAATTGAAAATTATGGACTGGCAAAATGGGAATCAATGATCGAAAGGTTAAACGACCCCGATAAAATTGTTTGGACGCATGATCACATACTTCCTAACTTTTTAAAGATTGCCACGGATCAATTACTGGTCGACAGCGGCCATGTATCAATATAGTAAAAGAACATTTTTTGAAAATTTCAATTCTAATTCAACCTAATGATTCCCGGGATACGAGATCAATTCAATAACAATTTTTCAGAAGAAAAGTATCAACTTTTTTTAACAGACTTAAACAGCAAACATCCCGGCGCTATTGACTTTCGGGTGGCTGAAACTCCGATTTTTATTCCTAAAGATTTTACCCAAAAAGTCCTTGAGGCTTGCGAATCTATTGTAGATGTAATTACCAAACCCGGCTTTAAAGAATTGACCAATCGCGCTATTCCCAAAAATGAAAATGTTCCCAATGAAAATGATCATACCGATTTTATAGCTTTTGATTTTGGTATTTGTGAAAATGAGAATGGAGAACCCGAACCTCAATTGGTAGAAATGCAGGGCTTTCCTACCCTGTTTGGTTTCCAGGCTTACTATCCTAAAATATTGGAAAAACATTTTGATATTCCTCAAAATTTTTCAAGTTATATAAATGGTTACAACGAACATTCTTATCTGAAACTTTTGCGGGAAATCATTTTAAACGGCCATGATCCTGAAAACGTAATTCTTCTTGAAATAAAACCACATCAACAAAAGACAAGAATCGATTTTTATTGCACACAGGATTATTTACATATACCAATCGTTTGTCTCACCGAACTTATACAGGAAGGTAAAAAATTGTTTTACAAAAAAGAAGACAAAAAAATAGAAATAAAGAGAATTTATAACCGTATTATTTTTGACGAATTATCACAGGTGAAGGATTCTTTAGGTGAAGTAGTTGATATTACACAACTATTGGATGTAGAATGGGCGCCGCATCCCAACTGGTTTTACCGTATCAGCAAGTTTACGCTTCCGCTGATAAAACATCGGTATGTTCCACAAACTTTTTTTCTCAATGAACTGAAAGAGATTCCTTCTGATCTTGAAAATTATGTACTGAAACCCTTATTTTCTTTTGCCGGCCAGGGTGTAATCATAGATCTTGATAAGAAAGATATTGACGAAATAAAAGATCCCGAAAACTGGATCCTTCAACGAAAAGTAAAATACGCAGATATTATAAAAACGCCCGATGTGCCTGCTAAGGCCGAAATAAGAATTTTTTATTTCTGGGAAAAAGGAAAGCAGCGGCCGGTTGCAGTAAGTAATCTTGCAAGATTAAGTAAAGGCAAAATGATTGGTGTAAGATATAATAAGGATAAAGATTGGGTTGGCGGAAGTGTAGCTTATTTTGAAAAATGAAATCTTAATTATTTGTTGGTTTACTGTCACAAATCCTCTATTTCGTCTCAATAACTTTACTTTGCAAAAATTTTCAGATTAATGTATAACGGAAAAAAAGTTGTTGTAGTTCTTCCTGCTTATAACGCCGCGTTGACAATGGAAAAAACAATTGCCGAAATTCCTATGGATATTGTAGATGAATTGGTTCTTGTGGACGATAATAGTACCGATAATTCAATTGAAGTTGCCCAAAATTTAGGAATAAAACATATAGTAAGGCACACAAAAAACCGTGGTTATGGAGGCAATCAAAAAAGTTGCTACGACAAAGCACTGGAGCTAAACGCTGATATTATTATTATGCTTCACCCGGATTACCAATATACTCCAAAGCTCTTGCTGGCAATGATCTCGGTAATTGGAAACGATGTTTATAAAGTAGTTTTTGGCAGCCGCATTCTGGGCAAAGGCGCATTGAAAGGTGGAATGCCTTTGTATAAATATTTTGCCAACAGGATGCTCACTTTATTTCAAAATTTAATGATGAATCAAAAGCTTTCTGAATATCATACCGGCTATCGTGCTTATCATGCTGAGGTTCTTAGAAAAATTAACTATCAACAAAATTCTGATGACTTTATTTTTGATAATGAAATGGTAGCGCAAATTTTTTACAATGGTTTTGAAATTGCAGAGATCACCTGCCCTACCAAATATTTTGAAGAAGCGTCTTCCATCAATTTAAGTAGAAGTATTACTTATGGATTGGGTGTTTTAAAAGTTTCTGTTCTTTATTTTCTTACCAAGCTTAAAATATATAAATGGAAATTGCTAACGAAATAAATAAAAAGCAAAGCAATCTTTACCTTACTATAATTATTTTATCAGGCATTTTTTTCTTTATTCCTTTCCTGGGAAGAGTTCATCTTTTTGATTGGGACGAAATCAATTTTGCTGAGTCTGCTCGCGAAATGATTGTTACAGGAAATTATCACCGCGTTCAAATTAATTTTCAACCTTTCTGGGAAAAACCGCCTTTCTTTTTTTGGCTTCAGGTGGGTGCAATGAAACTATTTGGCGTGAATGAATTTGCTGCCAGATTCCCGAATGCCGTTTTTGGTGTAATTACTTTGGTTACCTTTTTTATGATCGGGAAAAAATATAAATCACCGCGCTTTGGTTTTATCTGGGCGATAAGTTACCTCGGTACTTTTCTGCCTCATTTGTATTTCAAATCAGGGATTATTGATCCGATTTTCAACTATTTTATTTTTCTAGGAATCTATTTTATGTACAAAGATATTTCGGGAGAAATATTTAAGAACAAATATGTATATCCTTCGCTGGCAGGGTTTTTCATTGGGTTGGCTACCTTAACCAAAGGGCCGGTGGGTTTGCTCATTTTCTTTCTCACTTTCTTGGTTTATTTTATTTATAGCCGGTTTAAAAATTTCCCGGGGATTAAAAAGATTCTTCTCTTTATTTTCTTTTTTACGATCATTTGTTTGCTGTGGTTCGGACAGGAAATTATTGATAACGGCTTTTGGTTTTTAAAAGAATTTCTGGCTTACCAGGCCGATCTTTTTTTGCATCCGGTTGCAAGTCATGGCGAACCCTGGTATTATCATTTTGTAGTCGTGTTTATCGGTTGCTTTCCGATTTCAATTATCGGGCTTCCGATTTTATTTGGTAAAAATGCAGGTTGGTTGAGAAACCAGCCGCGGCAGAGCGCAGTGGGCGGTGTCCCCACCGCCCATAATCAAGTACGAGGAGATTTTTTAAGATTAATGAAAATTCTTTTCTGGACCGTAATGATTTTGTTTAGCATTACCACTACCAAGATTGTTCATTACTCTTCGCTTACTTACATGCCTTTGGCGTTTATGGCTACCTGTTATCTTGACTGGTTACTAGTAAACCAACAAAAAATGAAGATTTCTCTTTTGGTTTTAATTGCTTTCATGGGTTTCGTTTTTTCATTTTTGTTGGCAGCGCTTCCCTACGTAGCCAATCATCATGAACTGATATTGCCTTATTTAAAAGATCCATTTGCAAAAGCAAGCTTAAATGTAAGCGTTCACTGGAGCGGTTATGAGAGCTTTATAGGTATTTTTTATTTCCTTTTAGTACTGGCTGCTGTTATTCTTTTTTATAAAAAGAAAAATACGATTGCTATTCTTTTTCTTTTCTATTCAACTGCAGTTTGTCTCTTTATTTACTTGTTGGCTGTAGTCCCTAAAATTGAAAAATATTCGCAAGGCCCCGCAATTGATTTTTACCAAACTTTACAGGGAAAAGACTTGTACGTATGGCCGATCGGGTTTAAAAGTTACGCCCAATATTTTTATGCAAAAAAAACAGCTACGCCAGTTTATGGAGAGGGCGATGAACCTTTTTTACTGAAAGGAGATATAAAAAAACCAGCCTATTTTGTGGTAAAAGTTACCAACACCGGTTTCGACAGCACCTGCAATAATTGTACTTTAATTGAGCAGAAAGGCGGTTTTAAATTTTATAAAAGAGAACCGGTCGGGCAATAAAACAATTGATCTTTTTATTGAATGATAAACCTTGCATTTGTTTATTTTACTATAAAATTAATGGTTGGCAAAAGATGAATAGTTTTGTTTCTCATTTTTATAGCAAATACCTACCTGCTTTCAGTTACATTTTCGAGCAATATAAATACATGCAATGAAAAAAATTTTTCTCCTGGTTGCTGTTGGATTAACAGCATACGCCTTCACTCCTAAAAAAATTACGTGGGTGGCCATTGGCGATTCCATTACTTATCTTAACGAACATACAGATGAAACAGGCAATAGAGTTACAAAGGGATATATGACGCGTGTAACAGAAAAATTGCCTTATGTACATTATATTAACCAGGGCCATAATGGCTGGACTTCAGGCGGCATTGCCAAAGAAATAGAAAATCTTGGGATTGTAAAGGCAGATGTGTATTCTGTTTTTTTGGGGACTAACGATTGGTGGCAAGGCAGGCCTGTAGGCGTTTTTGACGATTATAAAAATAACACCGGCAACAACACCGTATACGGCTCTTTCCGTATTATCATTAATAAACTGGTTAGCCTTAATAAAGAGGCAAAAATTATTCTTATCACACCTATGCAGCGGGTTGATTTTGTATATATCAACGATATGAAAAATAATGCATGGGGATCTTATAAAGAAAAAGACGGCCAGTCATTAGCGGCATTTGCCACAGCCATCAAAACTATCGCTGCTTATGAACATTTTAAGGTAATAGATCTTTATAATCAGAAGGGCATGGGCTTACAACAATTAGTAAAATACAAAAGACTGAAAGATCCCCAAACCGGCAACTATAAAAATTATCCTTATCCTTCATTTATCAATATTCCTTTCAATCCGTCAACAGACGAATATCCTTATCCACCAGAAGCAATGGATGTTACTTTTGATGGCCTCCATCCATCTAATAAAGGCTTTGAGATGATTGCAGATTTATTAGTTAAGATTATGAAGAAGTATTGAAATGAAAGATCCTGTAATAGAATAAATTAAGTAAATAGGTTTCATTTCTATTTCTCTTCAATTCGAGCATCACAACAGGTAAATTTCCATCTTCATTTTTCCTGGTGAAAAGTTTAAAGTCTCTTTCAGAGAAGTTTGCAGGAAAAGCACCACCTACCCCGGTTTCTTATTTCAGAAAAAATAAAAATTTCAATTATTTATTGCTTTACTATAACTACGCCACTGCTTTATTCACCAAATTAGCAGCTTCGCTCAATAAAATGGCAGATTCTACTTTCAAGCCGCTTTTATCAATAAGGTCTTTAGCAACTTCTGCATTGGTTCCCTGCAGGCGTACGATGATAGGAATATCAATATTGCCAATAGACTGATAAGCGTCTATAACACCCTGCGCTACCCTATCGCAACGAACGATACCGCCAAAAATATTAATGAGGATTGCTTTTACTTTCGGATCTTTTAAAATGATACGAAAACCGGCTTCCACCGTTTGTGCATTCGCGGTTCCGCCTACATCCAAGAAATTAGCAGGTTCGCCACCACTCAATTTGATCATATCCATCGTTGCCATTGCAAGTCCGGCACCATTTACCATGCAACCAACATTTCCATCTAGTTTTACAAAATTTAAATTGAATTTCGCCGCTTCTACTTCTGTCGGATCTTCTTCGCTTACATCGCGCAAGGCAGCGATATCAGGATGACGCATCAGCGCATTATCATCAATATTCATTTTGCAATCCACCGCAATTACTTTTCCATCGCTGGTTTTGAACATGGGATTTATTTCCAACATGCTGCAATCCAACCCGACAAAAGCATTGTATAAGTTGGTTACAAATTTTACACAATTCTTAAAAGAAGATCCGCTTAACCCAAGGTTAAAAGCTATTTTTCTTGCCTGGAAAGGCTGCACACCTCCTCCGGGATGAATCCATTCTTTAAATATTTTTTCCGGAGTATCATGAGCTACATCTTCAATATTTACGCCACCTTCGGTGCTGTACATGATTACATTTTTACCTTTCGAGCGATCCATTAAGATGGACAAATAAAATTCTTTTACCGGTTCTACCCCATCATAATATACATCCTGTGCTACCAAAATTTTGTTTACCACTTTTCCTGCTTCACCAGTTTGAACAGTTACCAAAGTTCCACCCAAAATATTTTGAGCAATCGTTTTTACATCGTCCAGGTTTTTGGCAACTGCAACACCTTTTTGTTCCGTTCCGCGTATTTTTCCTTTTCCGCGCCCACCTGCATGTATCTGCGCTTTAATCACCGCAAACTTGCTACCATACTGGCTGTTAATAAAACGGTAGGCATCTTCTGCTTCTGAAACCGTGTTGCATGCTATTCCTTCCTGAACAGGAACATTGTATTTCTTCAATAATTCTTTGGCCTGGTACTCATGTAAATTCATAGAAAAAAATTTTCGCGAAGATAGCCTCAAAAAATTAAATTGGATTAACTTTCGCTCCATGAAACGACTTGGTTTTTTTTTTATTTCTTCATTTTTCCTCTTTTCGTGTAACAGTTCAAAGCATCTTATTTTACCTGGAAGAAGCAAGGCTGCTATTACCGGAGATGAATTTTATAAAAGTGTTTTTGCGGTGAGCCGTGTTGAAAGAGAAGCTTCTGCAAAAAATGAAATCCTGCAGGGAAATATTCCTGCATTTTTAAGAAAAATGGTAAAAATTAAAACATCCATCACAACAAACGGAGGCAAAGTTATTCACGCCTATTATTTTGTACTTCCAGATTATTTGTCCATTGGTTCCAGTAAAGATTTTTCAAGAATTCCGCTTACGCCTATGACTGCGCAACCAATTGCCGACAGCCTGCATTGTTTTTTACCAACAAGGAAGATGGTTAATGATATTTATAATGCTGCAAAAGTAAAATTAGAACCCGTTCCCATGTATGCTTTCCGCGATAGCGCAGTTACCATGTATCAACATAATCTTATAATTGAAGGTCAAAGAAAATTACGAAAAGGTTTAATTGCAGGAATAAAAAAGGATGTGGTAATAACTGGCATGCTTACACGCAGTTCAAAACCAAACAGGGTGGCAATTTATGGCTGGCAAAAATCAGATGGCAAACCAATTCAACCTTTATACACAGGCCATGTAAACTGGTATGTTGACTACAGCCATGGAATAAGATTGATTTATAGAACTATTTATGTAAACAAAAAACCGATGGATTATATAGCTGTTTTGAAAGATCCTGTTTTAAAAAGACTTTTATGTGATGAGGAATATTGCGATTGTTACAGGTATGAAACAACTGATACCGGAAATAAAAATGTTCATTAAAATTGCAACGTAAAAGCCGTTCCTTCGCCGGGAACAGAATGCACATTAATATTGCCTTTATGAAGCATCATAATTTGCTTGCATAAACTTAATCCTATCCCGCTTCCTGTTTTTTTGGTGCTGAAAAAAGGAATAAAAATATTTTCCAAAACATCTTTGGGAATGCCACTGCCGTTATCTGCAACTTTTATAAAAACTTTATTGTTGTTGTTTAATGCTGCTGATAAAACGATCATTGCACCATCCTTATCTTTTAGAGCCTCTTTTGCGTTTATCACCAAATTGATCAATACCTGTTCAATAAGGCTTGGATCTACTTCTACTGCCAGGTTTGGATCTTTCAACACAATATCCATCTCAATATTTTTTTGCTCAAGCGTGGGCTCCATCAATTGATACAGATTTTCAAAAAGGTCACGTACATAAACTTTTTTCAAATTTGGTTTGGTGATCTTATTGAAATTCCGATAGGTTTCAGCAAATTTTAATAACCCTTCACTGCGCCTTTTAATGGTTTCTATCCCAATTTCAAGGTCGTGAACGGCACCATTACTGTCGTCAAGATGAGCGATTGAATTTTGAAGACGGTTTTTTAAGGTATCCGACAATGAAGAGATTGGTGCAACAGAATTCATGATCTCATGAGTCATTACGCTCAGCAGTTTCTGCCAGGCTTTCGATTCAGTTTCTTCTAATGCTTCATTAATATTTTGGAAAGCGATCAGCATAAATTTTTCTCCTTCAGTCTGAAAAGCCGTTCCGGAAAGTAAAATTTTAAAAGACCTGTTGTCAAGATGAACAATCGCAATTTTACTTTCAGCAGGCTTTAATGAAATTACTTCATCATACAATTCTTTGTCCCTGTTCTGTAATGAATGGATGGTTTTTAAATAAGGAAGATTCAACATTTTTTTAAGTGATTCATTCATCCAGATTATCTCCCCGGTTTCCACATTGAACGACATTATTCCTGTATCTACCAATTCCAATATTTTCTGTAAATACTGAAAGGAAGTTTCCTTTTCTTTCGAAATTTCTTTGAAAGTGTTGGTGATCTGGTTAAATCCTTCCCGCAAAGAACGTAACTCAAGAGGTGCTTTCTTTACACTAAAATGCCTTGAAAAGTCACGATAACGGATGGATTCAACAAATTGTTCCAGTTCCTTTTGCCCTTTAAAGTGGTATCGGTAAAACTCAATTAATTGATAAAGGATAACGGGTGTCAGCAAAACCAGATAATTATAATTTTTGCTGACCAATAAATAAGAGGCAACTGTCAATGCTACAAACAACAGCAGTATCCTTATAAATATTTTAAACTCAATTCGCTTGAACATGTTGTTGGATTTTTTTGCCCAAAAAGCCGCTATTTTTATATATCATATTTGCTAAGCCTTCTGTACAAAGCAGTTCTTGTAAGTCCCAGTTCCCTGGCGGCTTTGCTGATGTTTCCATTATGCTTCTCAATTACCTTCAAAATCGTATTTTTTTCAACTGCGTTTAAATTCAAATCTTTGGGCTCTTCTTCTTTTTGAGGAACAGATTCAATAGGAGAAAAAAGAAGATCATCGGCAGAAAGTGTTTCGCCTTCCGACATAATCATTGCTCTTTCCATAGTATATTGAAGTTCGCGCACATTGCCCGGAAAATGGTATTGTTTCAGTTTTACGATCGCTTTTGCATCAAATTCCAACTGCGGTTTCAGATATTTTTTTGCGTACATATTGGCAAAATGTTTCGCAAGCAATATTATATCTTCTCCCCTGTTTCGTAAAGGAGGAACCATTATCTCAACGGTGTTAATGCGATAAATCAAATCTTTTCTGAAGCGGTTTTCATTTGCCAACTCGGTGAGAGGCAGGTTGGTAGCACAAATCAGTCGAATATCAATGTTCACAGGAATGTTGCTTCCCAGCCGGGTAACTTGCCTGTTTTGCAAAACACTTAATAATTTTGATTGTTGTTGTAAAGTGATATTACCAATTTCATCCAAAAATAAAGTGCCGCCATTAGCCGCTTCAAAACGCCCTTCCCTGTCTTCTGCAGCACCAGTAAAGGCTCCTTTTTTATGACCGAATAATTCGCTCTCAAAAAGTGATTCAGTCAATGCGCCTACATCCACTTTTATAAAAGGTTTTTTAGCCCGAAGCGAATTTTGATGTATCGCTTTTGCAATCAGATCTTTTCCTGTTCCGTTTTCTCCAAGCACAAGAATGTTTGCATCGGTTGGGGCTATTTTTTCAATTTTAAAAAAGATATCTTTCATCGCTTCCGAATTACCAAGCAGTTCTTTTCCAATAACAGAAGAATCGCTGGTTATTCGTTCATCAGCCGGCTTTCCTTTGGCTTTCAAAGTTTTTTTGATGCAGTCAATTAATTTTTCATTGTGCCATGGCTTTACCATAAAATCGGCTGCGCTTTCTTTTAAAGAACGAACCGCCAGGTCAATATCGCCGTAGGCGGTAATCATTATTACATCTGCATTTGAGCCAAATTCACGAATCTTTTTCAACCAGAAAAGCCCTTCATTTCCGGTATTGATTGAGCTGTTAAAATTCATATCAAGTAAAATGAGATCAACCGGATATTTTGCCAAAAGAATCCTGATGTTTTCAGGATTCTTTTCGGTAATTACTTCTTTTACTTCTGTCTTTAACAACAACTTTACTGCTGTTAAAACATCAGTATCATCATCTATAATCAATATCGTCGCATTTTTTACATTCATGATACCATCATCTTTTTATGAGAAAATCTTAAACAGAAATCTTCACTATTTGTTTGTTTACTGTAACCGGGTTATTCGATTTATACGTCAAATAAAAATTAATAACGACCAGTTAGCATTTGCAAGATTAGCAATTTAAAAATATTTTCTCACGAAATGGTTTAAATATTTTCAAAAGTGTGGCTCACTGTTTCAAAAGCGGATAACGACTGTATCGTAAGCGTACACTGCCTTTCAAACTCAATTTTAAATACTACTGAAAAACAATTAGTTATGTTTTGGCACGCGTTTGACAATTACATAAACAGAAAACAAAAGTGGTTTTCAAAATAATGTAACAAAAAATATTTGAGAACCGTATTAAAAAAATAAATACAAACTTTTAAAAATTAAAATCATGAAACTTCAATCAAACAATTTGTTGGAAAATCTAACAAGACAGGAATTAAAATTACTTACTACAGAAGTAAAAGAAACCGTTAACAAAAATTTTAAAAAAGAAAGAAAAAGAGTTTTTAGTGCAGCAGATTTCTGGAACATCCAACGCCAAAGAAAAAATCTTTACACAAAAAGATTTGCTTTTTAAAAACTCAATTTATAAACCATTAAAAATTTTAGCCATGAAACTCGAATCAAATAATCTGCTGAAAAATCTTACCGTAAGTGAATTAAAATTTCTTACAGCAGAAGTAAAAGAAACAGTAGCCAAAGAATTTAAAAAAGAAAGAAAAAGGATTTTTGGCATTGCTGATTTATGGAACATTCAACGTCGTAGAAAAAATATTTTGATAAAGAGAATGATATTCTAAAAGTGCGTGGCTTTTTTGAAGTAAAACCCTTGTATCAAAAATGAACGACAACTGTATCAAAAACGAACACTACCCGAAAATTTACTTTTCTAACTTACTGAAAAACAATAACATAAATAATGGCATACCGTTTATGTTATTTATTAAATAAAAAAAATTAAAACCGAACTATAGGTTTTTTCTCATCGGCAATAAAAAAAAATTATGGACAGAGTTATTGAAAAAAAGAAATGGTCAAGAAAAAGGATCCTTACGATCGCCGGAATAGTTGCTGTGGTCGCTTTGATAGCTGCAAGTTACTATTACACTTCAGGAAAACGCAAACTTAATGTTGATACTGACAGGATTACAATAAGTGAAGTTAAGAATGGAACCTTCCAGGAATTTATTCCGGTAAATGGTGTGGTGCTTCCGCTTACTACTATTTACTTAGATGCGGTAGAGGGCGGCCGGGTTGAAGAAAGATACGTGGATGATGGAACGATGATGAAAAAAGGCCAGCCAATATTAAGATTGTCAAACACAGATTTACAACTTGGACTTGTAACCCAAAAAACAAATGTGTATAATTTGCTCACCCAGATGCAGATTTCAAAAAATGCTGCTGAACAAAATACGGTGAGTAAACTTAACCAGATGACCGACGTGGAAAGTGCTTTGAAAGAAGCGGAACGTGTATATAACTTAGATAAATATTTATACGACAAAAAGGCAATCGGCTCCCAGGAATACCAGAAAGCAAAAAACGATTATAATTACTATTTGCAAAAACAAAAACTTTCTGAACAAATTTTAAAACAGGATTCTGTGTCTACGGATCAACAGTTGAAACAGGCCAGGCAATTGTTTGAAGGTTCACAGGATGCGTTGAATGTAATGCAGCAAAAAGTTGGTGACCTTATCGTTCGCGCTCCAATTGATGGCCAGCTTACTTCACTTGATGCTGAAGTAGGCCAAACAAAAAATAAAGGAGACCAACTTGGTCAAATTGATGTGCTTAGTGGTTTTAAAGTTCGTGTAGATATTGACGAGCACTATATCTCCAGAATATTCATCGGGTTGAAAGGCAACTTCGATTTTAATAATAAAACCTACAACCTTGAAATTAAGAAAGTATATACACAGGTTACCAACGGCCGCTTCCAGGTAGACATGGAATTTGTGGGTGATGCTCCTGAAGGAATTCGCAGAGGGCAAACTTTACAGATCAGGTTGGCATTAAGTGACGAAACAAAGGCTTTACTCTTGCCCAAAGGTGGTTTTTATCAGCAAACCGGTGGTAACTGGATCTTTAAAGTAAGCAGCGACGGCAAAACTGCCTACAAAACAGATATTCAACTTGGCCGTCAAAACCCGGATTACTATGAAGTATTGCAAGGTTTAAAACCCGGCGATAAAGTAATCACCAGCAGCTACGACAATTACGGCGACATGCAGGAGTTGGTATTGAAGAATCCGTAGCTATAAAATTGAAATAAAAACAGAATCTATAAATCGATAATTATGAAAATAATATTTCAAAAAAGATTCTTCGTCATTTTCCTGTTGTGCCTGTATTTTATTTTAGTAAAGTGCAACGTAAAAGCTAAATCAGTTTGTGAAAATGAAAAACAAAGCATCCAGACAGAAAAAAATGTAAATCCCGTGGAAAAAGCTTCTTCTGATGTATTTCCATCGAGGGATCTGATCATAAAAATTTAAAAGAAAATTAACTTAAAAATTAAACCAAGAATAATGATAAAAATTACAGACCTCGAAAAAATCTACCGCACTGAAGAAGTAGAAACCGTTGCTTTGAATAAGCTTTCATTTGCTGTAAGAGATGGTGAATTTGTTGCCGTGATGGGCCCGTCAGGATGTGGAAAATCAACCTTATTAAACATCCTGGGGTTATTGGATGATCCGGACAGTGGAAGTTTTTTATTCAATGACATTGAAGTGGCTCATTTTAATGAGAGAAAAAGAGCTGATTTACGCAAACGCAATATTGGCTTTGTTTTCCAGAGTTTTAATCTTATTGATGAACTAACTGTTTTTGAAAACGTGGAGTTGCCGCTGATCTATCTTGGCGTTAAAGCCGATGAAAGAAAAAAACGGGTTGAGGAAGTACTGGAAAAAGTGCAGATCATGCACAGGAGAAACCATTATCCGCAACAATTATCAGGCGGACAACAACAACGTGTGGCAGTTGCCCGGGCAGTAGTGAATAAACCAAAACTGATCCTGGCGGATGAGCCTACCGGAAACCTCGATTCATCTAATGGTAATGAAGTGATGCAATTGCTAATGGAACTGAATGAACAGGGAACCACCATTATTATGGTTACGCACAGTGAGCATGATGCAAGCTACAGTCACCGCATTATACGCATGCTTGACGGACAAACAGTTACTGAAAATATTTTGGTGTAATAATGTGCTGATAAGCCAATCATCTGATATGCTAAAGAAAATAATAAAAAATTGAGCAGATTGTTTGTTTACTGTTGAAACAGTAATAATAACGGTAAGGATGAAACGAAATTGACAACAACGAAGTAAGAAAAAACCATGTTTAAAAATTATATAAAAACGACGTTCAGAAATCTTTGGAAAAACAAAGGATTTACATTCCTTAATATTTTCGGATTGGCGATCGGAATCGCGTGTGCCGCACTTATTTTTCTCTGGGTTGAAAATGAAGTAAACTACAATGATTATTTCAGTAACAAAGATAATCTCTACAAGATCAAAGACAAACAAACTTACGATGGCAATACGTTTACATTTGATGCAACCCCCGGCCTGCTGGCGCAAAGTATCAAGGCTGAGATACCCGGCATAAAAAATACAGCCCGGGCTACCTGGGGCAACCAATCATTATTTACACTTAATGATAAAAATATTTTTGAGAATGGCCTGTATGTGGATTCTTCATTTTTATCCATGTTTCAACTTAGGTTTATAAGAGGAAATGCGCCAAGTGCTTTTGACCAATTGCATTCAATTATTATCAGTAAAAAAATGGCTGATAAATTTTTTGGATCTGACGACGTTATTGGTAAGACATTGAAAGTTGACAATAAACAGGATTACGTGGTGAATGGTGTTTTTGAAGACCTTCCGGAAAATGTTTCTTTTAAATTCGACTGGCTTTCTCCTTTTGATAATTTTTTAGAAAACAATCAATGGCTGAAACAATGGGGAAACAATGGTATACCCACCTATGTACAAACAGAGCCAAATGCAAATATTGCATCAATCAATAAAAAACTTCACAACTATTTAGCGACAAAGGGACCTAATCTCAATGCAAAATTTTCAATTTATCCAATGACCCGGTGGCGTATGTATGATAGTTTTGAAAATGGCAAGGAAGTTCCGGGCAGAATTAAATACGTTAACCTTTTCACACTAATTGCCTGGATCATTCTATTGATAGCATGTATCAATTTCATGAATCTTTCTACAGCCCGCTCTGAACAAAGAGCGAGAGAGGTGGGTGTTAGAAAAGTTTTGGGGGCAGGAAAAGGAAAATTAATCGGGCAATTTATTGGTGAAGCCCTGGTGATGGCACTACTTTCAGCTTCTTTAGCAGTTGTAATTATTTATGCTTCATTACCGGCTTTCAATTCTCTTGTTGAAAAACAATTGGCTCTTAATATTGCTGACCCGGTTCATATTTTCGGATTGCTCGCCATCGCTTTGGTTTGTGGTTTGATAGCAGGAAGCTATCCTGCTTTTTATCTTTCATCCTTCAACCCTGTAACTGTATTGAAGGGATTGAAAATAAAAGCCAGTGGCAGCGCAGGTTTCATCAGGAAAGGATTGGTGGTAATTCAATTTTCAATTTCAATTATTTTAATTATCAGCACCGTTCTTATCTATCAACAAATCAATCATGTTAAAACGCGTGATCTTGGATATAACAAAGAAAATTTGATCTACCTGCAATTGCAGGGAAAAATGAAACAACATTTTAATGCCATAAAAAACGATTTGCTTGCAACAGGTGTGGTTAAAAATGCGACATTAAGTAACAACCGGGTATTAAGTTTAGGAAGTAATACCGGTGATTTTAGCTGGCCCGGCAAAGACCCGCAGAAACAAGTATTAGTCACAGTTGAAGGAGTAAGTCCGGAATATGTTTCAACCATGGGAATGCATATAAAAGCGGGCAGGGATTTTTATACTGATACAAAAATTGACAGTGGCAATGTGATCATTAACGAAACCATGGCAAAGCTTTTAAACAAGAAAGATATTATAGGCACCGTCATTACAGGACAAGGCCAAAACTTTACCGTCACAGGGGTTATAAATGATTTTATCTATAATGATATGTACAGCCCAAGTGCTCCGTTGATATTGTTTTCTGACACTTCAAATAATAGCGTTTTAACCATTCGGTTAAAGCCAACTTCTGATTTAACCGCATCTATTTCGAAAATTGGAAATGTTTTAAAATCTAACAATCCCGGGTTCCCTTTTGAATACAAATTTGTGGATGAACAGTTTGACCAGTTATTTAAAACTGAAACCTTAATCGGCACGTTAGCAAGCGTTTTTGCTATACTCGCCATCTTCATTTCATGTTTAGGCTTGTTTGGATTAGCTGCTTACACAGCAGAAAGAAGGACAAAAGAAATTGGCATAAGAAAAGTATTGGGTGCGAGCGCACGAAGCCTTGCCGGATTATTAAGTATGGACTTTTTAAAGCTTGTGGCTGTTTCCTGCATCATTGCGTTTCCACTGGCATGGTGGATGATGTATAACTGGCTTCAAAGTTATGCCTACAGGATAAAAATAAACTGGGCGATTTTTCTTTTTGCAGGCTTAGTTGCATTGCTAATCGCTTTGATCACCGTTAGCTTCCAGGCAATAAAAGCTGCCATGGCCAACCCTGTTGAAAGTTTGAGGAGTGAGTAACTCAATTAGCTAATAGGCTAATGGAGAAAACAGGAATTTTAAATATTTGTTGTTTTACTTGCTAAACAGGTTTTTTTAACGGTAATGTTTATTCGAAAAAAATTCATCATGTTAAAACTAAATTTCGTGCTTAAAAATTATTTTAAAACCGCCTGTAGGAGTCTATTTAAAAATAAATTTTATTCAGCCATAAACATTAGCGGATTGGCTGTTGGTTTGGCAACCGGCATCCTGTTATTGCTTTGGGTGCAGAATGAATTGAGCTACGATAAGTTCAATAAAGATTATCAAAATATTTTCAGACTGAGCTCACATTTTAATTCTGATGGTGAAGAACAAGTATGGCCCGTGGAGCCGGGTCCTCTGGCAGTTTTCGCGAAAACAATGCCTGAAGTTAAGGCTCTGGTAAGAACACAAAACGAATTTGACCAGGTTCTTTCAAATAAAGATAGAACTAAAATATTTGACGGAAATAAAGTGGCAATTGTTGATAGCGGATTTTTTGAGCTTTTTAGTTTTAAATTACTTTACGGGAGCAAAAAGAGTTTATTTCCAAATGCCAATTCTGTAGTCCTCACTCAATCCACCGCCCAAAAACTTTTTGGCGATGAAGAGGCAATTGGAAAAACGGTGACTTTTGATAAAAACAATTTTACAGTGACTGGAGTATTGGAGGATTTTCCTGAAAATTCCTCTTTACAATATGATGCCATTTTTCCAATGGCATTTTATGCAAAGCAATTTACAGAGAAAGGCGGTAAAGGCGACTGGAAAACGATTGATGAAGACATGGGCAATTTTAGTTTTGCCACTTATGTAAAATTACAGCCCAATGCAAATCCTGAAAAAACTGGTCAACAATTTTCTGCAGATTATAAAAAAGCAAGAGACGTAGACAGTAATGTTTCTTTTCAATTGCAAAACCTTGGAGATATTCATTTAATAAACGCTGACGGAAATAATTCGGCTTTGAGAATGGTCCGGATTTTTATGCTGGTAGTAATTTTATTGCTGGCTATTGCCAGTATCAATTATGTAAATCTTTCAACGGCCCGTTCCTTAATCCGTGCAAAAGAAGTAAGTATCCGAAAAATTATCGGCGCAAAAAAGCAGCAATTATTTTTCCAGTTTATTACCGAAACTTTCCTTTTGTTTTGTTTTGCGGCAGTGTTCGCCATCGTTTTAATATCCCTGATGATTCCTTTATATAATGGCATTTCGGGCAAAACTTTATCCTTCAGCCTGGCAGATCCAAATGTACTGAAAGCTGCTTCTGTGGCTATTTTTGGAACCTTGGTCGCTTCAAGTATTTATCCTGCCATCTTATTATCTTCTTTTAAACCGATTGAAGCCCTAAAGGGAAAAATTTCATCAGGCATTGGTACTGCCGCCCTGAGAAAGGGGTTGGTCATTTTTCAATTTTCCATATCCGTTATCTTATTGGTGGGTACCATCATCATGAGTAAACAAATGAGTTTTATTAAGGATAAAGATTTGGGATATGATAAAAGTTATGTTTTTTCCGTACCGCTGACTCAGGAAGTAGTAGACCACATCGATGCGGTAAAAAATGAGTTGAAAAAAAATCCGTCGATATTAAATGTTGCGGCATCTGATGCTTACAATTTTTCAAATACCGGCAGTGCAACCGGTGATATTAGTTGGCCGGGAAAACCGGAAAATGAAAAAATGATGATAGCCCAGGTTTCTGCTGATATGGATTTTATCCCGGCAATGAAAATAAAATTTATCGAAGGTGGAAATTTTGAAGGAACGCCGGCGGACAGTGCCCATTATATATTAAATGAGACGGCGGTAAAAAGAATGAATTTGAAACCACCTTATGTCGGCCAACAAATTTCATTTCACGAAAAAAAAGGAACCATTATAGGCGTGGTGAGAGATTTTAATTTTCAATCATTAAAAGAAAAAATTGCACCATTAATATTTTACAATTACATGGCCAATAAGAATATTCTATATGTTCGTACAACTGGCCAGGGTGCCAGGCAGGCCATCATTTCGGTAAAAAATCAATATACCAAATATGCTGCAGATTCTCCTTTTAGTTACACTTTTTTAGATAAAGCTTTTGAAGCGCAATACAAATCCGATCAGCGTTCAGGGATTTTATTTAGAGTTTTTGCCGGTATTGCCATATTTATTTCATGCCTTGGTTTATTTGGTCTTGCAACCTATACCGCGCAGGTAAAAATTAAAGAAATAGGTATCAGGAAAGTGTTAGGCGCCAGTGTTACCGGTATTGTACAATTAATAAGTAAAGACTTTTTAAAATTAGTAATCATCGCAATAATTATAGCCATGCCCGTTGCCTGGTGGGCAATGAGCAAATGGCTGGAAGGCTTTGCATATCGCATTCATATAAGTTGGTGGGTATTTGCATTAGCGGGTCTTATTGCAATTATGATTGCATTGTTTACAGTAAGCTTCCAGGCAATAAAAGCTGCCATGGCCAACCCTGTTGAAAGTTTGAGGAGTGAGTAACCTAATTAGCTAATAGGCAAATGAAGAAAACAGGAATCTTCAATATTTGTAGGGTTACTGGTTAAAGATTCAGTTTTAACGATAATACATAGACGACGCTTAATAATAAAAATTATGTTCAAGAACTATTTAAAAACAGCATGGCGAAGCATTCTAAACAGTAAAGTTTATAGTGTATTAAATATAGTGGGGCTTGCTATTGGCCTTTCATGTTTTTTATTGATCTCATTATATGTAATGGATGAATTGAGTTATGACCGGTTTTATCCTAACTCAGAAAGAATTTATCGTATCAATTCTGATATACGTTTTGGGGGTGCTGACATGCGCATGCCGGTTACAAGCGATATGATGGGCGAATTGTTGAAAAAAGATTATCCACAGGTAGAACAATATACCCGCATTTATACTTTCAATGGGGATAAACTGATACGCAAGGGAAATGACTATATTGATGAATCCAAAGTTGCCCATGTAGATTCTACTTTTTTCGATGTGTTTCAGATTCCTGTTATCGCCGGAGATACGCGGAACGCCCTGGATGAACCAAACACAGTAGTGCTCACCGCATCTACAGCAAAAAAATATTTCGGCACCACAGATGTTGTAGGAAAAACGATAGAAGTTAAAGATGAAAAAAATCCATCTTTTAAAATAACTGCTGTAATAAAGGATTTTCCCGAGAATTCTCACTTCCGTTTTGACTTCCTTTTTTCAATGAAAAACGTGGACTACCAATGGGGGCAGTTGACCAGTCATAATTTTTATACTTACCTGCTTTTGATGAAAGGAACCGATTACAAAGCATTTGATAAAAATTTTACAACCTACATCGATAAATATGTGTTGCCACAGGCGAAACAATACATGAATATCAACAGTATGGCCGAATTTGAAAAGGCAGGTAATAAACTGAAATATTCATTAATTCCGCTTACCGATATTCATTTGCATTCCGACAGGCAATTTGAACTGAGCCCGAGCGGCAATATTCAATATGTATATATTTTTTCGGCTGTGGCGTTATTCATCTTGTTGATCGCGTGTATAAACTTTATGAACCTCACCACCGCCCGCTCTGCAAATCGTGCCAAAGAAGTAGGTATACGAAAAGTATTGGGAACAGAAAAAAAATATCTGATTTTTCAATTTTTAACCGAGTCAATCTTAATGACGCTGTTGTCTCTTACCATTGCTGTGATAGCGGTATATTTTGTTTTGCCGTTATTCAACAATGTGGCCAACAAGCAAATGGCTTTATCAAGTCTTTTTTCACCCCGTATTTTACCGGTGCTTATTACCTTGCCGGTGCTGGTAGGTTTAATTGCCGGTAGTTATCCTGCTTTTTATCTTTCATCTTTCAGGCCTATCGAAGTTTTAAAAGGGAAGTTGAAACTGGGCAGCAAAAGTGGGGGCCTGCGTAGCATATTGGTGGTGTTTCAATTTGCAACTTCTATTATTTTAATCATCGGAACTATCGTTGTGTATAAACAACTTCATTATATCCAAACAAAAGATTTGGGATATAATAAAAATCATGTACTGGTAATAGATGGAACCGGAGCTTTGGGCAATAACGTGCAAGCTTTTAAAAACGAAGTAGTAAATATGCCGGGTGTTGTAAGTGGAACCTTAAGCGCGTTTTTGCCGGTTGCTAATTCGTCACGAAATGATAATACCTGGTCGAAAGATGCAGTCATGAACCCCGCTAACTCGCTTGATATGCAGAATTGGAGAGTAGATTATGATTATATCAAAACTATGGGAATGCAGGTGGTAAAGGGCAGAAATTTCTCCAGGGACTATGCTACCGATTCCACGGCAGTTATTATTAATGAAACTACGGCAAAGATACTTGGATATAAAGATCCTATCGGAAAACAGATTTACACTACTGCACAGAAAAGAGATAGTATGATTGCTTACACAATAATCGGTGTCGTGAAAAATTTCAATTTTGAAACACTGCATCGTACCGTTGGACCACTTGCACTCCGGTTAAGCAACAGCCCATATACCGCTTCATTTAAAATAAATACGGGTAATGTTGGCGCATTGATTTCACAAATAAAAAGTAAATGGATAACAATGGCACAGGGGATTCCATTCAGCTATCGTTTTCTTGATGACTCTTTTAATGAAATGTACCGTGCCGAACAACGTGCAGGTACTATCGCATTGATATTTTCTGTGCTGGCCATTTTTATAGCAAGTCTTGGTTTGTTTGGACTGGCAACATTCATAGCACAACAACGTAAAAAAGAAATTGGTATAAGAAAAGTATTAGGCGCAAGCGTGCAGGGAATTGTACAGATGCTTTCAAAAGATTTTTTAAAACTTGTTACTGTAGCGTTTGTGATAGCTGTGCCGGTTGCATGGTATGGGATGAGTATTTGGTTACATGATTTCGCATACCGGATAAATATTAGTTGGTGGATTTTTATTGCAGCAGGTGTAGCCGCATTTTTAATTGCCTTGATTACGGTGAGTTTCCAGGCAATAAGAGCAGCAATGGCCAACCCGGTTGATAGTCTGAGAATTGAGTAATTAGCTAATGTGCTGATTAGCCAATTTGCTGATGAAGAAAATAAGAAAGGTTACTATTTGTTGATTTACTGGTAAAGGTAAAATTGAGCGAGTGGGCTTGGGTGAGGTGTGAAAAAGAAAACCCCATAATTGTTGCTTTACTGTAAAGATGTTCTGAAATAAAATCAAAAATTATTCAAAAAATCAACCTCGTTTAAAATGGGAATATTACGAAACGGGTTTAGAATAAGCAAGTCCTTATCACCGTTGATAATGCATGAAGCATTGGCTGCGATAGCTAATTCCAGGAATTTATTGTCTTTGGGATCACGGCAGGCTGTAATAACTTCAGAAGGAAAAAATTGTTCAATACTACTTTCAAGTTCGTTTAATAATTCTAATCTTTCTTCATGGGAAACAAAATATCTATCAAATTTTTTGCGAAATATCACTTCTTTAAATTCATTAAGGATTTCATTCGAAAAAGCGATTTCTCCTAATAACACCGCCTTTCTTACCGCTTTTTTTTTAGTTGAATCAACCAACAGTGAAGCGCTGATTAAATTGTTTGTATCAAAAACAAAATATTTAATCATTGTCTTTCAGAATATCATTAAGAGCCTCTTCTGTAAGACCGCGTTGCTTCATTTTCTCACCAATTTCATCGAGATAAGCCAGGAAATTTTCTTTTCTTGTGTCATTCAAAATCTTGCTGATACTTTCGGAAATCTTTTCAGAAACTTCTTTTCTGAATTTGGCAGGTGCAAGGCTCCATTTTTTGCCTGTCGCTTCATCTACTTCAATTACTATCCGTTCCATAATTTTTCTTTTTTGTCTTACTCAAAAATACAAAATAATGCATCTTTAAAATAAATAGCGATGTTTAAAAATTATTTCAAAACCGCATTCAGAAGTTTGACCCGTAACAGAAGTTACGTCGTTATCAACATTGCCGGGCTGGCCATTGGTATTGCCGTTTGTATGATGATCTTTATCATTATACAATTTCAAACAAGCTTCGATAATTTTCATCCAAAGAAAGATCGCATCTATCGTGTATTAACTCAATCTCATCATGCAGATGTAGTAAATATTACTTACGCAAAAAATGTTCCTTTTCCAATGCCCACTGCATTGAAAACCGCTTTTCCTCAATTGGAACAAATAGCCCCGGTTTATGCAAGCCACAATGATGAGTTACAGGTTCTTGATGATAATGGAACGCCCGTAAAAAAATTTAAAGAACCAAGCGGTGTATTTTATACATCGCCTTCATTCTTTAAAATGTTCAATTTTCCTTTGCTGGCGGGTTCTTATGAATCATTAAAAGATCCGAACAATGTATTGCTTACGAAAGAGATTGCCCAAAAATATTTTGGTGACTGGAAAATAGCATTAGGTAAAACCATTAAAATAAAAGGATATTATAGCATGGGGGCAGGATTGTTTCAGTTTCCGGCAACAGCGCTAAAAGTTTCAGGCATTCTCGCAACCATACCCGCAAATACAGACTTTCAATTGAAATTGGTTGTTGCTTACGGAACAGATTTTACCGGTGATGCGCAATACGGATTTCAAGAACCCGGGTGGAATCAATCAGCACCTGATTTTGGTTGTTATGTTTTATTACCGCCAAATATTTCTGTGGACAACTTCAATCAACAATTAAGTGCATATGCAAGAAAGGTAGAATCTGAAGATAATAAGGATAACTATATTTTACAACCATTAAGTGCAGTGCATTACGATGCAGAAGCAGGAAATTACAGCAACAAAACAATCAGTCACGAACTGATCAATGTATTGTGGCTGATTGCAGCATTCATACTGTTGATTGCCTGCGTAAACTTTATCAACCTCTCCACTGCACAGGCTGTTAACCGTGCAAAGGAAGTTGGCGTTAGAAAAGTTTTGGGAAGTAATAAATCTCAATTGCAGATCCAGTTTATGGTTGAGACTTTTTTGATAGTTACCATTGCGGTAATACTTGCAGCAGGCATTACCATTCTTGCATTGCCTTATGTAAATCAACTCCTGGAGCTTTCGCTTTCATCCAACATACTAACCAATCCTTCAGTTATTTTGTTTCTTTTGGCTGTAACTATTGTTGTAACAGCACTCGCCGGTTTTTATCCTTCAATTGTTTTATCGCGGTTCAATCCTGTTAATGCTTTAAAGAGTAAAATCACAGCAAATACAGCAAAGGGAATTTCATTAAGAAGAGGATTGGTAGTGTTTCAATTCATCATTGCACAGGCACTCATCATTGGAACACTCATCATCGTAAAGCAGATGGATTATTTTATGAACCGACCACTGGGCTTCGATAAAGATGCCATCGTAAATGTACCCTTCCGCCCGGACAGTACGGGCGTAAAACTGACAGATTATTTAAAGCAGCAGTTATTGTCAAACGGGGTGCAGGCAGTAAGCTTCAATTCTAACACCCCGGCTGAAGATGATAATAATATGTTTAGCTCCTTCAAATTTGACCACGCATTAAAGGATGAAGATTTCCAGGCGATTGTCAAATTCGCTGACGATGACTATGTGCCAACTTACAAATTACAACTGGTAGCCGGAAGAAATTTGCAACCTTCGGGTTGGACAAAAGAATTTTTGGTGAATGAATCATTCGTAAAAAGTTTAGGACTTAAAAAATCGGAAGATATATTGAACAAAGAAGTAAGTATAATGGGTGGGCTGATAAAATGTCCTGTTGTGGGTGTATTGAAGGATTTTAATGACAGGTCTTTGCGCCAGAACCTGGCGCCATTGCTTATTGCCACCAATAGTACCATGTATCGCGAGGCTTCAATAAAACTTTCAACCACAAACATGGCTTCTGCGATGCAGTCAATCAAAAAAATATGGGAGCAAACATTTCCGAACTCTGTTTATCAATACAGGTTTTTGGATGATAAAATTGCAAGTTTCTATAAACAGGAAAATCAACTTTCGCAGTTGTATAAAATTTTTGCAGTCATCTCGATATTCCTTAGCTGTCTTGGATTGTATGGTTTGGCTTCATTCATGGCGGTGCAGCGAATAAAAGAGGTGGGTATTCGTAAAGTATTGGGTGCTACTGCAGGTAACATCGTTTATTTATTCACAAAAGAGTTCGTCATTCTTATTTCAATTGCATTTTTAATTGCCACACCTCTTGCATGGTATTTCATGAATAAATGGTTGCAGAATTATGTTTATCGTATCGATATCAGTTGGTGGATTTTTGTGATTGGAGGAGCGGCTTCTGTTCTCATCGCCCTTATAACGGTTAGCTTCCAGGCCATAAAAGCAGCGATAGCCAATCCTGTGGAGAGTTTGCGAACGGAATAATTAGCTAATTAGCTGATTAGCTGATTTGCCAATGTGATAATGTTATTTGAAAATAAAAAGTGAGGCTATTTGTTGGGTTACTAACTATCATAGATAAACGAAAATGTGTCAGATAATGAGTACTGAATTAAGAAACGCATGACTCATAATTCTAAACTATAAACTATAAAAAGTGTATAAAAATTATTTCAAACCCGCGTGGCGAAATTTAAAAGCCAATAAATTCTATAGTATTCTTAATATTAGTGGCCTGGCTGTGGGCCTGGCAACGGGAATTATGTTATTGCTTTGGGTACAGAATGAATTTAGTTATGATAAGTTTAATAAACAGTATAAGCATATTTACCAGGTAAACTCACACATTACTTTAAATGGTAAACCTTTGCCCTGGCGGGGAGCACCCGCACCATTATCTACGATGGCAAAAAATATTCCGGGGGTAATTTCTGTTCTAAGAATAGTAAGTGATAATGAAAACCCAACGTTGTCTGATAAGGTATTGTCCAATATTACTTCTACAAAAATCTTTGACAATAACAATATTGTTTATGCAGACAGCAATTTTCTAAACTTCTTCGATTACAAATTACTGCATGGTACTCGTAATGCTTTTTTGCCCAATGCCCACTCGGTGGCAATTACACAATCAACAGCCAAAAAATTATTTGATACAGATGATGCCATTGGGAAAGTTGTCCGGTTTGATAAAAATAATTTTACGGTAACCGCCGTATTGCAAGACTTTCCTAATAATTCTTCCTTACATTACGATGCTATCTTTCCGATAGATTATTATGCCCAACAGTTCACGGCTAATGGTGGCAATCGTGCTTACAAGACAATCGATGAAGACGTGATTGATTATAGTTTTAGAACATTTCTTCTGATAAACCCAAATGGCAACGCTTCAAATATCGAAAAAAAACTCACCTGGTTATTTAATGCAGGAAAAGGTGAAACTCCAACAACTTTTCGACTACAGAATTTAGGAGACCTTCATCTTACTGGAATTGATGGCAATAATTCTGCTTTGCAAATGGTAAAAATAATGGCCCTTGTTGCGATATTAATATTAATTATTGCAAGCATTAATTATGTAAATCTTTCTACGGCGCGTTCTATAATCCGATTAAAAGAAGTAAGTATTAAAAAAATTATCGGCGCAAAAAGAGCACAATTGTTTCTGCAATTCGTAAGTGAAACCTTATTGACTTTTGTGTTGGCATTTGCCATTGCTACAGCATTAATCATTTTACTGAAGCCTATATATGATAAAATCACAGGAGAACAATTATCTTTTTCTTTGTTCAATTTTTCTTCTTTAAAAATGGTGCTTATTGCACTTTTTGGAACCTTACTTATTTCAAGTATTTATCCTGCATTGTTACTGTCGTCTTTTAAACCTTTGGGAGTAATTCGTGACAAAAGTTTTCTGGGAATTAAAACATCTTCATTTAGAAAAACATTAGTCGTACTGCAATTTGCCATTTCATTTATTTTATTAGTAGGCACCATTGTAATGGCAAAACAGATGGCATATATAAGAAACAAGGATTTAGGCTACGATAAAAGCTATGTATTTACAGTTTCTTTTCCTGGAGATGTAGTAAAATATTCGGAAGCAATTGAGACAGAATTATCAAAACAATCATCCGTATCAAATGTTGCATTCAGCGATTCAAAAGACATAGCGAATATCACTAAGGTTAATGGAGACATCACATGGCAAGGAAAACCGGATAACACGATGCTGATGGCCTGGCATATTTGTGTCGATAAAAATTTTATACCGACAATGAAACTTCACTTTATTGAAGGTGGAAATTTTACCGGAATGCCTTCCGATGATCATAAATATATTTTGAATGAAACTGCCGTAAAAGCCATGGGATTAAAGCCTCCTTATGTTGGTACTAAAATTGGTTACTTAAAAGTAGATGGAGAAATAGCAGGTGTAATAAAAGATTTTAATTTTAAATCGCTGAAAGACCCTATTGCGCCTTTGGTAATAAGATCAAATGGATTTAAAAATATTTTATATGTACGTACTACCGGCGCACAGGCAGAACAGGCAATTGCTGCAGTAGAAAAGGAATATAAAAAGTATGCTGATAAAATGCCTTTCTCTTATGATTTTTTAGATAAAAGCTTTGAATCGCATTATTTGGCACAACAACGTACCGGTTCATTATTTACAACATTTGCAGCCATAGCCATCTTCATTTCCTGCCTCGGATTATTTGGCCTGGCAACTTACACGGCACAGGTAAAGACAAAAGAAATAGGTATAAGAAAAGTATTAGGTGCAAGTGTTAGCAGTATTGTTACCATGCTTTCAAAAGATTTTGCTCAGTTGGTTTTGATAGCTTCTGTTATTGCATTTCCTGTAGCCTGGTGGGCAATGAATAAATGGTTACAAAGTTTTGCATACCGTATTCATATCAGTTGGTGGATTTTTGTAATTGCCGGCCTTATTGCATTTACGATTGCATTGATTACCGTTAGTTTCCAGGCGATAAAGGCGGCGATAGCCAATCCTGTGAAGAGTTTGAGAAATGAATAAATGCAAATTCGAAAATGTGAAAATGTGAAAATGATTTGAGTTGAGTAGGACTGGTTCATATTGTAAGAGTGGATTTCAATCCATTCAAAAATAAAAAACAGGAATTGGTATAGTTTGTTTGTTTGCTATAACGAGAACAAATAAACGCAAATTAATATTCAGATCACAGATAAAAATGTAAGTCATGTTTAAAAATTATTTCAAAATCGCGTGGCGCAACCTTGCCCGCTACAGGTTCATCTCATTTATCAATTTATTTGGATTGACAGTAGGGCTGACATGCTGCCTGCTGATTCTTACGTATATAATAAATGAACTGAGCTATGACCGCTACAATAAAGATGCAGACCAGGTTTACAGGGTAACCAGAACTTTTTATAACGGTAATGGTGAGCAGACGCTAAAGTTAAGTGCGATTGCGCCACCGTTTGGTTATTATATGCCATCCGACTTTCCTGAAATTCAAAAGATGACGCGGCTGCTGAATAACGGTTCTTTACCTTTTCGTTATAAAGACAAATTGATCAATCAGCCTGACGTATATTTTGCAGATGAAAATCTTTTTGACGTATTTACAGTAAAAGTTTTAAAAGGCAATCCTAAGACAGCCTTGTCCGATCCTTTCTCCGTTATGTTGACGGAAGAAACTGCAAAAAAATATTTTGGTAATGAAGATCCGATTAATAAAGTGCTTCGTGCCAATAACCAGTTTGATGTTAAGGTAACGGGCATCTACAAAGCTTTTCCGCCTAATGCCCACCTGCATCCGGATATCCTCGTTTCATTCAATACCCTAAAGGATTCCGCTGTGTATGGAGCCGAAAATTTGAGAACCAACTGGGGCAATAATTCGTTCTTTACGTACATAAAGCTTCCAAAAAATTATGACATTAAAAAGATGGAAGCAAGGTTTCCCGCATTTCTTGATAACCACATGGCCGGTCAGTATGGCGGCGTAAAACCTTCGAAAGCTACCAGTCTCGGCCTGCAAAAACTTACGGATATCCATTTGTATTCGCATACGGATTACGAGGCCGAACCTAATGGTGATATTTCCCGGGTATACATTTTTTCAGCGATTGCGCTATTTATTTTATTGATTGCCTGCATCAATTATATGAACCTTTCTACCGCCCGTTCTGCCATTCGTGCTAAAGAAATCGGTATCAGGAAGGTGATTGGCGCCAGGAGAAAAGAGCTGGTTTTCCAGTTTTTAAGTGAATCAATCATTATCTCATGGGTGGCGACTTTGTTCGCTTTCATCTGCTTATATTTTACGCTTCCGTGGCTTAACCAGCTTTCAGGACAAGAACTTTCAATTTCCCTTTTATTAAAATGGCAGGTGTTGATTCCTTTGTTGCTTACTCCGTTTATCGTCGGTTTTATTTCAGGAGTATACCCGGCATTGTTCATGTCTTCATTTCGGCCGGTTAAAACCTTAAAAGGAATTTTTAAGGTCAGCGGAAGCAGCATTAATTTTCGCAAAGTGCTTGTGGTAACGCAGTTCGCTATCTCAATTATTTTGATCATCACCACCATCGTTGTATTTCAACAGTTGCATTATATGCAAAATGCTTCATTGGGTTATGATAAAGACCACGTCGTTACTTTGCCTTATTACGGCCAATTGAATAATCAATATGAATCGTTCAGAAATACTTTATTGCGAAATCCAAATATCAAGTCTGTAGGTTTATCATCCAGGATACCTACAGGCAGATTGTTGGACGACATGGGAGCTTCTGCGCTGGGGGCTGACTCAATGGTGCCTGTAAAAGCCGATATAAGATATGTGGCAACGGATTATGATTTTATTCCTACCTATGGTATTCGCATGATGGCTGGCAGAAATTTTTCCCGCAACTACGGAACAGACACTTCCAATTTTGTGATTAATGAATCTGCAGTAAAAGCAGTTGGATGGAAATCGCCGGAGGAGGCCGTGGGGAAAGATTTTAAATATGGTACCCTTACCGGCCACATTATCGGCGTAATGAAGGATTTTAATTTTGAATCATTCCACGAGAAAATTAAACCGCTGATTTTTATTATGCCGGCTTCATCTGGCAACAATAGTTTTTATAACAGTATTTCCCTAAAAATATCCGGGCAAAATGTTTCTTCGGCATTGACAACTCTGCAGGATGCGTGGCAAAGATATCTTCCGGATCTTCCCTATCAATATTCATTTCTTGATGAAAAATTTTCAAAGCTCTACCAGGCTGAACAGCGCCAGGAAACGATCTTCACGGTATTTGCGTGTATTGCTATTTTCATCGCCTGCCTGGGATTGTTCGGCTTATCCGCTTTCGCAATAACACAGCGCGTAAAAGAAATTGGCGTGCGGAAAGTTTTAGGCGCCAACGTCGGGTCCATCGTAAGCTTGCTATCAAGAGATTTCGTAAAACTGGTTTTGATATCCGCGATCATTGCATTTCCTGTAGCCTGGTATGCGATGACAAAATGGTTGCAGGATTTTGCATACAGGATTGATATTCATTGGTGGGTTTTTGTACTCGCTGCAATACTAACATTGCTTGTGGCTCTTGCTACGGTTAGCTTCCAGGCAATAAAAGCAGCCAGTGCCAATCCTGTGAAGAGTTTGAGAAGTGAATAGTTAATTAACCCAAGTTGCTATTTACTTAAGCAAGCTTTTCAAAAGTAAAAGCTACAATAAATATTATTAATTTCAGCAGAAAGCCTTTAAAGGTTACTGCATGTATTTTTCTAAGAAACAATCCTTTAATC
>JAGWRO010000038.1 GCA_028876495.1 Bacteroidota bacterium
ATTAATCCTTTTATCTGGCTGCAGGATGTTTTGCGCCGGATCAGTAATCATCCTATCAATAAAATTGAAGAACTGCTGCCGCCAAACTGGAAACCTCTTGCATAGCAATTTATTTTGAATTAATTTGAATGTAGTTGGCCGGAGGGATACATTTATCGTGACTACCAGAAATAAAAGCAGGCGCTTCTGAGGCTACAAGTGGTGCTCCCAAAACCCCAACAGAAACCAGTGACATAGTTTTCCAATCTACATTAGCTTGGTAAGCTATTTCAAAATTCATGAGATCGTTTTCATCAACTCCGTCCTTTTTCCATGCCTTAAACATTTGTTCTTGAGTAAAACCATCACCTCTTGCCTGGCCATATAAATCACTCGCAGTTTGATGACGTTTTGCACTTTCGGTTGATGCAAGATTAAACCAGTTAAATGCTCTATCAGCCGGATAATTTTGCTTTTTAGATTTTCCCATAACGCTAACAGTTTGCAACGTGCCAACATCATACCTTCCCTTCTTGTTATTTATAGTAGTATCCTTAAATTCCATTCCATTAGGATCGAGATATTTTACAGGATTATCATTACAATAATTGTATGGACTAAGCCAATAGTAGTTCGCCACCATTGGATCTACTTGATTCCACCTTCCAAGTTGTGGATCTTGGAATCGCGCACCAAAATCATATTCTTCAAGTCCGGATCCATCGGCAAATTCCTGATACTGCTTTTCTTTACCTGTTATTCCAAACTTATTTTGAACTCCTCCCGCCGCCTTATCACTTATCCCCGCCATTGTCAACCCGAACGGATAATAATGCGTCTCCTCTGTTACAGGGCCACTGTACTGCTTTACAGAAAGATTGTCAAAGAACACATCCCATCCGGGCGTCTCATTACTAACCCAAATATACAAATATCCACTCTTAGTTATCGGAATTCCTGAATAGGCTAAGGTATTTAATACATCTGCACTGCCAACTGCTATAGCTCCGCTTTGCGGATAGGAAGTTACCCCCTTAAACTGGTCATCGAGCAATATCCAGTTGAGGTAGGCTTTGGGCTTTCCCGTCAAGTTGGGGTCGTTTGTGGGCAGGAATGAATTTACGGCTGCATAAACAGGCCCGCTTGTTGAGTTCGTCAAATCAGTAACCATACCATGAGCGCCGGATGTAGCAGTAACAATGCCTCCGGCCAGCGAGTTGATCACGTCGGATAATATGCTGTTAGGGCTGGTTACCGTACCACCTGATTTGTAAAATGATTTCGTGGCGATGTCAACCACATCGCCGCTCATTACCTTTAACAGCAAAGAAGGCCCGGTTTTGGGCCCGTTGCCGTTTACCCTTGCCAGTGAGTCATTAGGTACCGTAGTATTGTCGGTGGGATAACCGGATACCGCGCTTCTTGCATAAGAGGTTAGCGGTATATTATAAAACAATTGGTTCTCGGTGCTCCGGTAGGCCGCTTCCATCGTGGCCATGTATTGAGCGGTATCTTTCTCCTGTGTAAGCACCATACGCACGTTACCCAAGTGGTCTTTTAGAAAATAATCGTATTCAAAACCGTAAGCGGTACTTCCGTTTACATAATGATGCAAAATACTAAATCATTTCAGGCCGTCCTCGTTGCAAAATCCGCAGATCATCAAAAATGGAAAAGAAATCCTGCCTTCTTTTGGTCAGATCATTATTTTTCTTTTGTCTCCGGAGGAAAGTACCACAGTAACTGTAAACGTTCCCAATGCTAAAATTGCAATCGACAAAACTCAATTGGCAGTAAGCGGATGGAATCTTGAGAAAAAAATTATCTATTTGTAAAACAGAAGATAAAAATCAGTGCTATTTGTTGGATTTCTATGATAAAATAATAGTCGGAAGCTGGATTCACAGGATTTAAAGATGAACAGGATTCTCGCATCCTAAAATTAATAATCCAGACAATAAAAAAAGGTTGCCTCCATGAGACAACCTCTTTCAATATTCAAATTAAAGGTTAAGAGACTAATTATTGATACCACCAAAGATGATCTGTTCTTTTAACATGAGAGCATTAGCTCCGTTTCTTGATATTTCTGAACTGAGATAATCCATTCTTGTGAAACGCCGCTTTTTATTAATACATTTCAAAACGAATTTACAAAGTCACAGTAATTTTCCTTCTCAATTTTGTAGTGATAATATTATGGCAGAGTGGTTTGAATTTTTCTGAAAGACAATCTAAGCGAGCGTTAACAAAGATTGTTTTACTGATGTCCAACAGTTTTTCACTCAGCAAACAAGCAAATAATCCTGATTTCTGTTTTGGTTAAAAAAAATTCTTTAGTGCTTTTTCAGCGTAAGGTAATCGATATAATACACTACTTTCAGGCTTATTTCATTAGAGTGAGGGCTTTGCAAAACCTGGTTAAAGTTTTTGAAATAAGTACGGTAGAGGTTTTCATCCAAATACACATCTCTTCCCAAAGCATTTTTCCATGAAAGTGTGATGCGGCTTCCGGGCAAAAAATCCCAGGTATAAAACATATCCACATTAAATGTATTAAAATTAAAATCATGCCCCGGAATATATCCTCGCTCAGTCCAATACCCGTCTTCTTTTACATCGTAAAAGTGATGATAAATCACGTTGCTCCAATAATGCCGCATACGAATCGTAAAGTTCATTAACGGATTGATTGTATAAGACGCACCTAAAATTGAATAATCTGTTTTCACCGTACGTTGCCCTAGAATCGGCGCCGGGAAGGGGCCCGGGCTGGTATATGCATACCCATAATTCGCCTGGTCTTTATCAAAGTGCCCTTCCGCATTCATTTGAAAACGCTCATTAAATCTATAAGTTGCACCTATTGTAAATCCATAATAAGGTGCATCGGGCAAAGAGGTGATGCCACTCTCAGCAGAATAATTGAGATATAACTTTTTACGTGTATCGGTGTTTCCTGTTATGTTCAAAAAATATTGAGCCGGCCTTTTTAAAACTCTTCCCGGAGTTCGCAACTCAAAAAAGTCATTTGACCAAAATGGCGCTACCTGGAAGGTGATTAATACATTCGAGAAGTCTTTCATCAATAAAAAAGCAGTTGAATTGATCACGAAATTTTGCCATTCAAAAGGCTTATATAAATATTGGTTAGTGGCGCCCAGAGTATATCGCTGATTAATAAAATGCTTTGTACGTTTATAAATTACATAACTCAGGTTGCCGGTATAATTGAACTGGTTGTTGTTTTGTAGAAAACCAAGATCATTTGGATCGTAGGTATCAGACATTGCGCCAGCAATAAACTGGTATTGAAATTTGCCACTTACTTTCTGATAGCGTATATCGGCCTTGTATCCATCATAATTACCGAGCTTTCCCCAAATAGTACTGTAAATTCCATCCAGAAATAAATAATGCCGGTTTTTTTTATCGAAGAGAGCAAGATCAAGCGCTGATACATTTGCATTACGGCTGTTCCCGTTTCTTAAAACATTGGTATTGGTAAAGGTCACTGAAGAACGATTTTTCAAAGCCTGATCAAGAACAATAATGTTGTAATTGGTTAAAGGTTCTGTTTGAATATGAATGGTTGAATCAGCAGACTTATCCAAAATTTCAGCATTCATATTAGAAGTTAGTGCATTAAAAATCCCAATCCCTAAATTGCCCTTCGTTCGGCCTGAGAATTTTGTTCCGTTGATCAACCTTGTTATCCCCGGGTTTTTGATAATTTCAAAATTTGGATTTGAAGCCGCTTTTGCTAATACACCGTAAGAACCGGATGGCGCAGCTCCTATTCTTCTTGAATAAAAAATTCCTGCTTTATTAAAAAGTTCTGTCCCTTCTGTAAAAAAAGGACGGAAATCTTCAAATTTTATATCGAACGGGCTTAGGTTTAAAACAATATTATCCGATTGAACCTGTGCAAAATCTGGTATCAAGGTAAGGTCGAGCGTAAAGCTCTCATTGATTCCGTATTTTACATCCATGCCTCCGCTTTTTAAAAACTCGGCATGGTTTTTATTTCCTACAGGAGAAATATTTATGCCCCCGGAAAGATACGGCAGAAAAGAAAGCCTTACAGGTGGAATGATGTTTTTCAAACCGGTCCATTCGCCAAATTTATTTATAGTTCCATCTATCGTTGGGTCATCAGGGCTCCAGGTAGAGGTTTCATTATTAACTCTTCTAAATCGGGTAAACTGAATGCCCCATGTTTGAAAATTGCTTTTTGAAAAACGAATGGCGCTAAAAGGAATTTTCATTTCAACGATCCAGCCATTATTTTTCATACTTACTTTGCTTTCCCAAACTGCATTCCATGTCTCATCTTCTGTTGTCGAAATTTTAGCATCTGCCTGTACCCCTGCTGCAGAAACTTCAAACATAAAAGCATTCTGCTTGTCATTATAAGTATCAATCCCGAAACTAAATACATCCACATCTTTTCCATCAATATCATCGCGTGCTGTTAGTTGCCGCTTGATATTTTTAGGATCATCATGCATATAAGCTAAAACATAAACAGCAGTATTATCATAAGCTATTTTTACATGAGTCTCATCGGCTTTTTTACCAAAAACCGGCGTAGAAGTTACAAAATCAGAAACATAAGGAATACTTTTCCATGCAGCATCATCGGGGTTTCCATCAATTTTAATTGATTGAGTAATTTTAACAGCAGGAATTGATTTTGTTTGAGAGAAAGAAGTAACAGCAATACAGGTAAATATGAATGAGCCAAGTAAGAGTTTACTCATAATGTTAGTTATGCCGACAAAGATAATTTTTTTTTGTAAAGAAAAAAATTGACATATTTATTGATAATTATCAATAAAACTTACGAAAAACTCCTTCTTTTTAATTCTTTTTTAATCAATAATAATTCTCTTCCGGTCTGTCCGCTTACAGAAGAATTTTCCTGGGCACGCCTCATCAGGTAAGGAATTACATCTTTTATCGGCCCGAATGGTAAATATTTGCTCACATTGCAACCTGCTTTGGCTAGATTAAAAGTGATGTTATCGCTCATGCCGTACAATTGTGAAAAATGAATACGGGGATCGTTATGAGGCAAGCCATACTGCTCCATCAATTGTACACCATATAGATTACTGTATTCATTATGGGAACCAATTACTACGTGCATTTTATTTTCAGGGTTTACACAAAACTCAACCGCCGCATTAAATTCATCATCGGTTGCCTGCTTGGTAGCATTTATAGGTGAAGGATAGTTCATCTCTTCAGCACGATTCCGCTCTCGTTCCATATAAGCACCACGCACCAACTTCATCGCGGGAATAAAATTATTTTCCTGAGCAAAACGGCAACTGTCTTTTATAAACTGCAACCTGTCATGCCTGTAAAGTTGTGCCGTATTGTAAATTACAGCCCGGCCAATATTGAACTCTCTCATCATTTGTGTTGTAATCGCATCTTCGGCATGCTGAATCCAGCTTTCTTCTGCATCAATTAAAACACCTACATTGGTCGTTATAGCCACTTCACAAATCTTACGCAACCTACCCACAACTCTCTCCCACTCTGCCTTTTCACTTTCAGATAATTTTTCCAGAGGAATTTTTCCCCGGACGATATCATCATAAACAGCAAGACTATCGATCTTCCGAAACAACTCAAATCTTGATAAGCCTGTAAGCTTAATACTCATAAAAGGAATGTTCGGCTGTGTAGCCGCATATTGTATTACTTTAATAAATTCTTCTGCTGCGTGTTCGAAATTTTCTTCCCCTTCTTTACCTTCAACCCCATAATCCAGAATTACCTGGACATGGAATTTGGCTAATTTTTCCACAACAGCAGAAGTCTTTTGAAGTGTTTCGCCTCCAACAAACTGGCTGAAAATGGTTTTCCTGATTAGGCCTTTTACAGGCAATCTTAATTTTAACGCAAGAGGCGTAAGCCACAAGCCCAGTTTTACCAACCATGGTTTGGCCATGGAATTAAAAATAAAATGAGCGCGTTTTAGTTCCGGATTCGATTTATAAGCAAAAGCGGTTTTGGTATCCTCGAAAGAAATATTCATAAATGTGATTAAAGGCCGAAATTCTGTAATTGGCAACGATTCACCAAAAATAATTGACTGATCCTGATTAGGTTATTTGTTGATTAGAAGGCTATCTTTGCAAAAATTTTTTTGGAATGATAGTGAAAAAACCTTCAGAAAGCTTAATCGTTATGACGGAACTGGTGTTGCCCAATGATACCAATTTATTTGAAAGCCTGATGGGTGGACGATTGATGTACTGGATGGATATTGCGGCTGCACTTTCCGGAAGTAAACATTGCGGCGCGCCTGTGGTTACTGCCTCTGTTGATAATATTTCCTTTACCAATCCGATCAAACTGGGAAATGTGGTTCATATAGAAGCTAAAGTTACCCGCGCTTTCAATACAAGTATGGAAATATATCTAAAGGTTTGGGGCGAAGACATCATGCAACAATATCGCTACGACAGCAATGAAGCATACTACACATTTGTAGCTTTAGATCCACACGGAAAACCAAGGTCGGTTCCTAAAATAGAACCTGAAAGCAACCATGAAAAAGAACTTTTTGACGGGGCCTTACGCCGCAGGCAATTAAGGTTGATTCTTGGAGGCAAAATGAAGCCAGGTGATGCTTCTGAGCTGAAAGCTCTTTTTGTAAAAGCAAAAGAAGAAAGTTAATAGATAGAATAAAAATCCGGTTAATTTATTAGTTTACTGCAATCCCAATTAAGGGTTTATTTCAGAGGGTGCATAATGTTTTCCGGGCAACATAAATTTTTTACTTTGCTCAATTGCATCCATCACCCTTTCCAATATTTCATCAATGCTTTCTTCATAAGTAAATTGCATTGGTTCTTTAAAATGAACAGAAAGTAACGTTCCTTTCTTTTTAAATTTCAATCCTCTTTTATCAAAAGCGAGCCAGAAACCGTTGATCACCACTGGCACAACGATTGGCTTGTGGTGTTTGATAATAAAGGCGGTGCCTTTTCTTCCCGGTGCAAAGGGCTTTGTAGTTCCCTGCGGAAAAGTGATCACCCAATTATTTTCCAACGCTTTTGAAATCTTCCTAGTATCGCCGGGATCAAGGCCACGCCTTACTTCATTACCATCTTTTTTCCACGTGCGTTTTACGGTAATTGCACCGCCCCATCTAAAAAACCTACTGATCCAGGTGCTTTTCATCGTTTCTGCTGCAGCAACAAAATAAACTCTTGTAAAAGGATTTAATAAATAAAACGGAATGCCCAATTTATTTTGCCGGCGCCATTTAACCGCGCAAAAAATATGGATCAAGGTGATTACATCCGCAAAATAAGTTTGGTGATTGCTTACAAACAGTACATTTTTCCGGGGAAGGTCTTTGATGTTCTCTGTGCCGCTTATTTTTAATTTATTGATAATAGCAACTCCCGGGTAGCTAAAAACACCTATAATAAAATAAACCACAGATTTGAACAGACGTGTTTGTTGCAGGCTTTTTAACCAACGCTTCATTCAATTTTATTTAATATACAATCGCTTGCAATTTAAGAATTCGCTGTTAATAAGAAAAAGCAATTTATTAGCTTGAATTTTAGTAACTGACTAGGTATTTTACACTGCATTTACTTACCTTTGCACTCCCAAATAAAAAAAGGGAACAAAAATGATAGAAATTTATTTATAACCAAAAAATGCTGATCAGCAGGATCCTTTACCGGATACAGCAAAAACAAAATTACCCGCTACAATATAATGGATACAGAAAACAAAGAAACAAAATCAGAAGAACTGGAAATTTCAACCGAAAACCGGCCGCAAGGAGGCATTGAAGGAGTTCCTTTCCCTGATTTCCCGGATGTAGAATCTACACAGGCAGCTACCGAACCTCAACCTACAGAAGTTGAAATTCATGAAGAAGCACTTTCAACTCCTCATGATGATTTCGACTGGAGCATCGACAAAAGGAACGTTACTGTTTACAACAGTTCTGAAAGAGAAAAGTATGACGAGGTTTACGATAAAACCTTTAAACAGATCAACGACGGTGAAATGGTTAGCGGCACTGTAGTGGCAATGACCAAAACAGACGTTGTTATCAATATTGGCTTTAAGAGTGATGGCCTTGTGGGTTTAAACGAATTTCGCGACATTCCCAATTTAAAAGTTGGTGATGAAGTAGAAGTAATGGTGGCAGAAAAAGAAGACAAAGATGGTAACCTCCACCTTAGCCGCAAGCAAGCCCGCACTACCCGCGCATGGGAAAAGATTGTTGAAATGCATAAAACCGGCGAGATTGTTACCGGTCTGGTTACCAGCAAAACCAAAGGCGGTCTTATCGTTGATGTTTTTGGAATGGAAACTTTCTTACCTGGTTCTCAGATTGACGTGAAACCTGTTACAGATTACGACCAGTTTGTTGGAAAAACAATGGAATTTAAAGTGGTTAAAATCAATGAAGCCATTAAAAATGCTGTTGTCTCTCACAAAGCACTTATCGAAAGTGATATCGAACAACAAAGAGCTGAAATTATCGGTAAACTCGAAAAAGGACAAGTACTTGAAGGAACGATTAAAAATATCACCGATTTTGGTGCATTCCTCGACCTTGGCGGCTTAGACGGCTTGCTTTATATCACTGATATCAGTTGGGGGCGTATCAATCATCCCGGCGAAGTATTGAAATTAGATCAAAAACTGAATGTGGTTGTTCTTGACTTTGATGATGATAAAAAACGTATCAGCCTCGGCTTAAAACAATTAACACCTCATCCTTGGGATACATTGCCTGAAAATATTAAAGAAGGTGAAATCGTAAAAGGTAAAGTGGTTAATATAGAAGATTATGGTGCATTTTTGGAAATTTATCCTGGTGTAGAAGGGTTGGTTCACGTAAGTGAAATCACCTGGGCAAATACGCCAATCAATGCAAAAGAATTTTTCAAACTGGGTGATGAATACGAAGCTAAAATTGTAACACTTAGCAAAGAAGATCGCAAGATGAGTCTTTCTATCAAACAAATGACAGAAGATCCATGGAACACGATCGAAACTCAATACCCTGAAGGAAGCAAGCACAAAGGATTGGTGAAAAACATTACTCCTTATGGCGTGTTTGTTGAACTTTCTCCCGGCATTGGCGGAATGATTCATATCAGTGATCTTAGCTGGTTAAAACGTTTTAATAACCCTAATGAATACACGAAAGTTGGCGAAACCATTGATGTCATTATCATGAGCATTGATAAGGAAAACCGCAAACTTCAGTTGGGCCATAAACAAATTGAAGAAGATCCATGGAACTCTCTTGAAGAAACTTTCCCTGTAGGAAGTATTCATGAAGGAACCGTTACACGTCGCGATGACAAAGGCGCTACTGTTCAGCTTCCATACGGACTGGAAGGATTTGCTCCTGCCCGTCACCTTCGCCGCGAGGATGAAAAGATAATTGGTTTGGATGAAATTGCTCCATTCATGGTAATTGAATTTGACCGTAATGATAAAAAGATCATTTTAAGTCACAGCCGTATATGGGAAAAAGAAAAAGCCGATGAAAAAAATGCACAGCTTAATGAAAAAAGAGCTGAAGTAGAAAGCACCAAAAAAGCTGTGAAGACTATCCAAAGCAAGGTTGAAAAAACCACTTTAGGTGATCTTGGCGTTTTGGCTGATCTGAAAAAGAAAATGGATAAGGAAGCACCTGCAGAAGAAGCAAAAGCAAAAACTGAAGAAGTGGTTGCTGAGGCTCCGGAGGCTCCTGTTGCAAAAAAAGCAGCACCTGCAAAAAAGAAGAAAGCTGAAGAAGCAAAACCCGAAGCAGAAAAGGAAGCTGAAGAAACTTTAGCCCAAACTCCTCCTCCACCTGCTAACGAACCCGGGCAAATTGAAACTAAGGCGAAAACAGCAAAAAAAGAAGCTAAAGCGGATGAACCAAAAGAAGATGATGAAGCTTAATTAGTTTCTTAATTTCATACAAAATCCCGTTGCTCATCACAACGGGATTTTTTTGTAAATACAATTTTCAATAAACCATTTTCAAACCAATTGTAGTAAACCAACAAAAAAGGGAGATCTCTATTTTAAGTTTTCAATATAATGTTTGATCGAAAAGGCTGCAATCCATCCACTCGTCCAGGCGTGTTGAAAATTAAATCCACCCGTAATTCCATCCACATTTAAAATTTCTCCGGCGAAAAAAAGACCAGGTACTATCTTACTTTCCATCGTGCCGGCATTAACCTCATTAAGATTTATGCCACCGGCTGTTACAAATTCTTCTTTAAAAGTGGTTTTTCCTTTCACATTAAATTGTTGTGCACAAAGTTGTTTTGCCAATTGATTTTGTTGTTTTGCAGGAAGATCGGCCCAACGTATTTCCAAATTAATTCCACATTGCTGCAAATGATATTCCCATAAACGTTGAGGAAGGTTAAATGGATTTTTATTAATTATTTTTTTAGAAGCTAACTCATGCCTTACCAGTTTTAATTTTTCTAAAACCGAATTTTCATGATAGTCAGCGAGCCAGTTAACTGAAATCGAAAAATCATAATTCATTTTTGAAAGATCGCGTGCTGCAAAGGCCGATAATTTTAAAACTGCCGGTCCGCTAAATCCCCAATGAGTAATTAATACCGGGCCTCTTTGAGAAAAATTAGTTCCATTAATTTTGACCTGTACATTTTCAACAGAAATTCCCATCAATTCTGAAATCGGATTTTTAGGAACATTAAATGTAAATAATGATGGAACGGGGCTTTCAAAACTATGCCCCAATTTGGTAAGCCAGTTATATTGATCCGGTTTATGAAAACCGCCACAAGCGATGCAAATAAAATCAGCCTCTAAAACAAACCCGTCTTTAGAAATTATATGGAACCCGTTTTCCTCTTCATCAGGTTTTTCAATTTTTACAATTTCACGGTTCATCAAAATTTCAACCCCATATTTATTGGCTTCATGCAAAAGGCAATTAATAATTGTTTCAGAAGAATTACTTTCAGGAAACATTCTTCCGTCTGCTTCAGTTTTTAATTTTACATTTCTCTTTTCAAACCATTCAATCGTATCGCTGGTAAAAAAATGATGGAATGCCTGCTTCAAAAACTTTTCGCCACGTGGATATTTTTTGATCATCTCTGCAATGCTGAAACAAGCATGGGTAACGTTGCAACGCCCACCACCACTCACTCTTACCTTGCTCAATAATTTTCCTGATTTTTCAACTATTGTCACCTTAAGTTCAGTATCTGTTGCTGCTGCATTTACAGCGCAAAAAAATCCTGCAGCTCCACCACCAATAACAACTAATTTTTTCTGTTTCATCATAAATAGCGAAAGTAAAACAGTAAAAAATTATTTTACTATTTTTTCAATATGTGTTAAGCGGCCATCGTTTGTCATTCCTTCAATGATTACTCTGTATTCGCCAGTAAAATCATTATTAAAAAAAGTAAGGTTCACCTTATTTTGTCCTGGAGAAGTAGTAATGGTCGGGTTCCAATATAAGGTTGTTCGCAGATCTTTTTTGTCATCAGTTGCAAGGGTATCATAATCAGGCGAATAAAATTCCCTGACAACTGTGTAACCATTCACATGGTTGTTATCTAACCCTTTAAGATTAGAAATTGGTTCTCCGTCTTTCCCGATTTTAGTATAGATCACGATAGCGCCGCCGGTTCCGCTTCCCGGTGCTCCTACAACCCCCGGGCGAAAAACTTTTATGTATGCAACATTAGCAACAGGTATGTTTGAAATCATATCATAACTGGTAGCCATTTCGTTTAAATACAATCCAGGCCCGTTTTCGCCAGCCCTGTTTCGCATCCATAAAAACTTATTAGCCGTATTATCAAAATACAAAGACGGAACTTTGCCTTGTATATAACTTACAATATCAGTGTAACTTGTTGACAAAGGATCATCAAGTAAATCCAGTTCGGTGGCATTGCCGGCTTTAAAAAGACCGGAAGTGTATTTGTCATTTACCATCTGGACTTTCGATTTTATTTTTGATTTGATATTGATGTTTTCCAGCACTTTTCCTTTGAAATATTGCAACTGCAGTTCCGCTTCCCTACTCAATTGCAAATGATAATTATTGCCTGTAGTATCTTTAAAATAGAGGTTGGAAAAAACAGGCGCGCTAAAATAATTTGAAAAAGGTGGCAGAATATCGGGCATAAATTGTACCGATATTTTACTCATTGATTTTTTGGTAGCAAAATCATAAAAAATTTGTGCAGTATCAAAAAGTATTAAAGAAGGATCATCAAAATATCCATTGGGTGCCACAGGAATTGTAAAAGTTTGAGTTCCGGAATTTTTTTCAGTAAGCATTAAAATAATATCACCTGCTTTTTGCAACTGCTCCGGCGTAGCGCCTATCACTTTGCCGGATAAAGAAAGATACGATGTATCTTTTGGATATTTAATTACAGGAAATTTTCCCTGAATCACTTTTTCCCAATTGAACCTGCGCCAGCCATGGGTAAGCATTACAAGATCGAGTTGTTGAGCAATAGAATCACTTTTATTCAAAAAATAATGCGCCGGATCATACACTTTTCCTTTTAATTCGGCGGTTAATAAAAGATGAGAAATAATGTTGTCACTATTATCCGATTCTAATTTTGCATCTGTGACGGAAACAGATAAATTAGCAGACATATTATCCGGAACAGAAATTTCAAGATCATTTTTTGCACGTTTTTTAAACCCTACATCAACAAAATTTACTTCGGGTTGAAAAAGATAATCTTCGTTATTCACATAAGTGATCCTTTCAGCAAGCGGTTTCCATTGCTGATCAAAAACAGTGATGGTTAAGATTCCACTAGGTAAGGATTCCGTTGGTATTGTTCCTTCAACTTTTCCCTTTTCAAGCGTTTCATCCAAAGCAAATATCTTATTTTCATACATCGTACCTAAAATATGAACTCTCGTCAAAGAAGAAGACGGAGAGGAACTTACCAAAAAAATTCTTTTACTACCGGCAACGGTTACACGCAAACCCACGCCTGAGTTTTTAATTGCAGGCAAAGGCGTAGTATGCATATCGCCATTCTCGTATTCCCACAAAGCAGAAAAGGTTTGTCCTTCATGCGGAAAGATGAAAAAATAGCCCATTCCATTATGAATAATTTTAAGACTGTCAATTACCGAACCGGTATTATCTTTTACAACACCTTTGATTGATACCGGCCTTCCATATTGATCATTAACTTTAAAAGCAATTTTGTTGGTAATTCCTGCAATAGCATCACCCCCTTCAGGAAAGAAATGCAATTCAGGAATAAGCTCGCTTTTTGCAGATGATTTTTTTTCCTCGGAAAGTATTTTTAAATCATGATTGTATAAAAAAGAAGTATCAAAATTCAACATCCATTTTGTATATGCCTTTACGTGAATAAATTGACCTGTGTAGTTTACAGGAATTTCAAACTGGCCAAATGTGGAGGCATTTTCAACAGCACAAACACTGTGTAATAAAATATTTCCATTCTCGCCTATCCAATCTATATAAACTGTTTTGCTTTCATCATCCGGAAACATGCCTTTCATCAGGTAATCCTTGAACCAAACAGTTTCGCCCGGAGCGTAAGAGGATTTATCGTATTGGAGGTACATTTTTTCCTGTCCGTAGTCTTTCGCATAAGTCGCCAAAGTACTGTCAATATTTTGTGCTCCCGCATTCAGAAAACCCAAAAGCGAAATGCACCCATAAATCAGTTGTTTCATTTATCTGCTTTTAAAAAACTTTAATAAAGATAAAGGATAACAGCTTTTTAAAAGAGATTTCTGTAAAAACAAAAAGTTTTTAGACAATTTTTAAAAACAGTAAACGAAGAAATAATGGGAATTCCTGTTTTGGTTTTGGTTTTAGTAATCAGAACACAAGTTCAGATTGGCTTTTTCAGCCGCTTCTATTGCGGAAAAGGATGAAAGAATATCCGCTTTGTTTTTTCTTACACAAATGGTGTGTTCGTAATGGGCTGCAGGTTTGCCATCGCCTGTACGAATTGTCCAGCCATCTTTATCATTATAAACTTCTTTAGCGCCAAGATTGATCATGGGTTCAATTGCAATAACCAACCCGTCTTTTAATTTACTTCCCTTTCCTCTTTTTCCATAGTTAGGTACCTGCGGATCTTCGTGTAATTCTTTCCCAAGGCCGTGACCAACCAATTCGCGAACCACGCCATAACCATGTTTCCTTTCAGTATAATCCTGGATTGCAAAAGATATATCACCGATGCGATTACCAACAATCGCTTTTTCAATTCCCAAATAAAGGGAATCTTTTGTAACACGAAGTAATTGTTTTATTTCTTCAGATATTTCTCCCAGGGCAAAAGTATAGGCGCTATCTCCATGGTAGCCGTTTTTAAGAGCACCACAATCTATCGAAACAATATCGCCTTCCTTCAACGGGTCTTTTGTAGGGAACCCATGAACCACCGCATCATTTACTGAGATGCAACAGGCAAAGGGGAACCCATGATAATTTTTAAAATTAGGAGCCGCGTTATGATCTCTTATATATTCTTCAGCAATATCATTGAGCTCCATGGTAGAGATGCCGGGCTTTATATAAGATGCCGCATGAGCGATGCTGTCATTAACAATGATACAACTTTGCCTTATTAATTCAACTTCTGCATTTGTTTTATAGTGAATCATGAGCTATATAATTTTAAAAAACCCCGGCATAAATGGGCCGGGGTTTGAAAATATTTGTAATTGTTTACTATTAAATTCCTCCGGTTACACCTGGTGCAGCGGCTCTTCCCTGTATGCGTCCCCCGCTCATCAATCCATCATATTGGCGCATTAGTAACTGAGTTTCGATTTGTTGCAAAGTATCCAGAACAACAGCAACCATGATCAACAAGGAAGTACCTCCATAGAAGGTTGCAAATCCTTGTGTAACCCCTAATATTTGCATTATGCCCGGAAGAATACCTACGATGGCCAATAATACAGCGCCAGGTAAAGTAATTCTGTCCATTATCGTTCCGATATAATCTGTTGTCGGTTGCCCTGGCTTTACTCCCGGGATAAAGCCATTGCTTCTTTTAAGATCGTCCGACATTTGTTTCGGATTAAAAATAAGAGAAGTATATACGAAAGTAAATCCAATAGTCATGATACTATAAACGATCATGTAAACACCGTTGGTAGGCGAAGTAAAATAGATTGCCCAATTTTTTCCTGTTGTCTGGAAACCGGCAAAAATGGTAGGTAAAAACATAATTGCCTGTGCAAAGATGATTGGCATTACACCGGCAGCGTTTACCTTTAATGGAAGGAATTGGCGCGCGCCGCCAAACTGCCTGTTGCCCACAATTTGTTTTGCATAATTTACAGGTACTTTTCTTACTCCCTGAACTAACACAATCAATCCTAGAATCACAGCAATAAATGCTGCAATCTCAATCAGGAATATTAACAGACCGCCACCACCATGAGTTTGTTTTGCAGAAAATTCCTGCATAAATGATTGCGGAAGGCGGGCAAGAATTCCGATCATGATAATTAATGAAGTACCGTTCCCTAATCCCTTATCAGTAATCTTTTCACCCAGCCACATAACGAACATGGTACCTGACGTAAGAAGAAAAACGGTTGATATCCAGAAATAAGGTTTAAAAGCTTCGAGCAGCGCACCCTGACTTGATGACTCAAGAAATCCAATGTAAGCTGCTGCCTGGGCCGCAGTAACAACCACAGTAAGATAACGTGTCCATTGGTTAATTTTATTCTGGCCACTTTCTCCTTCTTTTTGAATTTTGGAAATTTTAGGAACAAGAACCGTAACCAGCTGCATAAAAATTGACGCAGAAATGTAAGGCATAATTCCAAGAGCAAAAACAGATGCTTTTGCAAAAGCACCACCGACAAAAGCATTCAAAAGACCAAGCATGCCGCCCTGCGTACTGTTTTCAAGGTTAGCCAGTTTGTTGGGATCTATTCCGGGAAGAACCACAAAAGAGCCTACCCTGTAAACCAAAATGAGCCCTAAAGTAACGAGAATCTTACTTCTCAGTTCTTCAATGGTCCAAATGTTTTTAAGTGTTGAGATGAATTTCTTCACAGAATTAAAAAGATTTAATTATTTGCAACTATATTCGGGATGCAAATATCAATTAATTATTTTATTATTTCTACCGAACCTCCGGCAGCCTCAATAGCGCCTTTAGCCTTTTGGCTCACCGCATTCACCTTGAAAGCGATATTGGCTTTCAATACGCCGTTCCCTAATATCTTCACTCTGTCGTTCTGGCTGATAAGATTATTGATATAAAGGTTCTCCGGGTTAAATTCTTTGATCTCGTGTTTTTCGATTAACTGATCAATTTGACCAAGATTAAAAACTTTATATTCTACACGGTTATTATTTTTGAAACCACGCTTCGGTACTCTCCTTTGAAGCGGCATCTGGCCACCCTCATGAGCCATTTTAATTTTATAACCGGCACGGCTCTGTCCACCTTTATTACCTTTTGTTGATGTGCCGCCCTTACCGGAAGCTTCTCCACGGCCAAGCCTTTTGATCTTGTGTGTTGCGCCTTTCGCTGGCTTTAAACTTTCTAATTTCATTGTACTTTTTTTTGGACTTAACGCTCCGGGTACCCGGAGCTCGCTTTATTGATTATTATAAAAAAGAAAAACCGGGTTAAGCCAGTTCTTCCACTTTTATTAAATGATTTACTTTTTTTACCATTCCCAGAATTTGAGGCGTTGCTTCCACTTCTTTGCTTGCGTGCAGTTTATTAAGCCCTAAAGCTTTTAACGTAAGTTTCTGCCTTTCTGAACGGTCAATACCACTCTTAACCTGTGTAATTTTAATCTTTTTCATGATTGATAACTCTTATTGCTGAACTCTTTATTTTTATTATCCGTTAAAAACTTTCTTCAGAGAAATGTTTCTTGTTTTAGCAACTGCTGTCGGCTCTCTTAACATAGACAAAGCTTTTACGGTAGCCTTTACCACGTTATGAGGATTTGCAGAGCCAAGAGATTTTGCCAATACATCTGTGATACCTGCACTTTCCAATACGGCACGCATGCTACCTCCGGCAATTACACCGGTACCTGCAGCAGCCGGTTTGATAAGCACTTTAGCTGCTCCGTCTTTGCACCACTGCTCGTGCGGAATCGTTCCATGTAATAAAGGGATTTTGATAAGGTTCTTTTTGGCATCATCCATTCCTTTTAAAATTGCTTCCTGAACTTCTTTGGCTTTACCTAAGCCATGACCTACAATGCCATTTTCGTTTCCTACAACTACAATTGCAGAAAAACTAAAAGCCCTTCCGCCTTTGGTTGTTTTTACCACGCGATTTATAGATACTACTTTCTCTTTTAATTCAAGATCAGCGCCTTTTATTCTCTGTGTATTTGATTTCAACATTATAATTGTTTATAAATTTTATTTCTTAAACTTACGTTTCCAAATTGGTTTAAAATTCCAATCCACCTTCTCTTGCGCCATCAGCAACTGCTTTTACACGACCATGATACAAATAGCCGCTTCGATCAAATACCACATTCTTAATTCCAAGTTCCTGTGATTTTTTTGCAATGGCTTCACCTACTTTTTTGCTTGCATCTACTTTATTTCCTTTCTGTGCAGCAATATCTTTCTCGCGTGAAGAGGCAGATGCAATGGTAGTTCCGCTGGCATCATCAATTAACTGAACATAAATATCCTTGTTACTTCTAAAAACGCTTAAACGTGGTTTTTGAGCACTTCCGCTTATTTTTTTGCGGATGCGGTATCTGATTTTTTGACGTGCACTAACTTTTGAGTTCATTTTATTCTATTTTATATTCCGATACTGCCGGAACTTTTTTTTATTTTTTCGAAGCAGATTAAAATTCCTGCTTAATTGTTTATTTACTGTATCAATGTCAACAAAACAGCAGAATCAATCAATTATTTACCTGCTGCCTTACCAGCTTTTCTGCGCAATACTTCACCTTCAAACTTCACACCTTTTCCTTTATAAGGTTCAGGCTTACGAAGACTGCGGATTTTAGCGGCCACTTGTCCCAGCAATTGCTTATCAACACTTGATAAAATCACTTTAGGATTTTTACCTTTTTCCTGGGTGGTGCTTACTGTAAGTTCCTTTGGTATTTCCACAATGATGTTGTGTGAATATCCTAAAGAAAGATCCAAAAGATTTCCCTGGGAAGCTGCTTTGTAACCTACCCCCACCAATTCTAAAGTTTTGGTATATCCTTCAGTAACTCCCAAAACCATATTGTTAACCAATGAACGGTACAATCCGTGCATGGCTTTATGCCTGATTTGTTCTGTAGGACGAACAAATTCTATCGTGTTATCCTTTACTTCCACTTTTATGTCAGGATCAATTGCCTGCTTTAATTCACCTTTAGGGCCTTTTACAGTAATTACATTATCTGCACCCACAATTACATTTACACCTTTCGTAATTTTTACTGGATTTTTACCAATTCTAGACATAGCCGGTTTTAATTTATTTATTTATAATCTGGTAGTGTTCAGCCTCGACTAAGGCTTAATTAACTTACCAATACTTTTATTTATTTTTCCCAGAACTTCTTAACACAAATCTTATCGCAAAAAATAAAGCCAGAAAGACGATAATTATTCCTGCAAAAGAATTCATTACTAATTAATAAACATTACACAATACTTCTCCACCTACATTTTTTGCTTTTGCTTCTTTATCAGTCATTACACCTTTGGATGTAGAGATAATTGAAATTCCCAAACCATTTTTCACTCTTTTGAAATCATTTGGTCTTGAATAAGTACGCAACCCCGGGCGACTTACCCTTTCAAGACTTTCAATTGCAGGAACCCTTGTTTGAGGATCATATTTAAGGGCTATTTTAATTACACCTTGTTTTGAATCGTCTTCAAATTTGTATTTTAAAATATATCCCTGGGCGTATAATATTTCGGTAATGCGCTTTTTTAAATTGCTGGCAGGAATTTCCACCAATCTGTGGCTGGCCATTTGCGCGTTGCGTATTCTTGTTAAATAATCTGCGATAGGATCAGTAACCATTGTTTGTTTTTCTTTAATTATTGTTTGTTTACAATGCGATATCCGTTGATACCATTCTTAACCGGTTTTTTTACCAGCTAGCTTTTTTTACTCCCGGAATTTTTCCTTCCAATGCCATATCTCTGAACATGTTTCTTGAAAGACCAAAATGCCTCATATAACCTCTTGGGCGACCGGTAAGCTGGCACCTGTTTTTAAGACGGACAGGAGATGCGTTTTTTGGAAGAAGATCCAGCGCTCTGTAATCGCCGGCTTCTTTTAATGCTTTTCTTTTTTCAGCATATTTTTCTACCATTTTTACGCGTTTTCTTTGTCTTGCTTTAACTGACTCTTTAGCCATATTTTTATCTTAATTTGAAAATTTGAATTTTGATTAATTAGCTAATCAGCTAATTATTTACTTTTTTACGTTTTTAAACGGCATTCCCAGTTCTTTAAGCAATTCAAAAGCTTCTTCGTTAGTGCTTGCTGTTGTTACAAAAGTGATATCAAGACCTGTAATTTTATTTACTTTATCAATATCAATTTCCGGAAAAATGATTTGTTCTGTTACGCCCAATGTATAATTTCCACGGCCGTCAAACGATTTGTCGTTAATGCCTTTGAAATCGCGAACACGGGGTAACGAAACAGAAACCAGGCGATCTAAAAACTCATACATTGTCACGCCTCGTAAAGTTACTTTTGCGCCGATTGGCATGTTTTTACGAAGCTTGAAATTAGAAATATCTTTTTTAGACATGGTAGCAACAGCCTTCTGACCTGAAATCGTTGTCAACTCGTCTATAGCAATATCAATTAATTTCTTATCGGCTACTGCACCATTCACGCCGCGGTTTAAACAAACCTTGGTAAGTTTTGGAGCCTGCATTACAGTTTTGTATGAAAACTTTTTCATTAATGCCGGTATAACTTCTTTCTTATACTTCTCCTGAAGTCTCGGAGTATATTTATCGGTACTCATTATTTAATTACCTCCCCTGATTTTTTTGCTGTTCTGATTAATTTTCCACCTTCTCTGGTTCTGCTGATCTTAGAAGGTGCATGAGATTTTGAATCCCAAAGCATTACATTGGAAATAGCGATAGGAGCTTCAATTTTCATGATACCCCCCTTGGTATTTTGAGCAGAAGGTTTTGTATGTTTGGTAACAATGTTTACACCTTCTACCAATACGCGGTTCTTTTCAGTTATTACTTCCAACACTTTACGCGGCTTCTTAAGATCTTTATCATCACCGGCAATAACTACCACTGAATCACCTTTCTTTATGTTGAACTTTGGTTTAAATCTTGTCTTCATTTTTGACAACTATTTGTCTTGATTAATTACTTATTAAATACCCTTATTTTTAAGGGGTGCAAAGATACAATTATAATTACAATACTTCGGGTGCAAGTGAAATGATTTTCATATAACCCTTGTCGCGTAATTCGCGGGCAACCGGCCCAAAAATTCTCGTTCCTCTTGGCTCATCAGCTGCATTTAAAAGTACTACTGCGTTATCATCAAACCGGATATAAGAACCATCTTTACGACGAAGCTTATTTTTTGTGCGCACAATAACGGCTTTGCTAACAGTTCCTTTCTTTATTCCGCCTGCAGGAATAGCATCCTTTACTGTTACAACTATCTTATCGCCAACATGAGCATAGTCCTGGCCGGAGTTTCCCAGTACTCTTATACACAACACTTCCTTTGCGCCGCTGTTATCTGCTACATTTAGCCTGCTTTCTTGCTGTATCATTTTTTTTAGCTTTTAGCCTTTAGCTTTTAGCTTTCGGCATTTAAACAATTATTTTAAAATTTTATTTAACTTTCTCCAACACTTCCACCAATCTCCAACGCTTTGTTTTGCTCAATGGCCTTGTTTCCATTATCTTAACCAAATCGCCTATGTTGCATTCGTTCTTTTCATCGTGTGCATGAAAGCCAGTAGTTTTTTTCACAAACTTACCATAGAGAGGATGTTTTACTTTCCTTTCTACTTTTACAGTAATGGTTTTATCCATTTTGTTACTGGAAACCACACCGGTTCTAACTTTTCTTAAATTTCTTTCAGACATTTTTTTATTTTTTAGGATTTAGCACCTAATTGTTTCTTTCTTAATTCTGTTTTTGTACGAGCCAGGTCTTTTCTTACATCACGAATGGACATCGGGTTTTCAAGAGGAGAAACCGCATGAGCAAATTTTAATTTTTTAATTCGTAACTCATCTTCCTGGATCCTTGCCTCAAGGTCCTTTTCAGTCATCGTCTTTAAACTATTTACGAAATCGTTTCTGTTTGACATTGTTTTAATTTGATAATGTGATAATTAGCCAATTAGCCAATTTAAAAATTTGTATTACTGTTTATTTTTTTCCTTCATTAGCTAATTAGCATATTAGCTAATCAGCACATTAACCTGCATAATCCCTGCTCACTACAAATTTTGTTTGAATAGGAAGCTTTTGCGCTGCAAGTTCAAAAGCTTCTTTGGCTACCTGCATAGGAACTCCATCAGCTTCAAAAATGATTCTTCCCGGCTGTACAACTGCTGCCCAATATTCAGGGTTTCCTTTACCTTTTCCCATTCTCACTTCAGCAGGCTTTTTTGTAATTGGCTTATCAGGAAAAATCCGAATCCATACATTTCCTTCACGTTTCATGTGACGGGTTAATGCCTGCCTGGCAGATTCAATCTGCCTGTTAGTTAACCACACAGAATCCAATGCCTTTAATCCAAAGGTTCCGAAAGAAATAGTATCTCCACGTTTTGTATCGCCTTTCATACGGCCTTTCTGCATCTTTCTATGCTTCGATCTTTTTGGCTGTAACATAATTTTTCGTTTATTGTTTGTCCACTGTACTTTTCAGAAGCGAACCATTCTTAATAGTTATTTAAAATTTTATCTTCTTCCACTTCCACCTCCACCTCTCCTGTCTCCGCCTCTTCTATCACCACGATCTCCACCACCTCTTCTGTCTCCAAATCCACCTCTTCTATCGTGGCCTTCATGATCGTTCTTTCCTCCACCTGCAATAATGTTTGGATTTAAATCTCTTTTAGCAAGAACTTCACCTTTACATATCCATACTTTTATGCCGATCTTTCCGTACACTGTTTGTGCAAAAATGCTGGAGTAATCAATATCCATTCTTAAAGTATGCAATGGAGTACGGCCTTGTTTTATTTCTTCGCTTCGCGCAATTTCAGCTCCACCCAAACGGCCTCCTACTCTCACTTTTATTCCTTCTGCGCCCATTCTTAAGGCAGAAGCAATTGACATTTTGATCGCTCTTTTATAATTGATACGATTTTCAATTTGTTTAGCAATCGTATCCGCTACAATAGCTGCATCCAGTTCCGGGCGGCGAATTTCAAGAATATTGATCTGAACATCTTCTTTACCGGTCAGTTTCTTCAATTCTTCTTTTATACGGTCTACTTCTCCTCCGCCTTTTCCAATAATAATCCCTGGTTTAGAAGTATGAATCGTAATTATCAGTTTATTTAGCGTGCGCTCAATAACAATCTTAGCTATCCCACCTTTATTGATACGGGCATTCAGGTAGGTCCTGATCCTGTCGTCTTCAATCAATTTTTTACCATAATCTTTTGGATTTGCAAACCAGTTGCTGTCCCATCCACGGATGATTCCAAGCCTGGCTCCAATCGGATTTGTTTTTTGACCCATTATTCGGTTTTTATTTTGTTGATTTTTTGTCTGCTTTTTTCTTTTCTGTTTTTTCTGCTGCCGGCTTAGCTTTAGCTTTTGATTCTACTTTTGGCGCTGCAGCTTTTTTCGGAGCCGCTTTCTTTGGCTTTGCTGTAGCTGGTTTTTCTGCAACTACTGTTTCAGCAACAGGAGCAGCTTCCACTTTTTCAGCTTTCTTTTTAGCAATACCATTTTCATTACTATGGATGCTATCTACTATAATAGTAACATGGTTGCTGCGTTTACGAATGCGGTAACCGCGGCCCTGTGGAGCAGGACGCATTCTTTTTATCACTCTTCCACAATCCACCATAATTGTTTTTACAATAAGACCGGCATCTTCCACTTTTTCATCCGAATTCTTTTGTTCCCAATTGTTGATGGCGCTCTTTAATAATTTATACATGGGCACAGCCGGATGTTTAGGATTGAATTGTAAAATTCCTAATGCTTTTTCTACTTCCAGCCCACGGATTAAATCAGCCAACAAACGCATTTTGCGTGGTGAAGTTGGATAATTATTAAGTTTTGCTACTGCTTCCATATTTTTTTATTTCAAAATCGGTGATAAAAGTTGATTTACTGTCAACTCAACCGCCCATTATTTTATGCAATCTTTTTACTTGAGTGTCCTCTAAAATTTCTTGTCGGTGCAAATTCTCCCAATTTATGACCTACCATAAATTCAGTTACATATACAGGTATAAATTTGTTACCATTATGTACTGCAAAAGTGTGGCCTACAAAGTCAGGTGTAATTGTTGACCTGCGCGACCATGTTTTTATAACACCTTTTTTAGCATTTCCTTCGTTGATAGCAAGCACTTTATCTTCAAGCTTTGCTTCTACGTAAGGACCTTTTTTAATTGAACGAGCCATTTGTTTAATTTACAATTTTTAGATGCAGGATTTAATCAATCCCTAAACCTTATTTATTAGGTAATTTCTTACCATTTCTTCTTTGAATAATCATTTTATCTGAGCCTTTTCCACGTGTGCGGGTAATCTCACCTTTTGCATATTTATTGGTTCTGCTGCGAGGATGGCCTCCGGAAGCTTTACCTTCACCACCACCCATCGGGTGATCAACCGGGTTCATAGCCACACCTCTTGTTCTGGGCCTGATACCTTTCCACCTGTTTCTTCCGGCTTTTCCTTTGCTTTCAAGACTATGATCGCTATTAGAAACCACGCCTACAGTTGCATAGCAGTTGATCAATATTTTTCTTAACTCACCACTTGGCATTTTAAGAATTGCGTATTTCTCTTCTTTGTTGGTTAGCTGTGCAGATGATCCTGCGCTACGTGCTAATTTACCACCCTGGCCCGGTTGCATTTCAATATTATGAACTACAGTTCCCAAAGGCATATTCTTAAGTTGCAATGCATTTCCCAGTTCAGGAGCTGTAGCATCACCGCTGATAATGGTAGCACCTACCTGCAAACCCTGCGGTGCAATAATGTACCTTTTTTCACCATCCACAAAAACTACCAAAGCAATAAATGCACTACGATTCGGATCGTATTCAATTGTTTTTACTGTTGCAGGTATGTCTTTCTTATCCCTCTTAAAATCAACTACACGATACATCTTTTTATGACCTCCTCCAAGGTAACGCATACTTCTACGCCCCTGTGCATTACGACCGGCAGTATGGTGAACTTTTTCAAGCAGGCTTTTTTCAGGATTGCTGGTAGTCACTTCCGCGTAGGCATTGCCTATCCTCCAGCGTGTTCCTGCGGTAGTCGGTTTGTATTTTCTTAAAGCCATGATTTTTAATTTTAGTCCCGGATTTTTCCGGAAGTCAGATAAAGATTTCTCTTTTGTCCTTTTCTATTTATAATTAATTATTCTAATTCCTGGTTCTAAATTGATCAGATGTTACCATACAAATCAATCGTATCTCCTTCTGCCACTGTCACAATCGCTTTCTTTTTGGCAGGTTTTCTTCCTGTCAGCAATCCGGCTTTCGTATTTCTTTGTTTTACTTTAGAAGGCATATTTAAAGTATTAACCTCTTCTACTGTAATTCCATAAAACTCTTCAACCGCTTTTTTAATTTCCAGTTTGTTAGCCTTTCTGTTTACGATGAAAGTATAACGATTGTACTTTTCTGAAAGACGATTTACTTTTTCTGATAAAACAGGTTTTATTAAAACATCTGATGATTTCATGATCTTGTTTTTAATTTAAGCTTCTGCAGCTTCTTTGTTATCTGTTGCTTTATTTTCTTCAACGTTTTCTTCTACAAATACTTTCGCTGCGCTTTCTGTAAATACCACTGAATCGGCATTTACAATATCATAAGTATTAATATCGCCTAATAATGTACCGCAAATTGACGGTATGTTACGAAAACTCTTATACACATTTTCATTGTAATCGGTCATTATCAACAATGACTTTCTACTTTCAGGAGTAATATTTAAAAATACTTTGCTAAATTGATTGGTAGCCGGTTTTTCAACTTTTACCAACTCGTCTTCCACAACAATTATTTTATTTTCTTTTGCTTTTGCACTAAGCGCACCTATTTTAGCAAGATCTTTTACTTTGCGGTTCACCTTAATATCGTAACCATGAGGTTTAGGGCCGAAAACGGTACCACCACCTTTATATAAAGGGTTACGAAGATTACCTTTACGGCTTCCGCCAGTACCTTTTTGCTTATGAAGTTTTTTAGAAGATCCTTGTGCTTCGGCGCGGGTTTTCACCTTGTGGGTGCCCTGGCGTTGTGCGGCCAAATATTGTTTTACCGCCAGCCAGATAACATGACTGTTAGGTTCTGCACCAAATATCTCTTCCGGCAGATCAATCGTTCTGCCAGTCTTTTTTCCTTCTGTAGTGATTATATCTAATTGCATATTATTTCTGGATTAAAACGATTGAACCGTTATGGCCGGGAACCGAGCCACTTATTAATAAATAATTTTTTTCAGGGAAAATCTTAACAATCTTAAGGCCTTTCATCTGCACCTTATCATTTCCCATACGGCCTGCCATGCGCATTCCTTTAAATACCCGTGAAGGATAAGATGATCCGCCAACAGAACCCGGGGCCCTTGATCTGTCATGCTGTCCGTGAGATTGCTCTCCTACACCATGAAAGCCATGACGCTTTACCACACCCTGGAAACCTTTTCCCTTGGTAGTGCCCACAACAGATATTTTGTCGCCTTCGGCGAATATGTCAACACTGATGGTGTCGCCAACATTCTTATCTGTTTCGCTATCGCGGATTTCTTTTACGTATTTTTTTGCCGATGTATTTGCTTTGGCAAAATGATTCTTTTCTGAGAGGAGGGTGTGCTTTTCTTTTTTATCTCCAAAAGCAATCTGAACAGCATTATAGCCATCAGTTTCTTTGGTTTTCTTCTGGGTTACCACGCATGGACCTGCTTCAATAATGGTCACGGCCGTTTGCCTGCCATTATTATCGAAAATGCTGGTCATGCCGACCTTTTTTCCAATAATACTTTTCATTTCTATTTTATTATACTCAGCGGTACAGGGTTTCCGGTACTTGAGTGTTACAATTTTTATAAGAACTATTTAAGCCTCATTCCATTTCCCGATAGCAATCGGGAGGGAAAGCAACTTTTATGCTTTTATCTCAACATCAACACCAGATGGCAAATCAAGCTTTGAAAGCGCATCAACGGTTCTTGAACTACTGGTATAAATATCCAACAAACGCTTGTGCGTACATAGCTGGAACTGCTCACGCGCTTTTTTATTTACGTGTGGAGAACGCAATACGGTAAATATTTTTTTATGAGTAGGTAAAGGAATGGGTCCTGTTACTACTGCACCTGTACTGCGTACGGTCTTAACGATTTTCTCTGCTGATTTATCTACCAGGTTGTGATCGTAAGACTGAAGTTTTATCCTGATTCTTTGAGACATTTTAAAGAACTTTTTTTATCCAAATTTATTTTGGGAGTGCAAAAGTAGACCGTTATATTTAAATTACAAAAAAATTATGTGAAGATTTTAAAAATAATTACCAACGTATTACTGGCACTATATTTTCTGTGATAAAAATAAATTTTTATTATGCAACAAAACGATAAAAAATCTGCAAAAAATCAGTTATCTGATCAAATTGATTCCCCACATGATAGGGAAGAGCTACTGGAAAGGGCTGCTTCAATGGGTATTCCTGATGTGCATGAAATTCCTGGACAGGAAGATTTTAACCCTGCTCCTCCCGGAGAAATAGCAGATACTGCTATCGCTTCTGCCGATGAAGATTACGACAGTTCTTTCGATGAAAACCTGGATGAGGAAATAATCTACAGCCCCGATTCAAATGTTTCAGATGAAGAACGGGAAACACTAAGAAGAACATCTGATGACATGCCGGGAGATGATGAGAACCTGAGAGAGGCGGCTCTTGACAACAGAGATGATGACGGGGAAGTTTTAAATGAAGAAAGTTTTCAGGATAATATTTCTGCATCCGACCTTGATATACCAGGAGACGAATTAGATGATGCCGAAGAAAATATTGGTGAAGAAGATGAAGAGAACAATGATTACAGTTTAGGAGGTGATAATGACGAAATCCCACAGGATCAATTTTAATAATAAATTGTTGTAGATTATTTTCCATGGCTCCCTTTCGTGTGGGATTTTTATTTTCCTTATTTTACAAAATGAATTTACCTGATTTTACATCCGGCTTTTGGCCGTTAATTCTTACCGCAATTTTTTTTCTGGTTATTATGGGCAGGTATTTTTTAGTTGCAGGTATCTTTTATTGCACTTTTTATATCTGGTTTCGTTCAAAATTTGAAGCGCGTAAGATCAACCAGAAAAATTATAAAAAGGGCCAGTTCAAAAAAGAGATCAAATATAGCCTTATCAGTTCTTTACTTTTTTCAGTTGCCGGAGCCATTACAGTTATACTTTGGCAAAAAGGGTATACCAAAGTTTATACAACAACTGATCTTTATGGTTGGTGGTATTTGCCTTTAAGCCTGCTCATCTACATGCTCTTGCAGGAAACTTATTATTACTGGCTGCATCGGTGGATGCATAAACCGGTTGTTTTTAAACTGGTTCATAAAGTTCATCACGACAGCCGGATTGCTTCGCCATTCACGGCTTTTTCTTTTCATCCGCTTGAGGGCTTTTTACAGGCGATATTTTTGCCGCTGCTTTTGTTGTTTATCCCAATACATTATTTTGTACTTATTTTTCTGCTGGTCATAATGAGCCTCAGCAGTGTGATCAATCACCTGGATATTGAAATTTATCCAAAGAACAGTTACAACATCTGGGGTAAATGGGTGATCGGCGCTACGCATCATTCGCTTCATCACAAATATTACAAGTATAATTTCGGTTTGTATTTTACCTTTTGGGATAGAATAAAACGAACTGAAAGTCCAGGTTTAAAAAAAGCCATGAACCTGGCAGAAAACCGTCAAAAGCCTTAAAAGTTAAATAATTGCATTTCTTTAAACAGAAAAATGGTTTTGATTATATAAGAGCTATCTTTGCTGCTAATTTTTTATTAATACAACAATACAATGGACAACAAAAACACAGGAACCGTTAAATTTTTCAATTCTGAAAAAGGCTTCGGTTTTATTAAACACGATGATTCTTCAAAAGAAACTTTCGTGCATGCAAGCGGACTTATTGATGAAATCAAAGAGAACGACAAAGTTGAATTCGACTTGCAAAATGGCAAAAAAGGAATGAATGCCGTTAATGTGAAATTAATCGGCTAAAAATCGATATTTCAATGCAAAGGGCAACTTTAGTTGCCCTTTTTTTATGTACTTATAGTAAAGAAACAAATATACCTGTTTATTATTTTCCTTATCACACTCATGTTTTTTTTAAAGATACCGCAGGGGATTGCGGCGTGAGTTTTTAATGTAATTTTTTACATTCATCCAGAAGGCAAAAATCAAATAAAAAATAACAGGGGAGCCAAATGTAAGAAATGAAATATAGATAAAGTATCTTCTAATTTCTGCAGTGGCAATCCCCATTTTTTCACCAATAGCCGTACAAACACCGAAAACATGCCATTCAATAAAATTTTTTATTTTATACATATATCAGGATTTATTAAAATCAAATGAATTCAATTTTTGATTGCGCTTTATATTAATTGTATTCCTTTAACGTATCGCCTTTCTTAATATTTCACTCCATCAACCCAGGCATTCTTTGATAATTTTCCATGCGCAGTTATGCAATGGCCTTCTTCATTTAGTATTATAGTCAAAGATAATCAGAAAAAAGAAAAGTTTTTCTTTTTAAAAATTTAAAATATGGCTTCCACAATATTTGACCTTAGAAAATATTTAACCAGTTTGTAAAATAACATCCATCTATTTTAAGTAATTTTGGCCTCCTTTGATAAAAAACAGGATATTCCGTCAACAATTTTTTCTAACTAAAATTAATACAAGCAATGGTTTTTGATCTGGACATGATAAAAAGGTTTTATGAAAGTTACTCAGAAAAAGTAGAAGCTACACGTAAAGTAGTTAATCATCCTCTCACACTTACAGAGAAAATTTTATACGCCCATCTTTGGAAAAAAAATGCCGATACCGCTTACGAAAGAGGGAATGATTATGTGGACTTTGCACCGGACCGCGTGGCGATGCAGGATGCAACAGCACAAATGGCTTTACTGCAATTTATGCAATCAGGACGGGCCAAAGTTGCGGTTCCGTCAACTGTTCATTGCGATCATTTGATACAGGCTCAAATTGGCGCAGTTGCCGATCTTACAAGAGCAAAATCTCAAAATAAAGAAGTATATGATTTCCTTGCTTCTGTTTCTAATAAATATGGAATTGGTTTCTGGAAACCGGGAGCCGGAATTATTCACCAGGTTGTTTTAGAAAATTATGCGTTTCCTGGTGGAATGATGATTGGAACCGATTCTCACACAGTAAATGCAGGCGGCCTTGGAACTATTGCCATTGGTGTAGGCGGTGCTGATGCGTGTGATGTGATGGCTGGTTTGCCCTGGGAACTGAAATTTCCGAAACTCATTGGTGTAAAATTAACCGGCAAAATAAGCGGGTGGACTTCTGCAAAAGATATTATTTTAAAAGTGGCAGGCATCTTAACCGTAAAGGGCGGAACCGGTGCTATTGTTGAATATTTTGGAGATGGAGCTACCTCGATATCATGTACCGGAAAAGGAACCATTTGTAACATGGGCGCAGAGATTGGTGCAACCACTTCTATCTTTGGCTACGATGTAAAAATGGCCGATTATCTTAAAGGAACAGGAAGAGCTCAAGTAGCTGCAGAAGCAGATAAAGTTTCCCAGGATCTTACCGGAGACATAGAAGTATATCAAAATCCTGAAAAATATTTTGACCAGGTAATTGAAATTAATTTATCAGAATTGGAGCCGCATATCAACGGACCTTTTACTCCTGATTTAGCATGGCCGATTTCAGAATTTGCTGAAGCAGTTAAGAAAAACAACTGGCCCGAAAAAATGGAAGTTGGATTGATCGGTTCCTGTACCAATTCTTCTTATGAAGACATCACACGAGCGGCTTCTGTTGCCAAACAGGCTACAGATAACGGTTTAAGCGTTAGTTCAGAATTTATCATTACTCCGGGCTCTGAGCAGGTAAGATACACGGTGGAGAGAGATGGATATTTAAAAACTTTCGAAGAAATGGGCGGCGTTGTTTTAGCAAACGCCTGTGGACCATGTATTGGTCAATGGGCACGTCATACCAATGAGCCTGACAAGAAAAATTCTATTGTAACTTCTTACAACAGAAATTTTGCAAAAAGAAACGACGGCAATCCCAACACCCACGCTTTTGTTGCTTCCCCGGAACTGACAACCGCCCTGGCAATTGCCGGAAGAATCACCTTTAATCCTCTTACCGACTACCTTGTTAATGACAAAGGTGAAAAAGTAAAACTGGAAGAACCGCAAGGAATTGAAATGCCTCAAAAAGGATTTGCGGTAGAGGATGCAGGATTCCAGGCACCGGCAGAAGATGGAAGCCAGATAGAAGTAATCGTATCTCCGGATTCAGATCGTCTTCAGATTTTAGAGCCTTTTAATGCATGGAATGGTGAAGATTTTAAAGGATTGAAATTATTGATCAAAGCGAAGGGGAAATGTACCACAGATCATATTTCTATGGCTGGCCCGTGGTTAAAATACCGTGGACATCTTGATAACATCAGCAATAATTTATTGATAGGCGCTGTAAATTTCTTTAATGAAAAAACCAATTCTGTTAAGAACCAAATAACCGGGGTTTATGGCCCATTGCCGGAAACCCAAAGAGCGTATAAAGCGCAGGGAATAGGAACTGTGATTGTGGCCGATGAAAATTATGGGGAAGGTTCTTCACGTGAGCACGCAGCTATGGAGCCCCGCCATTTGGGAGTAAAAGCAGTGATTGTAAAATCATTTGCACGTATTCATGAAACCAATTTGAAAAAGCAAGGAATGCTGGCGCTAACTTTTCAAAATAAAGAAGATTATGATAAAGTTTTAGGAGATGATTTAATTGATATTGTTGGCCTCACCGATTTCACAGTTGGAAAACCATTAAAAGTAATTTTACACCACAAAGACGGTACTACTGATTCTTTCCCAGTAAATCATACCTATAACCAGCAACAAATAGAATGGTTCAAAGCGGGAGCAGCACTGAATATAATCAGAAAAGAATTTGAAAACAGGAATAAAGCAGAGAACGCTACGGCATAGTATTTTTGTTTATTTACAGCCATTCTATTTTCAAACCCAAAGTTGAACAGAATGACTTTTATTTAATTTAAGAAACCAGGGAGTTTCCCGTTGACCTTGAAAAATAAGAAAATGAGAAGGATAGCAGGTACACTGTTTTTTATATTTTATTGCCTTTACGCTTCAGCCCAAAATCAAAATGACCTACAAAAACTAAAAGTTTTTATTGATTGCAGCCGTGTAGGTTGCGATTGGTCTTTTATCAGAACTCAAATAAAAATTGTTGATTTTTTATTTGACAGCGAAGCTTCAGATGTTCATATTTTAATAACTGCACAAAGAGCAGGGAATGGCGGTAGACAATATGAACTACTGTTTTATGGCCAGCATAATTACGACTACTATAATGATACCTTATATTTTACGACAGCAGCTACTGCAACAAGTAGCGAGGTAAGAAAACAAATGGTACATTCAGTTATGATGGGAATAGCGCCTTTGGTAGCGCGAACAGCCTATGCCTCCGCCATTTCAATTGATATGAAAGGAAGTGATTCTACCAACTCACTTTCCTCTGTTGTTACAAAAGATAAATGGAACTATTGGATTTTTAACGTTGGTATTGATGGCCGGTTAAATGTCGATAAAAATTATAAAAGTGATCGTTTCAGTTCCGATTTTTCCGCGGATCGCACCACCGAGGACCTTAAGGTAGGTTTTAGAATATATGGAAGTAAAAATCATTCAATTTACCAATACCAGGACTCCACAGGGGCCACTTCAAAATACACAGTTAATAACAGTAATTATGGTTTTTTTAATAACCTCGTTAAATCGATGGCCCGGCATTGGAGTTATGGCTACCAGGTAAGTTATTCTAATAATACTTTTTCTAACTTCAAACGAAAAATTTATTTTAACCCCGCCATTGAATATAACTTCTACCCTTATTCTGAGGTTAACAGTCGTTTCTTTGTATTGAGATATGGAGCTGATGTTTCGCTAAATAATTATTATGACACCACCATCTATAATAAATTAAGACAAACTTTATACGGGCACCAATTTTCTGCAGCATTGACACTGAACCAAAAATGGGGAACCTTTTACAGCAGTATTTATTACAGGAATTATTTTTCTGACTGGAAGCTGAACAACATGGGGATCAACTTAAATGTAAACGTTAGAGTCACCGGTGGGCTTTCTTTTTATGTCAACACTTCCGGGAGTATTGTACATGACCAGATCTATTTGGTGAAAGGCAACGTTTCAGAGCAGGATCTTCTTATCAAAACAAGGCAATTAGGTTCTTCCTTTAATTATAATTTATATTTTGGGGTGAATTTCAGGTTTGGAAGCAAACTAAATAATTTTGTAAACCCACGTTTCCAGGGTTTTGAAGGTTTTTAAAAAATTACCTGCTCAAATAATCCTGGTAAGAAAATTCCATGTAGGCTTTGCCATATTTCATTTGAGAAGTATCAAAACCGGGCGATATAAAAATCGGTCTTTTAGAAACATTATCCATGGTTTCTGTTCCTTTAGGTGTCACCAATCCAAAACCGTTATTAAAAGAATAAAACGCAAATGGTTTTGCAGAAGAATCGAGCAGATCTTTACTCCATGGAAACTTATTGGTTGGTAAATGAAATTGGTCTAAAATGGTAGTGGCGATATCCGTTTGTGAACCTATTGTATTGATCCTGCCTTTCAGTGTTAATGCGCCTCCTGAAAAAATTAACGGGATATGAAATTTTGAAGGCCTGTCGTTAGGGTCATGACCCGGCAGAGGATGGCCGTGATCGGCAACAAATACAATTAACGTCTTATTCCACAAAGAATCTTTTTTTAGCCTGTTGATAAAACTACCAACAATACTGTCTGTATAATAAACTGAATTTTCAAAAAGCGTAGTTTGGTCTTTTCCTTTAAAATGCGGTTTCATAGGAACATCATAAGGTTCATGGCTGCTAAGGGTAAACAGCGTAGCAAAAAATGGTTGTCTTTTTGTATGGATGTCTTTATAAAAATGGTCAAAAACATATTGATCATGTACGCCCCACGAAGTGGTTCTTTCAGAAACCGGAAAAGAATATTTATCCGTTAACTGATCCATTTTAATATTAATAAGGTAGGATTTCATATTGGCAAATTCCAACTCACCACCATATGTATAACTGGAGTGGTAACCTATCTTTTCAAGTGACTGGTTGATGGAAGTAAGCTTTCTTGTTTTGTTAGGTGTTTTAATAATGGATGTAATGGCCTGGTTGGGATAGCCGCTTAATACAGCCACCAGCCCTTTCTCACTTCTGTCGCCTGCCGCATAGATATTGGTAAACAATAATCCATTAGCAGCAATACTGTCAAGGTTTGGAGTAACATGAGGAACGCCGCCAAGACAGTCAAGCCATTTAGCCGTAAAACTTTCTAAAATAATAATGATAACATTTGGTTTGTCGACCGATAAAATAGAAGGAATTCTTTTTGGACCAGTATTATATAAACTATCGACAAGCCCTTTTGATTTTTCAAGTGAAAAATATTCAAATGGATTTTGCGTATCGTTCCTGTTTAAAATCGAAAACATAATGTTCCATGGCAGATTAATAGCGGCATGGTCAGCGAATACTTTTTCAGAAAAATACGCATCACTAATGTTCATTGGTATCTTCTGTATTCCACCACGAATCGGAACAAAAAGAAAAACAAGCAAAAAGGCAGAAACAAAAATATGGACTACAGAAAATCTTTTTTGAGAAGCGCCGATGAAATGATCAAAATATCTTTTATAAATAAAAATAAAGAGGCCGGCAATAAATATAAAGATGATCATCAACAAAAAAACTGGGGCAGTAGATATAGTGGCACCCATTTCTTTTGGTGTTTTAAAATATTGCAAAGGGGTAGCATCCATCCTAAAGCCCCACGCATTGTATAATTCAAGATCGGCAATGATTAAAAAAGAAATGAGGATGACCAAAGCGTTAGTATAAATCCTGATTATTTTTTTTACAGAAAAATGGGTGGCAATTGATTGTATTAAAAACAAAAGGAAAGGAAAGATACAGATATAGGCTGTGAAAGATGCGTCCATCCTCAATCCGTAAAGAAATACTTTAAAGATTTCTGTTGCAGTTAACGTTTGTGTAAGATGAAAATGGTAAAGTAAAAAAGCAATTTTCGCAGCAATGAAAAACAGTACCCAATATAAAAAATAGAAAATGTAAGCCAGATATTTTTTCACTTCGCGAAAGTAATAATTATAACGTTCAGCTTATATTTCAAAAAGTTAATAAAAGGTTTTTTAGTTAGAAATAATAATCAGAACTATTTGTTGCTTTACTGTCATTCATTTTAAAGAAAAAGCCCTGCAACACATCATTGCAGGGCTTTTCCAAATTTTTTAAAAACGGTTATAATTCCTTTACAGTAGTAGTTGAAGTTATTTTTGTCTTCATAGGAAAATCCTGTCCCATTGCTGAAACAGTTCCTGAAGCATCGCCGGTAGAAGACCCGGATTGAATAACCCCGGTTTTAATATCTACTTTTTCTTCTCCAACTACTTTACCCGTAGTTTTGGTTGCAATTTCCATTCCCTGCTGCTCCATAGTAGTTTGAACAGAATCTGTTCCTGTAAATGCAATGGTAGCAATGTCTCCGCTAATATCTTTTATAGTATAATTAGTTGTTCTTGACATACCATCACTATTAGTGTTTTCTGTCCAACTTGTACCCACTTTCGGATTTTCAGGTAAAGGCAGAAAAGCCAGTTGAGTTCCATATCCTGTTTGTGCAAGATTTAATCTTTTGGCAATACCAGTTGCAGATGTATCGGTAGAATCTGCGGATACAATCTTCGATGAATTATTGATTGTAAGATCTTTGGGTTGATTCACATAATCTTTCAAAGCCGAACCAAACTCTCCTTTCATATCACTGGTACTGTCCGAATCAAAATTTATATCCTGGCCCATCATACTCATGCTCATGTTAATGTGTGAAAGCGTATTGGTGAGATTATAATTCTCGCCGGTTTTGTTTTTTACATCAATTTTGTAAGTAGAAGTAATATTCGCTTTTGACTCCATAGTTTGCCCCTGCACATCTGTTGAACTGGAGGTTTCAAGCTTATTTTCCACCTGGTAAGTTTTTCCGGTTGGTAATTTTAATGAGGCATTCGTTTGCGCGATCGTTGCCGTCGAAAAACAAATTGAAGCAGCAAAAAAGATTTGTATTTTTTTCATACCGAGATTTTATTTTTAGTTTAAGCTGCAAATATAATAGTACTAATCCTGCTTCTATAATATTTTTTTTGAATACCTGGCTGCCGTTGATTAATAATCATTATTAGTATTGGCACGTTTAGGCATTACATTTTTAGGCTTTTTTGCAGGTTGATTTGAAGGCTGCGAAGATGCAGGCATATAATTTTTAGGTCCAATTGATTTTTCTGCAACTTTAGATGCTGGTTTTTGTGATTGGGGTTGGGTAAAGTCTGACTCTACCGGCACGTCTGTGGGAGCTTCATAATCAGTAGCATTGCCATTTCCCTGCACATCTGCTGAATCAATTCCATGTCCTTCCTGTGAAAGAGCTGCAAAATTTTGATCTGCATAAATTGGGTTGTTATTCAATTCAACCGGTTTTTGAAAGGTTGCTTTAGGATCAATTCCCAAAGATTTATCAGCATATACTTTTTGCATAAAATAAGCCCACTCAGGCATTGCCATGTCACTTCCGCCACCTGTTCCATATTTAGGCAAATGCAGAAACGGATCGTCATTTCCAACCCATGCACCCGCCAATAATTGTGGAGTATAGCCCATAAACCATCCATCCGTATTATCATTGGTCGTTCCGGTTTTAGCTCCTATTTGGCTATTTATACCATACCGCCAGCGCATTGAACCGCCGGTTCCAAAATCCACAACACCCTCCATCATTTTTACCATAGTGTATGCATCTACCTCGCTTATTACCTGTTTAACTTTGGGTTCAAACGTTTCTAATACATTTCCGTTTTTATCTTCAATTTTTGTAAGGAAAATAGGCTCAGTATTAAATCCCCTGTTCGGGAACATAGTGTAGGCCTGCAACATCTCGATTAACTGGATATCAGCAGAGCCTAAAGCAATTGAAGGCACTTCAGGTATATTACTTATGATGCCACATTGGTGCGCGAATTCTACTGTCTTTTTTGGGCCGATCCGGCTCATAAGATCAAATGCTGCGACATTAATAGATTTTGCAAGACAATACGCCATTGTACCTCCGGGCCCGGTTATCGTTTTATTGGCAAGTGTAATGGGTTTGCCACCAATATATGAGTCAGGTGTCATACCGGCATCAGTTATCGCGAGTGTATAAAGAATCGGTTTAAAGGTTGAGCCAACCTGCCTGGCGGCAGTCACGTGGTCATATTTGAACCATTTAAAATCAATTCCGCCTACCCATGCTTTTACTTCTCCTGTTACAGGATCCATCGCACAAAAACCAGTCTGCATCATTTCTTTACAATATTTTATAGAATCAAGCGGGGTCATCACAGTGTCGGTTTCACGGTTTTTGTTCCATGCAAAAATTTTCATACTTACAGGCCGGATAAATGACTTTTTGATTTCAGCCTCCGAAGCGCCGTTTTCTTTCATATTTTTCCAACGCTCACTTTCTTTCATCGCATTATTCAAAATATAATCCTCTCCTTTCCATACATTTTTTGGAAGCTGCCGTTTAAATATCTTTTGCATGGCAGTCATGTGTTTCACTACTGCCTCTTCTGCATACAATTGCATCTTAGGGTCAATGGTTGTATAAATTTTCAACCCATCCCTGTAAAGATCATAGTTTTCACCTGTCGCCGGATCTTTATGCGTATTACACCAATCCTGAAGTCTTTTTAGAAGAACTGACCTGAAATAAGGAGCAATTCCCTGGCTCTCATTCACCAATTTGTATTTAACGCCAAGCGGTTTTTTCTTTAAAACTGCAGCTTCAGAAGCAGAAAGATCATTATTGGTGACCATCCTATCTAACACCAAATTTCTTCTATCTAATGCAGCTTTAGGATTGTGCCGCGGATCATATTTTCCAGGGCCATTGAGCATCCCTACCAATAAGGCAGCTTCATCAGGCGTAAGTTTGGAAGGTTCTTTTTGAAAATAAACTAACGAAGCATTCCTGATGCCGTAAACATTTAACCACGAAACCCTGTTGAGGTACAAGGCAAGAATTTCCTGCTTGGTAAAATTGCGTTCCAGTTTAAGCGCTACAATCCATTCCTTAAATTTATCAATTCCTCTTTTCAATACCGAACCACGCCCCTGCCCCAAAATATTTTTGGCAAGTTGTTGCGTGATGGTACTGGCACCACCCTGCCTTCCAAATCCTTTAATGGCACGCCCCAGTGCAATCGGGTCAATTCCGGAATGCTCATAAAAACGAATATCTTCGGTTGAAATCAACGCATCGATTACATTTTTGGAAATGTTACTATAATCAACATAAACCCTGTTTTCGGTATATATCTTTCCCATAAGGGTTTTACCATCGTTTGCATAAATTTCTGTAGCGAGATTTGCCTGTGGATTTTCTAATTCCTGGAGCGAGGGCAATTTCCCGAAAACTCCAAAATAAGCTGCAGCCAATACCAGGGTAAAAAGCGCAAATCCACCGGCCACTAATGTCCATAATATTTTTACACTTATCTTTATTTCACTTTTTTTGTTTACTTTTTTCTTGGGAGGATTTTGCATTTTCTATTCTTTAAAAACCGAAAAGTATTAAATTTCCTGATAGGAAAACCTTAAAATTTTCCAGGATATTTGTTGTTCAGAAGCTCAATATAGCTCTGTAAATTTTTATTTTCTTTTAAAATTTCAAGATTACTGTCAGAAATAATATAAAAAGCATACTTCTGAGCAGGCAACCATGATATTTGCGTAGGCGCTGCCAGCTTCAGTTTGTCGCGATATTTAATAGCTTCTGCTGCATCCGGAAATTGAGAAAAAACCAATAAAGTTCGTTCACTGTCCAACGTATCCTTCACTATCTCAATTTTATTCGTACTATAGCTTTGGCTGTTATACCTGTTAAAAGCGTTTCTCGCCTCGCTACTATAAACCGGGTCTACTTTTGTAAGTACCATTACTACATTCTGCGACTCCATCGGATCAAATGTAAATCCCGATTTTTTTACAGGCGGAGGCAATTTTTTATCCGGATTTATTTCTGCCTTGCCAGGCACAATCTTTTCATTTTGAGCAACAGGTTTTTCAGTTGTAATTACGGGCGCGTTTACATTATTTACCGGTTTTGAATCATCAAAAACAACCACCTGTGAATCTTCTTTTGCCCTTACTACCTTCAGATTGGTCAGATAACGTTCAATACTGTCTCTTCTGCCTAAAACATCAATCATCGTAGTCGCTTTTTCTTTCATGGGCGAATTTGGATAATTGGTAACTATCTGGTGTAACACTTTCACAGCAGCACTATCCTGTCTTTTTTGAATGTAATAAACAGATTGGATATAAAGTAATTGCGGGTTCCAGTAGCTTGTGCCATAAAGGCTGTCTGCAGCATTTTTCTCTTTGATCGCCTGGTCAAAATTGCCTTCTATAAATAAATTATAAATGTTATCATATCTCCTTTCTGCGGCGGTATCTGTTTTTGCGGGATTAAAAGATTCGGGGTGCAAAACGATCATTGCATATTTGGTGTTATTGAAGTTTTTCAGCAAAAGATTTTTATAATAATCTGCCAGTTGCTGGTTTCCAATCTTTGTATAGCAAAAAGATAAATTCATATACAACTCGCCTTTGTACAGGCTATCAGGAAAACGTTTTAAAGACTGCTGATAAGCAACAACAGCAGCTGAATAATCTTCCAAAAGATTCTGGTAATCTTTAGCAACCTGGAATAAAGAACGTGCAATTTTTGAATTACTGGTGTCTAATTTTGGCTGTGTTAGCGGAAGATTTGCACGCAACCCATCCACAGAAATGTCCTGCTGATAAGGAGTTTCAACTGCTTCTGCATTGGCAGATTGTGCCTGGGGCGCCATCGGATCTCCATAGCCTGCATTGTTATTGGCTAAAGAAGAATTTTGATTGGCCGCAGAAGCCCTGCGCCAGTTATCCACGTTTTGTCTTTTGCCCCAAACTCTTTTAAATTCATTATAGCCTTGCGCTTTTACCGAATTATTATAAAAATACCAATCCCCTTTGCTGGTATTATTCCCAAAAATATCTTGCGATTGATTCTGCTTATTAAAAAACGCTGCAGAGGAATTGTAATTATTTTCATCCTCTTTTATACCCCGCTCTTTCATTAATTTCTTAGACATTTTTTTTAAGAAATTGTTTCTTTCCGTTTCGGGCATGGCGGCAATGTGTTGCAGACTATCTTCCCTGTCAATCACATTGAGACTCTTAACCACTTGTGCCAACGCATTTTTTCTTGATTGTATCTCTGCAAAATTGGTCAAAGTGGTATCGCCGGCCTGGAGGCTATCATAAAAATTATAAGATTTCTTATAATTTTTCATTTGATAATTTATTTCTGCAAGGGTCAGGAAGGCTTTATTTTTTAAAGAAAGATTATTTTCATTATAAACCGTGCTTGCTTTATAAAACGAAAGCGCCTCAGAGGTGTCCGGTTTTTCCATAGCTATTTCTGCAGCTGAATAATAAATAATATCACGATACGGCTGAAATTTATACTTGTGAGCCATGTGCAATAATCGGGCTATGCTATTGTCCATCGCATCAGCATCGTTGCTTTTCAACATTTTAGCCTGGTTAAGATTGGCATAAATATCCATCAACGGATCAGTAGTATGCCTTATCGCTTTAGCATAATATTCAGAAGCGGTGTCCTGCTTTTTATTCCTTTCATAAAGCTGACCAAGCAAATATTCGCGCCTGGCCTGGTCTTCTAAATCCAGGGAATTAGGAATAGAGTTTTGGATATAGACAATGGCACTGTCGTACATTTTTTGCTTGAAAAACCAATACCCCTGTACTTCCTGAAAGTACGGCTCCAAACGTGCCGGAAATTGGGGATCATTTCGTAAAGTATTGATCAGTCCAGCTGCTTCCGAATAATCGCCGAGATCAGTAAGAGCACGAACCTGCCAAACCAAAGCATCGTTTCTGCTCGGTGGTCTTGAGAAGGCTTTATCAACTATATTCCTGTCTTCTTTACTTGAAATACTCAATGCGCCGTTGGCTCCGTTTTCATTCGTTCCTACCAGCAGTTGATCATCGCTTTTCTTGCTTTTTGGAGAAAGATTATAATTAATGAACTGAAAAGTCATTGATGCTGAATCAAAATCTTTTCGCAGATAATATGCCTCTCCTATCAGCAGATAAAAATTATCTACCCAATTGGTTCTTAAATCATGCAGTAATATACCTGCGGTTGATTCAAGAATCACTGAATCCAGTTGCGTCTTTTGTGCAGCACTGTTATCGAGTGAATAACTGTAATAAGGCAACAATTGGGAATAATCATCTTTTGTTGCCATTCTTGCCAATTCAATTACCGAATTTATTTTGTTATTGGCATTAAAAAAATAATTATAATGACTGGTGGTGTTTTGCACAAACCTGCCGACAAGACCCAATTTTTTATCCTGCGGCTTTTCTGAGCGCAGCGGTTTATCTTTAAATTTTTGCGGTTTGTCTTTTTGTAAATCAAAAGTAATTTTGCCCAATTGAGCATGAACATCCGGCAAGAAAAAAAAGAAGATCAATAAAAGAGATACTAACTTAATGATCCGGCTTTTCATTAATATTTTTAATTTTTTCGAAGTAAGAATCAGCAAAAAAAGTTTATTTACTGATAAGAACTCTTTTTCTGCAAAATTATTTTAAAAATACGGTTATTTTAGGCTAATATGCCAATATATACTGAGGCTCGTTTATTTTTAACAACCTAAAATGATATTGTGAAATTGAGAGCCGAAAATGAATTAAATTAAATTTTGAAATCAAGAAAAGAAACCAACAGCGAATTATTGAAATATGCCGGCATGGGAATGCAATTTTTGGGAAGCATTGCCCTGGGAATATTTATTGGTTTAAAATCAGACAAATGGTTAAATTTTTCTTTTCCTTTGCTTGTTTGGCTTCTGCCGCTGTTGATCATCATTGGCCTAACGATTAAAATAATTAAAGACACTTCAAAAAAATGATTCAATCTCTCGTTAAAAAATTTATTCCTGTTATCGGCCTTTTTCTTTTGGTTAACATGGTCGTATTTATTTTTGGAAATTCTTTAAAGGAATATGGTTTTAATATTGGGTTTTTAATAGTTGCTAACGCGATACTTTTTATTTTGACTTTTTTGGGTTTTTATATTCAGACAAAAGGAGTGCGTTCCACTAATGTCAATGCCTTTATAAGGGGAATTTACTCTTCTCTCCTGCTAAAAATGTTTGTAATTGTAGCAGCAATAGTTATTTACATTGTGTGGATGGGCGGAGCAGTGGATACGCCATCGATACTCACTTCAATGGGAATTTATTTGGTATACACTTTTCTTGAAGTAATTCAATTAATGAAAATTGCCCGAAAGAAGCCCGATGCCTAAAATAGAATCTCCTTTACATCAACTTAATCCTTATTTACCCGAAGGCTCGTTTGAAGATGTAACCTTTTACCTTGTGGAATATAAAGTGCATCTAACGGTAACGCGCGAACGCCTGACAAAACTGGGCGATTATAGGAATAAACATCTCGATAAAAATCACCGCATCAGTGTAAACGGCAATCTCAATAAATTTTCATTTCTCATCACATTATTACACGAACTTGGCCACCTGGTTGCATATGAAAAATATGGGAATAAAATACAGGCACATGGCCCACAGTGGAAAGATGAATTTGGGAAAATACTAGCCCGCTTTATTTCAAAAAAAATATTCCCGGCTGATATAGAAAAAGAATTATTAAAAACGTTAAGAAACCCTGCAGCAAGTTCGTGCGCAGAAGCTCCACTGACAAGGGTTTTAAAGAAGTACGACCCTCACAAACCGGGCATTTATTTATTAGAAGAATTACCGGATGAAAGCTTATTCAGATTTAAAAACGGACATATTTATAAAAAAGAAAAAAAGATAAGAACCCGCTTTTTATGCCAGGATCAATCTACCAAAAAGCAATTTTTATTTAGCCCGATTACTGAAGTGGAACTGGTTAAGAAAGAAGAATAGAAGTTTTTTTACTAAACATTTTCCAGAATAAAATTTCCATCAACTCCCAACTTTTCATGTACAGCCTTTAAGAACGGAACATCAGGTTCGCGTTTTTTGTTAAGAATTTGGCTTAGCTTGGGCTGCGTCACTCCTAACATTTTTGAAAGTTTTACGCGGTTAATTTTTTTCTCAAACATCTTCAGTTCTATCATCTCATGAATTGTCTTAGGCATTGGAAAAGGATAATGCATCTTTTCGTAATCCTGTATAGCATTTGCGAGCGCACTTATGTCCTTAGCATCTTTTCCACTTATTTTATTTTCTCCTTTTTTCATCAGATTATAAACGTCAGTTAATGCTTTTTGATAGGCTTTCTCAGTCGTTATTATTTTCATTTTATATTAGAGGTCTTTTATTTTTATTAAATCATATTCCTTATGAGTTCCAATAAATCGAATAAAGACAGTTCTTGTTTTGAAAATTATTCTCACAATTAGCCGGCAATCATTTCTTTTAATATTGAAAACAAATAAACCATTGCCGACCGAATCTACCGAATTGAAATCTTTTTTATGTCATTAAAACCTTGCCAATCTGACTTCATCGTAATATCATACCACCGCTCTAAATCAGGTAATAATTTTGGATGTTCAATTGCAAACTCCCTGATAGCTTTATGGGAAATAATGACCACTTTTGTAAAAATAGCAAATTTTAGAAAATAAAAGTTTCTTTCATTAAATGAAACTTTTAAATCTGTAATTATAGGAAGTTTATTTTTGCCTTTATGACTCCACAACGTTTCAATCGCCTTACATCTGTTCTTAACCATCGCCAGCCAGACATTACCGTGGTATTGGAAAATGTATTTGATCCGCATAATGTATCTGCCGTGATGCGAACCTGTGATGCTGTCGGAATCCAGGATATTTATATTTTGAATGACCGGATTCCTCCTCACAAAAAATGGGGTTACAGAAGTTCTTCCACAGCTGATAAATGGCTTTCCGTTCACCAGTTTACTAATGCAGAAGAATGTTTCAACGAGATCACAAAGAAGTATGAGAAAATTTATACTTCTCATTTGGGAGAATCTTCATCAGATTTGTATTCAATGGATCTTACTCAATCAATGGCACTCGTTTTTGGGAACGAAACTTTTGGGGTGAGTGATAATATCAGAAAATATGCCGACGGAGATTTTATTATTCCACAGGTAGGAATTATCAAATCCTTAAATATTTCTGTCGCCTGTGCTGTTACACTTTATGAAGCTTTTCGCCAAAAAAAGCAAAAAGGACATTATGACCAATCGCGTTTATCCGAAAACAAGATGCTTGAATTACAAAAGCAATGGAAACTCATAGATGAGTCCTGAGAGATAATTTTTGCTCCCGTTTTCTACATCCGGGTAAAAGTTTTACGGTCAAAAATGAAATTTTGACGGATTTTTTTCCCATAACACCTGACATACAATTCCAATTCCTGCCAACTAAACTGATTAAATTCTTTGGTACAATTATTCGTGTACATTTGCAACCCAAATAATAAATTAAATAAATTTAACAATTATGGCAAAACAAACTTTTGAGCTCTTTGATGACAGAGTTCTGGTTAAACCGAACGCGGCTGAGGAAAAAACCGCCGGTGGAATTATTATTCCGGACACAGCTAAAGAAAAACCGCAAAAAGGTACTGTGATCGCTGTTGGAAAAGGAAAATATGCTGAGCAAACCGGCAACCTGATACCTATGCAGGTAAAAGAAGGCGATACGGTAATGTATGGCAAATACGGCGGAACAGAAATTACCATTGATGGTGAAGATTACCTGATCATGCGCTCTTCAGACATCTTAATGAAAACTACTTAATTCATTTTAAAAAATTAATAACAAATATTATGGCTAAACAAATATTTTTTGACATCGAAGCCCGCAATAAAATGAAAAAGGGCGTAGATACACTGGCCAATGCGGTAAAAGTAACGCTTGGGCCAAAAGGCAGAAACGTAGTGATTGAAAAAAAGTTTGGTGCTCCACAGGTTACCAAAGATGGGGTAACGGTTGCTAAAGAAATCGAATTGGAAGACCCAATTGAAAATATGGGCGCACAAATGGTGAAAGAAGTGGCTTCTAAAACTGCAGATATTGCAGGGGATGGAACAACCACCGCAACAGTTCTTGCACAATCAATTATCAGCGAAGGTTTACGTAACGTAGCTGCAGGTGCAAATCCAATGGATTTGAAACGAGGTATTGATAAAGCAGTGATCTCAATTGTTGAAGATCTTAAAAAACAATCTGTAACTGTTGGAAACGACAATGACAAGATACAGCAGGTTGCTTCTATATCTGCAAATAATGAAGAATCAATCGGAAAGCTTATTGCAGAAGCAATGAAAAAAGTGGGTAAAGAAGGTGTGATCACGGTTGAAGAAGCAAAAGGGACTGATACAACTGTGGAAGTGGTGGAAGGTATGCAATTCGACAGAGGTTATGTTTCTCCTTATTTCGTTACCAACAGCGAAAAAATGCAGGCAGAGCTTGACAACCCTTATATTCTGATTTATGATAAGAAGATATCTGCAATGAAAGATATTCTTCACATACTTGAAAAAGTAGCTCAAAGCGGCCGCCCGTTATTGATTATTTCTGAAGATCTGGAAGGCGAAGCATTGGCTACCTTGGTGGTTAATAAATTACGCGGAACTTTGAAAGTTGCTGCTGTAAAAGCTCCTGGCTTTGGTGACCGCAGAAAAGAAATGCTTCAGGATTTAGCAGTTCTTACCAAAGGAACTGTGATCAGCGAAGAACAAGGTTTCAAACTGGACGGTGTTGATCTTTCTGCTTTAGGTGAAGCCGCTTCTATTACAATAGATAAAGACAATACAACTATTGTAGATGGTAAAGGCGATAAAAAAGATATCACTGCAAGAGTAAACCAGATTAAAGCGCAGATTGAAACAACTACTTCAGATTATGATAAAGAAAAATTACAGGAACGTCTTGCTAAATTAAGCGGTGGTGTGGCTGTTCTTTATGTAGGGGCTGCTTCAGAAGTAGAAATGAAAGAAAAGAAAGACAGAGTGGATGATGCGCTGCATGCAACAAGAGCTGCGGTGGAAGAAGGAATTGTTCCTGGTGGTGGGGTTGCTTACATCCGCGCTATTCAGAGCCTTGAGAAATTAAAAGGTGTTAACGCTGATGAAAATACAGGTATACAGATCATCAAACGCGCAGTGGAAGAACCGCTTCGCCAGATCGTAGTTAACAGCGGAATTGAAGGAAGCATCGTAGTACAGAAAATTAAAGAGGGAAAAGGCGATTTCGGATTTAATGCGCGCACAGAAGTTTATGAAAATCTACTTGCTGCAGGTGTTATTGATCCTACAAAAGTTACCAGGATAGCTTTGGAAAATGCCGCTTCAATTGCCGGAATGTTATTGACTACTGAATGTGTGGTTTCGGACAAACCAGAAAAAGAAAAAGCAGGAATGCCTCCTATGGGTGGTGGAATGGGTGATATGGGTTATTAATAAAATTCATATTCTCATTTTAAGCCTTATAAAACTTAGAATCCCTTTACAGAAATGTGAAGGGATTTTTTTTAATTGAAGCACCGGAATACAGTAAACAAATAAATTATCGGTATTTCTATTTAGTATTTATCTGTTAACGGAAGACCTAAACGCAGATGTAAGAAATACAGTAAAGAAATAAATTCACAGGATTTTGGTCTCAAAAAACAACCCAACTATTTCCACTTCTTTGCAGGCTTTTTAAAAATGGAAGTGGCAAAAAATAAATAGTAAAAAAACATCCACACATCAAAGAAAAAAAACCAGGGAAAAAGATCTTTTTCATCAAGCTTCTGTGTAGTTTTAAAAATAATAAATGCCTGTACCAGGAAGCGAATGGCAAAAACTATAAGTGCTAGTTTCCAGTCAAAAATAAATAAGGCAGCTATAAATAAAGGATAAAAAAGAAAAAGTGAAAAAGCATAAAGACCTAATAAAAATTTATGTCCTGCTTTGTAATACTTGCTGGTGGTGTAATGCCGTTTCTTTTGCCTGATCCATTGTTTCCATGTTTTAGGGGCAGCAGATAAAGTAAAGGCATCCTTATCCACCACAATCGCCGTATTTTTTTTAGTAGAAGCCTTGTTGATAAAAAGATCATCATCGCCACCAGGCACATGATTGTGAGCCGAGAATCCCTTGTGCCTGAAAAAAACAGATTTTTTATAACTCAGATTTCTACCAACTCCCATATAGGCAATTCCGCTTTTTGCATAAGACAAATATTGCAAGGCAGTATGAAAAGTTTCCCACCTTACCAGTTTATTTAAAAGCCCTTTTGATTTATGCATGGCGCCGTAACCCAAAACAATTTCAATTCCTTCCGTAAACCCTTCCTGCATTTTTTCGATCCAAAACTCTGAAGCGGGAACACAGTCTGCATCTGTAAGTAATACGATCTCATATTTTGCCGTTTTTATTCCAACGCTCAATGGATATTTTTTGCCGGGAATAAATCTTGCTTCCTGTTTCAATTCAACGAATTGCAACTGCCTGAACTTTCGCTGAAATTCTTCTATTATGTATTTACTTTCATCGAGCGAGTTATCGTCAACAACAATTACTTCATGGGTTGTTTTATATTTTTGGACCAATGCTCCGGGCAGATTTTTTACAAGATTAGCCGCTTCATCTCTCGAGCAAATGATTACAGAAACAGGATGTGTTTGTGAAATATTTTTTGGCTTCGTTTTAAAAAGAGCCAATCTCAAAAAGAAAAATAAATAATAAAATAATTGTATAAAAGTAATTATACAAAAAACCAGAAAAATTAATTTTCCCGGATCAGATAAAAAATCAGTCAGTTTCATTTGGATGCAAACATACTTGCCTAATTGAATGATGCAAAATAATAATAATAACATCCGGTGTTGATAAAATGAATTTTTTGAAAGTTATCTTTGCCACCTTTTAAAACTATGATTCTTTAATGGCTGCATTACAATTTGAACTTCAACACACCGATCTTTCAACAAAAGCACGGACCGGGAAAATAAGCACAGATCATGGAGATATTTTAACACCAATATTTATGCCTGTTGGTACAGTTGGAAGTGTAAAAGCAGTTACACAGCAACAATTACAGCATGACGTGCATGCACAGATCATCCTTGGAAATACTTATCATTTATATTTGCGCCCCGGCCTGAAAGTTTTGGAAGCAGCAGGTGGTTTGCATAAATTTATGAACTGGAACAAACCCATTCTTACCGATAGTGGCGGTTACCAGGTTTTTTCATTAAGCGGAACCAGAAAACTTACAGAAGAAGGCGCGATTTTTCAAAGCCATATTGATGGGAGCACTCATTTGTTTTCACCTGAAAAAGTGATGGACATTCAACGGATCATTGGTGGCGATATCATTATGGCATTTGACGAATGCCCGCCGGGTGCAAGTGAATACCAATATGCAAAAACTTCTTTGGAATTAACCAATCGCTGGCTCGACAGGTGTTTTGAAAGATTTAATACTACTGAAAATAAATATGGCTATTCACAAAATTTATTTCCTATAGTACAGGGCGGCGTACATCATGATCTGAGAAAAATGTCGTGCGAATATGTTTCTTCAAAGGAAGCCACAGGCAATGCGATCGGAGGATTGAGCGTTGGCGAGCCTACAGAAAAAATGTATGAAATATGCGCTTTGTGTTGTGATAATCTTCCTGAAAATAAACCACGGTATTTGATGGGTGTAGGAACGCCCTGGAACATTCTTGAATGCATTTCGTTGGGTGTGGATATGTTTGATTGTGTAATGCCGACGCGAAATGGCCGCAACGCGATGTTGTTTACCAGTAAAGGAATTATCAATATTGATAATAAAAAATGGGAGAAAGATTTTTCGCCTATTGATGATGGAATTGATTGCGAAGTAAGCAATTTTTACAGTAAAGCCTACCTGCGGCATTTAATTAAATCAAAAGAAATTTTAGGATTGCAAATCGCAAGTATTCACAACCTTGCTTTTTACCTTGAAATAGTTACAGAAGCGCGCAAACATATTTTGGAAGAAGACTTTCTTTCATGGAAGAATGAAATGACACAATTGTGGCAACAGCGTTTATGACTACTGTTATATATATTTAACAAATTTTGACGAGTAAATACTTCAAAAAATTTAACTTCACGCATAAGTTATCTACATTCAGAATAGATATTTTTGCACATCTTTGTTAAGATGCTTTATTTAAGTATTAGAATATTTTTTAAGAACTTGAAAAATTCTCATTATGTCTAAATGGTTGATGCTTGTTTTTTTTACATTCAGTACAAGTAGTATTTTATGGGCACAACAAGATAATCTCGAAGTAAGAGGTACAGGTACTTCTATATATGTTGAACATATTGTTACTCCCAAAGAGAATTTTTTCAGCGTTGGAAGAATGTTTAATATAAACCCGAAAGAATTGGCCAGCTTCAATCATTTGCATTTTGCAAGCGGATTGAACATCGGACAGGTTTTAAAAATTCCCCTGAGCAAAAATAATTTTACCCAGGAAGAAATTGCGCAACCAAATGAAGCGCTTATTCCCGTTTACCATACGGTAGCTTCCGGTGAAACACTTTACAGGCTTGGAGTTAATTACAATAAAGTTTCTTTGGCCTCGCTAAAAAAATGGAATCACCTCGTTTCAGATGAACTGAATGTTGGCCATCGAATGATCATTGGATTTTTAAAAGTCGATAAAGCACAATCACTATTAGCCAATGAACATCCTATGGCCAATGTACCAATTGCGCCAGAGCCTAAAGAAGAAAAACCTATAGAAAAATCCCCAGAGGTAAAAACAGAAACAACGAAAGCCATTCAGACTTCAACTCCTGTAAATAATACTGAAGTTGCTGAAACAAAGCCTCAGGCATCACAACCTCAAAATACTTCAGTAACGATAACACCAACCAGCAATGGTTCTAATGATTCTGCAGGTTATTTTAAAAACTTATATGAAAGGCAAATCAATGGTAATAGAACTAGTGATAAAAGCGGAACAGCCGGAGTCTTTAAATCAACCAGCGGATGGCAAGACAAAAAATACTATTGTTTTAGTAATGACGCAGCGGCCGGTACCGTTTTAAAAATCAAAGATAATGTCACTGGGAAAAGCGTTTATGCAAAAGTGTTAGATGCCATTCCGGATATTAGTCAAAATGATGGATTAGTAACGGTTATCAGCAATTCTGCTGCTGAAGAATTAGGGGCGGGAGATAACAAATTTGATTGCAGCGTAACCTTTGCAAAGCAGTAAATGAACAAATTACAAAGAAAATTATTTTTTTATGCTTCAATAATAATTATCCCTTTATGCTATTCTTAATTATTTCTTATTTCTCTTCTATCTTCTTTATTTTTCACTAAAAGATTAATAATTTTACCTATAAAAATTTAAACAATGGAACTAACAAACAAGAATTCTAATATCACTAATATCACTTATGTACCAACTGGCGAAGAGGTTCGCACCCGTTCATTTATTGCCAACGTTTTCTTACTGATGTTTGTCGCCCTCGGAGTATCAGCATTATTCGCATGGCAATTTTCGGTAAACACGCAGTTAATGAGTTACCTGGTTACTCCGGTGGGCTTAACTGGCTTAGGTAAAATAACCCTATTCGCTCCTTTGGGTTTTGTTCTTATCATGTCGTTTGCTTACCAAAGACTTTCTTCAACAGCCCTGATGGCTTTGTTTATGGCATATGCCATTATAAATGGAATCACTTTTAGTTTTATACTTCTTGCCTACACGCCGGGTTCTGTTTTAGGTTGTTTTCTTTCAGCATCAGCCATGTTTGGCGTAATGGCAGTTATGGGATATACTACTAACCAAGACCTCACCAAATTTGGCCGCATATTGATGATGGGGGTAATTGGTGTTTTGATCGCCATGGTGATCAATTACTTTTTACACAGCAGCCAGTTAGATTATATAATCAGCATTATTGGTGTAATGGTATTTACCGCATTAACCGCGTATGATGTTCAAAAATTAAAAAGAATTGGTGAAGGCCTGGAATATGATGGGCAAGGAGTTTCGGCCAATAATGTAAAGAAAATGTCTATCCTGGGTGCATTAACTTTGTATCTCGATTTCATAAATATTTTCCTTTTCCTACTTCGTATGTTTGGAAACAGAAGAGGATAAAAATACAAACACAACAACAAAAAAGACGGTTTAAAATAACCGTCTTTTTTTATGCAATTACAAAATATTTAATAAGTAATTTGATGCAAAATCAAAGAATTGAAAACTTCATTTGCGGATAAGGATAAACAAAATATTACTTATAAAGTATATCGTAATATTCCTCAACCATCCTGTTACTGTCAAAAGCAAACTGTACATCTCTCATACCATTTTTCACAATCTGCCTCCAGGTCTCAAAATCGGTATAATATAAAGGAAGGATTTCATTTTCAAGTATCTCATAAATTTTATTCAGGTCGTAATTGTCCTGTTCTTCTACATTCATATTCATATAATCTGCAGAAGGCACCACAAAACCATTATTACCATTATTGACAAACTCACATATCCAACCGTCATTGGTACTTAGGTTTACCGCACCGTTCATTGCTGCTGTCATTCCGCTTGTTCCACTTGCCTCTCTTGGAACACGTGGATTATTAAGCCACACATCGGCTGCTTGTTTTAAGCGTTTACTCAAAGTAATTTCGTAACCAGTGCAAACCGCTACGTTTTTATATTGCTTACTGAGATTTACCAAATGATTAAAATCGTTTATTGCCGGAAAATCAAGCGGATAAGGCTTTCCAGCCCAAATGATCTGCACAGGGTACTTTTTATTATTTAATAAAGCCTCAAACCTGGCATGATCGCGCGTAATCAATTCTGCTCTTTTATAACCTGCAAATCTTCTTGCCCATACGATAGTAAGAACATTGGGATCCATTAATTTACCTGTTTGATCTGCAACAATGGCAAGTGCTCTTTTTTTCAAATGTCTTTTACGGTCATCAAACCAGTCATCATTTTTTTCTTCACGTGCGCGGTACAATTGTTTATCTGCCCAAAAATTCTTGTTTTGTGCATTTGTGATGGCTTTTATCTCACAGATGCCATCATATTTATACCACATCTGCCTACTTACTTCACCATGCAACTGGGAAACACCATTGGCAAGATGAGCAAAACGTAAAGCAGCGAGTGAATGATTGAAAAGATCATCAGTCATTCCGGTAAGCTGGCGAACTTCTTCAAGAGGCATACCACAGAAATAGCTCATTTTTTCGCACAGATAAATATCATGTTTTTCATTGCCTGCTTCCTCCGGAGTATGAGTAGTAAACACTAATCTTTTTTTTACTTCTTCAAGGTTTCCGAATTTTTTGTACAGATAAAAAGCAGCACTCACCGCATGAGCCTCATTCAGATGATATAAATCCGGATTATAATTCATGATGTCAAGCAACCTGGCACCCCCTACCCCAAGTAGAATAAACTGTGCAATTTTTGTAGCTGCATTTCCATCATAAAGACGATGGGTGATCGTTTGCGAAACATAATCGTTTTCAGGTACATCGGTGCTCAGCAAAAATAAAGGGGCACTGTTAAAAGTTTTTGGATTAAGGTATAATACTTTTACCCAAACAGGATGATCATGAATATCAATCTGAAACCTGATGCCGGTTTCTTCCAAAAAGTTGTAGATTTTTTCAATCCAAACTACTTTTAAAGTTTGGTCGATATTTCTTTGCTGATCGTAGTAACCTTCTTTCCACAGGATCCCAATCCCGATAAGATTTTGATGCAATTCATAAGCACTTCGCAGATGCGATCCCGATAAAAAACCGAGGCCGCCGCTATATATTTTTAATGGCTGATCAATCGCAAATTCCATGGAGAAATAAGCCACTTTCTTTTTATAGCTTTCATTTATTTCATAGGGGATTGCATAATTTTCAAAACTCATGGTAATTTATATCTTTTACTGAGGGCGCAAATATAAACGTAAAATGTAAGAAATTAATTGCATTACCAAAAGTGACGTGTAAATTTTACACGCATTCAATTAACTTATTTATAAGCAACTCTTTTTTGAAAAAATAACAAATACAAAATGAATGTTTAAAATTTATATAAAAACTACTTCGCATAAGTTACTGCAGTTACCTCTATTTCTATCAAAAGTTCTTTATCAATAAGGCTACTCACTTCTATCATTGATGTTGCCGGTTTTATTTCTTTAAAAAAGAGTGCATGTGCTTTTCCTACTTCCTGCCATTTGGAAATATCTGTAACAAACATTCTTGTTCTTACCACATCTTCTAAACTACTTCCTGCCTCTTGAAGTACCTTTTCAATTTTTTCCAAAATAAAAACTGCTTGTTCATACACATTTCCTTTGCCCACAACCGTGGTTCCATCAACAGCAGTAGTACCCGAAACTTCTATTATATTTCCTGCTCTAACGGCTCGGGAATATCCTACAACTTCTTCCCACTTAGCACCGGAACTAACCAGTTGTCTTTTTTTCATATAAACTGAAATTTAAAAAAAATGAAATTATCCTACCTAAAGAAAAATATTTACAATTTAGAAAATAAACATTAATACTATTCTTTAACTGATAATTCCGCACCGGGGCTGCTTTTTAATTTTTTAATCTCGTCTGAAATTTTTTTGTTCCACTCCAACTGTTTTACAGAATCTTTACTGTTTTGTGTTTCAAGATCATACTGCTTTTGCCACGCAATTTCTTCATTGTATACTTTATCGAAAATTGAATTCAACAAACTTCTATAATTCTTCACTGTAAAATGAGCCTTCTTAATTTCATCTTCTAATTTTGCCGCTCCTAACCTCGTGATGTCAAAATGATGCTGTTCATGCTCCAGGTGATAGGAAGAATGAGCTTCCGGTTTTTTCCATGAATCGTGCTTTGTAAAAAAGGTATATACACCAACAGAAATATCAATATTATTTCCCTCATCGCTCAATGAAGAATTAAAAGAAAACCCTGAAGCAGTCATAGCACCCCAGGGAACCGCTGCAGGCACTTTTCCCTGGAAGTCTTGCCAGGCAAGCGGTCTTTTAAAATCATAATAAATTGTATCGCTGCCGGGAGTACTTTTATGATTTTCTGTAAAAACATGTACCCTTATTTTTTGTGCAAATGTTTGAATAGAAAAAAGAAAGGAAAACAGAATGAAAAATAAAACTTTAAATCGAATCATTTTAAAGAACGGATTACTTGCTTTGCGAATTTCAATTTTTTAAATTTAAATATTAGTTAAACACTGCTATTTTAACATGTATTACACGAATGAAAATTCACCTAAAAAGAAAAATAAGAATTCCGGTTATTTGTTTATATGCTATAAATATTAATTCTTAACTCCTGCTTCAACACTTTTAGAAATCGCTTCAATCGATTGCTTATTCATACACTTAAAATGATCGAGGGGACATTTTGCAAAACCGGTTTTTGAGCAAGGACGACACCACAATTTAGTTACCTCAAAAACTTCATATTGGGTTTGATAAGGATACATGCCAAAAGAAGGAACCGTATTGCCCCAAACAGAGAGCGTATTTTTTTTAAAGGCCGCTGCAATATGCATCAACCCAGTATCGTGGGTGATTACCAACTTTGAATTACGCACCATATCTGCAGACTCATTGAGCGAAAATTTGCCACAGGCATTGTAAATTTTTACGCCGTCCGATTCGGCAATTTTTTCTCCATTTTCAAAATCTTCTTTTCCTCCAAGCAAAATGATGGGGTAATTAATTTTCTTAACCAGCTTTTGCAATTTTTCTACCGGTAATTTTTTGGTGTTATGGGCAGCGCCAATGGCAATAGCGATGTAGCCATGCGTGTGTGAAAATGGAATATCGCCCTCTTTTATCTCTTGTTCTTTTGGAATGAAATAATCAAGTCCAAGTCCATCATTTGTTACTCCCAAATTTTCAACCGTAGCCATGTACCTGTCTACAATATGTTTTTGAGGCATCACATTTATTTTAAAATTCGTGAAGATCCATTTTTCAATATTGAGTTTATTAAAAGAATAAAAAGGAACATTGGGTAAAGCGCTTTTTATTCTCATGGTGCGCAGGTTGTGATGCAGATCAATAATATGATCATATTGCTCACTTTTTATTTCTTCGATTGTATTTTTAAAATCATCTTCCAACAAAATTACTTTGTCTAAATAAGGATTTGATTCAACGATGGTTGCAAACTTTTTTTTGGTGAGATAATGAATGGTTGCTTCAGGATATTTCCTTCTCAAATTGCGTATAACCGGTGTCGTTAGTACTATATCACCGATAGAAGAAAAACGTATGAGCAGGAACTTATCTGTTTTAATTTCAAAAGCAGAAACGCGCCTGCCCAACATTCTTTTATAAAGAGTTTTTAACTTCAAGGATGTTCTTTTGATACAATTTCTTAACGAAAGAAATAAAAGTATTTTAAACTTTAAGACAGTAAACGAAGAAATAACATTGATTTTTATTTATTCAACTTTGGGTTTCTTTTTTCCACCAGTGAATACTTTCCACAAAACCGGAAAGGTGGTTACCACAATAATACCGATAACAATTACTTCAAGATGCTCTTTTAAATCAAAATTAAATTCTTTCATGATCACCGTTTGCAAAAAATGACCGCTCACCAACATACTGCCCACCCACAACATACTGCCTACTATATTATAAACAGCAAATTTATGTTTGTTCATTTTTACTATCCCGGCTACAATGGGTGCAAAAGTGCGCACAAAGGGAATAAACCTTCCCAGTATAATTGTTGATGCACCATTTTTTTCATAAAATTCATGTGCCTGTACCAGGTGTTTTTTGCGAAAGAAAAAAGTGTCTTTTTTCTCATATAAAAAAGGCCCGCTTTTTACCCCAAACCAATACCCTACAAAGTTTCCAAGAACGCCTGCCACCGTGATCAAAATCCACAAAACACTTAAGTTCACCCACTGGCTATCAGAATAAAACAAGGCAGCCCTTACTACTTGCTCACTATAAATACCCGTAACAAAAAGGAGGGCGTCGCCCGGTAAAAAAAATCCGGCAAACAGCCCGGTTTCGGCAAAAACGATAAAAAGGATCATCCATAATCCTCCATGTTCAATGTAGAATTGCGGATTTAAAAGATCTTTTATATTTATTCCTAAGATTTCTATCAAACTCACTTCAAAAAAATTTTACAAGGGCACTTAAACAATTTTGCCCGATAAAGAAACAACAAAAATTCTTAATAGAAATGGAAATTGCTAATCAGCAACAAAAGCCAGTGCCTTCTGCTGATCAAATTCTCCCTCCCACTTCGCAATAACACAACTTGCCAGGGTATTCCCAATCACATTTACAGAGGTGCGCGCCATATCCATTAATTCATCAATTCCCAAAACGGCAAGAACAGGCCATACAGGCAAACCGAATGAAGAAACGGTGCCCAGCAAAATTACTAACGAAGCCCGCGGTACACCGGCAACCCCTTTGCTGGTAAGCATTAAAGTTAATCCCATAATTAACTGCGAACCAAAAGACATGTGTATGCCGGCAGCCTGTGCTACAAACACACTGGCAAGCGAAAGATACAAAGTGGTTCCATCAAGATTAAACGTATAGCCGGTTGGCAAAACAAATGAAACAATTTTTCGTGGCACACCGAATTTTTCCATGTTTTCCATGGCGATGGGCAATGCTGATTCTGAGCTGGTAGTTGCAAACGCAATAGCGACAGGCTCAGAAACGGCTTTTATAAACTGGCGAATAGGAATTTTTAAAAACCAGGCGATAGAAAAAAACACCACCCCAACAAACACCAAAAGGGAAGCATACAAAGTAAGAAGCAACTTCAATAGTGAATACAAAATATCAAGACCCAGGTGGCCCACTGTAAAGGCAATAGCTGCGCCTACACCAATCGGGGCAAAATACATGATGATGTTAGTGAATTTAAACATCGTTTCTGCGAGGCTCTCAGAAAACAATAACATGGGTTTGCGTTTTTCCTCTTTCACCATTGCAAGGCCGATCCCGAAAATAACGCTAAAAACTACGATAGGCAATACATCTCCATTGTAAATAGATTTTACAAAATTTTCAGGAAAAATATGAAGCACAATATCCTGCCACGTTTGGGGAACCGTTGCGGGTAATTCTTCATGAAAGCCGGGGGGGATATGTATTCCAACGCCTGCCTGGGAAATATTAATGGCAAGGAGCCCAATAAATAAAGCAATGGTGGTTACCACTTCAAAATAGACCAAAGATTTCCAACCCATTCTTCCCACCTGTTTCAAATCAGAATGGCCGGCAATGCCCACCACAAGCGTTGAAAAAAGAATAGGCGCAATGATCGTTTTCACCATCCTTAAAAAAATCTGGCTCAGAACCCTTAAGTCTTTTGCAAATGCAGGAAAGTCTAAACCTACTTCTACACCTATCACCATACTCACTAAAATCCATGTAGTAAGACTGCGTTTGTAAAGTGCATAGATGATTAAGGATCCAATAAAAATCCATCTTAATATTCTTAGAAATAAAGGAGAAAAGCTATTGAAATTATAAATATCAACGAGATGAAAGATAACGGTGATCGTAAGAATTATAAAAACAAGGACTACACTTTTTCTTTTATTCATAAATTCAGTTAGATGATAAACGCCAAAACTAATGAATAGTACGTTATGTGCATTTTATGCAACAATTTAGTTGTAAAAATGGTGAGAAACAGTAAAGCAACAAATTAGCATGATTTCTGTGCAAAAGAGGGTAAGGTCGATAAGTTATTGAAAACATTAAATTATCGCATAATAGTAATTTGCAAGCCTGAAGAAAAGCTTATTTATCTTTACCCGCATGAAGATCACATTTTTTTCTGCCAAGCCATACGACAAAGAATTTTTCATAAAGGGAAATGCCAACTTTGGTTTTGAATTTACTTTTTTTGAAACCCATCTCGGCCCTCATATCGTGCAAGCGGTTGAACCAACCGATGCGATTTGCGTTTTTGTGAATGACAAAGTGGACAGGCAGGTAATAGAAGTACTGGCTCAAAAAGGAGTAAAAGTAATTGCCTTACGATGTGCCGGATTTAATAATGTAGATATTGAAGCTGCAAAAGCGAACCACATTCATGTTTGCCGTGTTCCGGCTTATTCACCAGAAGCAGTGGCCGAGCATGCACTGGCCATGATTCTTACGCTGAACCGAAAAACACACAAAGCCTATAATCGCGTAAGAGAGCAGAATTTTTCATTACATGGTTTGCTTGGTTTTACCATGAAAGGAAAAGCCGTTGGCGTAATTGGTACCGGCCATATCGGTGCTGAATTTTGTAAAATCATGCAAGGCATGGGTTGCCATGTAATTGCTTACGACGTGAAACAAAATGCTTCTTTAATAGAAAAAGGTATTCAATACCTGCCCCTGGAAGATGTTTTAAAACAATCAGATATTGTTTCACTTCATTGCCCGCTGATGCCTCAAACTCATCATCTCATCAATGAAAAGACGCTTGCCCTTATGAAAAAAGGAGCTATGCTAATTAATACAAGCCGCGGCGGATTAATTGATACACCTGCAGTTATTGAATCACTAAAAGAACAACACCTGGGTTATTTGGGAATTGATGTTTATGAGCAGGAAGAGAAAATCTTTTTCCGCGACTTGTCTGAAAATATTATTGCCGATGATACTTTGCAATTACTCATGAGTTTTCCAAATGTGCTGGTAACAGCCCACCAGGCTTTCTTCACCAGGGAAGCGCTGGAGCAAATTACGGAAGTAACCCTGAACAATGTTGCTCAATTACTACAGAATAATAATTTAAATACAGCAGGTGCTTTATTGGCCTAAGCATTTGAAATAATAAGAAATCACCCGGTTACCAATTAAAAAACTTTTTACTTACTTTTTAATTTATTCCTTACTTTTCCAGATATTTAAACCTGGTCCGAAACAAATTGGTATAAACGATTTAATATTATTTCTTTATTTTTCATTCTTTTTTTAAACCAAAAAACTCCGCAGAAATACGATGAGTAGTTTATTTATTACGAAGCCTGTAAGTCATTTAATGCACGAAGCAGGTGAATCGGAAAACACATTAAAAAGAACATTAGGCCCTTTAAATCTTATTGCACTTGGAATTGGTGCAATCATTGGCGCAGGTTTATTTGTAAGAACTGCTGCTGCTGCTGCCCAGCATGCCGGCCCTTCTGTAACTTATGGTTTTGTAATAGCCTCGTTAGGATGCGCTTTTGCAGGATTATGCTATGCTGAATTTGCTTCCATGATTCCAATTGCAGGTAGTGCTTACACTTATTCTTATGCCACCATGGGCGAATTTATTGCATGGATTATTGGCTGGGATCTTGTTCTGGAATATGGTGTGGGAGCCGCTACCGTAGCTATTGCATGGGCAGAATATTTTAATAAGTTCCTGGAAATTTTTCATGTCCAGGTCCCGTATGAATGGTGCCATTCCCCATTTAATGTTTCGACGGATCACTTGCATCATGGAATCGTAAATCTTCCCGCACTTGGCATTGTGATTGTGCTCTCGCTTTTATTGATCAGGGGAATGCAGGAGTCCGCAGTGGTAAACGGAATTATTGTGCTTTTAAAAGTGGCCATTGTAATAGTGGTAATTGTGGTGGGTTGGCAATATATGAAGCCTGAAAATCATACACCATTTATACCTGCACCCACCATCTATACCGATCACATGGGAATTTCCTATCACTATGGAGGAATACTGGGAATCCTTGGTGCGGCGGGGGTCGTCTTCTTCGCTTTCATTGGTTTTGATGCGGTTTCTACTGCTGCGCAGGAAACAAAAAACCCAAGTCGCGATATGCCGATTGGTATCTTAGGGTCACTTGTAATTTGTACCATTTTATATATCCTCTTTTCTTATGTACTTACAGGAATCGCTTCTGTAGAGGAGTTCAGAACTACAGGAAGTGAAGCTTCTGTTGTATATGCCATCGAACACATGAGCGGCTCTATGGTAGGTGGCGTTTGGGTGCCCACTTTTAAATGGTTAAGTGATTTAGTGACTATAGCGATTCTCGCAGGATTCTCATCAGTAATACTCGTAATGCTTATGGGCCAATCAAGGGTATTTTATTCAATGAGTAAAGATGGATTGGTGCCAAGAGTTTTTGCTGATATTCATCCGAAATTTAAAACACCTTACAAATCTAATTTGATTTTCCTTTTACTGGTAGGTTCTTTTGCCACTTTTATTCCGGGAGATATCGTAGGTGATATGACCAGTATCGGAACACTCTTTGCATTTATCCTGGTATGTGCTGGTGTATGGATCATGCGCGTAAAACATCCTGAACTTCCGAGAGGATTCAGAGTTCCCGCGGTGAAAGTAGTTGCAACTTTAGGTATTATAGTTTGTGCTGCCATGATCTTTGGGTTGGGCTGGACCAACTGGGTACGTCTTTTCGGTTGGTTGATTATCGGTTTCATTATATATTTTGGATACAGCCGCCATCACAGCCGCTTAAGAAATCCGGATAAATATCCTTACGATGACCGGGAAGATGTTCATGAAATTCCGGAAGATATTCCACCATTGATTTAAATAGCATTAATTAATATTAATAAAAACCGTTTCAGTATTTGAAGCGGTTTTTATTTTTAAAGAAGATGAACAGTAAATAAAGTTTTAAGTGATATTTTTATTTAGTAATAATAATTTTTAGTTGCCGGGGAAGAACTTTTCATAGAAAGTTGGCATTTTTTTAGATACTTTAAAGACGAAGGATTCAAAAAAAACCGGCTTATGTTCTATCTTTGTACTATTGAAAAAAATAGTTTCCATATTCTTCTTAGCAATCTACCTGTTTTCAACAACGCAGCTCAGCGAACTGTTGAAGTTACCTTTGTTGATTGAACATTATGAGGAACATAAGGAAGAAAATAAAAGCCTTTCTTTTTTGGGCTTTCTCGAAATGCATTACGCTCAAAATATAAAGCCGGATGCAGATTATGACAAGGATATGAAGCTGCCTTTTAAAGGCACTACAACTTCGAATATAACTTCCGTCTCTTTGTGTGTACCTCTGCAACAATACAAACAAAACCCAATTGTTTATAATAGAAACGATAAACAGCAATTCCCTGATTTTTCGTTTACCTATTCATCTGCTTTTCATTCTTCTATCTGGCAGCCGCCAAGATCTTGTTGATTATTTTTTTGAAAGTATGATTCGTTGCAAACCTCAGGGGTTGCAAAAATTATGCTGTTTTCCAATTCAAATAAATCGTAACAAGATTAAATTATGCTTAATAAAATAATTGAGTTTTCCGTAAGGAATAAACTTCTCATTGGACTATTCGTAATTGCCCTGATTGGCTATGGCTCTTACCAGGTCACGAAATTACCTATTGATGCTGTACCTGATATTACCAATAACCAGGTACAGGTGATCACCATTGCGCCTTCGTTTGGCGCAACCGATATTGAGCGGCTGGTCACATTTCCGATAGAACAAGCCAACAGCAATATTCCCGGAATGAAAGAAATACGAAGTTTCTCAAGATTTGGTTTGTCGCTGGTAACCATAGTATTTAATGATGCTACAGATGTGTATTGGGCAAGACAACAGGTAGCTGAAAGATTGCAGCAAGTACAAACCCAAATACCACCCGGTATTGGCACACCGGAATTAGGCCCTATTTCTACAGGCCTGGGTGAAATTTATCAATACGTGGTAAAGCCAAAAAAAGGATTTGAACATAAATTTGATGCCACACAATTACGCACCATACAAGATTGGATTGTACGAAGGCAATTATTAGGCGTACAAGGTGTAGCCGAAGTAAGCAGTTTTGGAGGTAAATTAAAGCAATATGAAATTGCCATCAATCCTAATAAACTCAACGCTTATGGCATTACCATCAACGATGTTTTTACGGCTGTAGAAAGCAACAATCAAAACACCGGCGGCGCTTACATTGAAAAAGGGCCAACGGTTTTGTATATCCGTAGCGAAGGTTTAATTGGCAATGTTGCCGATATTGAGAATATAACTATCGCCACCAAGAACAATGCAACACCTTTATTTATAAGAGATGTAGCAGAAGTAAAAATTGGTTACGCTACAAGATATGGTGCAATGTGTTACAATGATGAAGGCGAAGTTGCTGGAGCTGTTGTAATGATGCTTAAAGGCGCAAATAGCAGCGATGTAATTAAGAATGTAAAAAAACGGATTGCCCAAATTCAAAAAACAATGCCTGAAGGCGTAGAAATAGAACCCTTTTTAGACAGAACTAAAATGGTAAATAATGCCATAGGTACCGTTGAAAAAAATTTATTGGAAGGCGCGTTAATTGTAGTGTTTGTATTGGTGCTTTTCCTGGGAAACTTCAGAGCAGGCATTTTAGTAGCGTCCGTAATTCCTTTATCAATGTTGTTTGCCGTTTGCATGATGAATGCGTTTGGCGTAAGTGGCAACTTAATGAGTTTGGGGGCTTTGGATTTTGGGTTAATTGTAGATGGTGCAGTTATTATTGTAGAAGCAGTAATGCACCAGCTAACGCATAACATAAGATATAAGAAGTTTCAGAAACTTGAAAATTATCAAATGGATGAAACTGTTGCGCAATCTGCCGGCAAAATGATGAACAGTGCGGTATTCGGTCAGATAATTATTCTTATTGTGTATTTACCCATTTTTACGTTACAAGGTATCGAGGGTAAAATGTTTAAACCCATGGCACAAACGGTAGCCTTTGCTTTACTTGGAGCCTTTATTTTATCGCTTACCTACATACCGATGATGAGCGCTTTTTTTCTATCTAAAAAAGTAAAACACAAAAAAAATATTTCCGATAAAATAATGCACCGCTTAGAGAGTTCTTTCCAACGTTCATTGGCCAAAATATTGCGGTTTCCTAAATTAGTTTTAGGCAGCGTGGTGTTATTATTCATCTCTGCAGTGATGGTTATAAGTTCATTGGGCAGCGAATTTATACCTGCATTAGAGGAAGGCGATTTTGCGGTTGATACCCGGGTGCTAACAGGCAGTAATTTAAACACCACCATCAACAGCACTCAACAGGCAGCACATATTTTAAAAACAAGGTTTCCTGAAGTAATAAAAGTTGTAACTAAAATTGGCAGTGGTGAAGTGCCAACCGACCCCATGCCTATGGAAGCAAGTGATATGATGGTTATTTTAAAAGATAAAAGCGAATGGACTTCCGCCAAAACTTTTCCTGAATTATCAGCAAAAATGAGTGCCGCTTTGGAAGATGTGCCTGGCATTACCGCAGGTTTTCAATTTCCGGTGCAAATGCGGTTTAACGAGCTAATGACCGGTGCCAGGCAAGATGTGGTTTGCAAAATATTTGGCGAAAACTTAGACACTCTTGCAGCGAATGCGGACAAATTAGCCAAAATAATAACTACAGTAAAGGGGGCAGAAAATCTTTTTGTAGAACCCGTTACAGGTATGCCGCAAATTATAATTGAATACAACCGTCCTCTATTGGCGCAATACCATTTATCGATTGCCGGTATAAATAAAGTAGTAAACACGGCATTTGCAGGGCAAAGCGCAGGTTTGGTTTTTGAAGAAGAAAAACGTTTTGATTTGGTAGTACGGTTGGCAGATGCAGAAAGAAAAAATATCGAAGATGTACAAAATTTACTTATTCCTACACCCAATGGAAATCAAATTCCATTATCGCAATTAGCCAATGTGCAAATAAAAGACGGCCCCAACCAAATACAAAGAGAAGATGCCAAACGCAGAATTGTAGTGGGTTTCAATGTAAAAGGAAGAGATATACAATCCATTGTCCAGGAACTGCAAAGGAAGGTAGATGCTCAACTAAAATTTCCGACAGGGTATTACATAACTTATGGTGGCGCATTTGAAAACCTGAATCAGGCAACGCAGCGGTTGATGATAGCGGTTCCGATTTCTTTATTACTCATATTTGTATTACTATATTTTGCTTTCAAATCAGTAAAGCAAGGCCTGTTAATTTATACAGCTATCCCGCTTTCAGCAATCGGTGGCATTTTCTTTTTGGCGTTAAGAGGCATGCCTTTTAGCATTAGTGCCGGAGTAGGTTTTATTGCTTTATTTGGCGTAGCGGTATTAAACGGTATTGTATTGATTGCAGAATTTAACCGGTTAAAAAGCCAGGGAATAGAGAATGTTTCAAAGTTGGTTTTAACCGGCACCAAACTGCGTTTACGCCCTGTGTTGATGACAGCCTTTGTAGCATCACTAGGCTTTTTGCCAATGGCATTAAGCAATGGCGCCGGCGCGGAAGTACAACGGCCACTGGCTACGGTGGTAATAGGCGGTTTATTGGTAGCTACTTTTTTAACCTTATATGTATTGCCCTTACTTTATATTTTATTTGAAAAAGGAATTAAGCCGAAACGCGTCTCCGGCAAACAAATAGCTATTCTTTCATTTACATTATTATTTTCAGTTAGCGGTTTTGCACAGCAAAAAATCAGTTTAAATGATGCGATTAAAATGGCGTTGCAAAATAACAATCAAATAAAAAATGAGCGATTAAAAACTGAATATGCCAAAGCACTAATAAAGACCGCTGCCGACATACCTAAAACAAATGTGTTTGGCGAGTATGGGCAAATAAACAGCGAATACAATGACACCAAATTTGGCATCACTCAAAGTATTGCTTTCCCTACCATTTATAAAAAGCAAAAGCAATTACTAACCGAAGATTACAATGCAGCGCTGTTAAAGATTTCGTTAAAAGAACATGAAATTAAAAAAGCCGTTACAGAAGTTTTTTATGCATTTACCTACCTGAAAGAAAAGCAAAAATTATTATTACAGGCCGATACCCTTTATAATAATTTTTATCAAAAAGCCAATTTGCGGTTGCAAAAAGGCGAAAGTAATATTCTGGAAAAGACAACCGCGGAAACGCAGAAAGCAAATATCGCCATTCAGCTAAGGCAGGTTCAACAGGCAATTGAAATGACTGTTTTAGAATTTCAATTATTGCTCAACACCACGGAAAACGAACAGCCAGCCGCAATAACCTACAAAATGCCCGGAGTTTTGTTGATTGATAGTAGCAGCATAGAAAATAATCCGATGCTAAAAATTGTTCAGCAACAAACATTAATTGCCAGGGCCCAAACCGCCGTTGAAAAATCAAAACTTCTGCCTGACCTTTCTTTGGGTTATTTAAATAATAGTTTTAAAGGCACAGGAGCAGATAACCAGGTGTACAGCGGCAGCAATCGTTTTAGCTCGGTGCAAGCGGGTGTTGGTATTCCCATTTTTACCAAGGCGCAAAAAGCCCGCGCATCAAGCTCCAAACTACTGGAAAGTATTTTGCAAAGCCAATACGAAACAGAAGTTTTAAATGTTCAAAATCAATACAGGAAACTTTTAACGCTCTATAATAGCAATGCAGATGTTGTGAAATATTTTGAAGATACGGGACTTAAAAATGCCGCCTTAATTATACAAACCGCCACCACGCAATTTATAAATGGCGAGATTAATTATTTAGATTTCGTAATGCTCACCAACCAAGCTGTTGCTATACAGAGCAATTATATCGAAGCAGTAAAAGCCTTAAACGAAAGCATTATTTCAATCAATTTTATTACGTCAAAATAATTTATCAATGAAATGGAGCATAAAAATTGTCGAGCAACTTATACCAACCGCGATGAAAATTTTTATGTGTAATCCGATAGCTATCGGATCCATGAGGCAAATAAAAAAATAAAAAATATACACATGAAAAATTTAATCATCATAACGAGTATTTTAATAGCTTTTAATGCTTGTAAAAATAAAAACCCGGCAGAGGAAAAAACAGTTATCAATAACGATGCAGCTATTGTAACTCTTACCGATGCACAATATAAAAATGCTAAAATTGCCACCACCACTTTGCAACAAAAAAATATAGCAACGGTTTTAAGGTTAAATGGTAAAATAGATGTGCCTCCGCAAAATATGATCTCCGTTAGTGTACCGTTAGGAGGTTATTTGAAGAGCACAAAATTATTGCCTGGTATGCATGTTAATAAGGGTGAAGTAATTGCTACTATGGAAGATCAGCAGTACATACAATTACAGCAGGATTACTTATTGGCAAAATCAAAATTACACTTTGCAGAGTTGGAATATAACCGTCAAAAAGAGCTAAACCAAAGCCAGGCCAGTAGCGATAAAGTAACCCAACAGGCGCAGGCAGAAGTAAACCTGCAGCGAATTATGATGAATGCAACCGGGGAAAAACTCAGGCTTATAAATAGAAATCCTGCCGATATTACCGCTGATAACATTTCTAAAACTATAAATATTTACAGCAGTATTTCGGGCTACGTAAGCAAAGTAAATGTAAACATTGGCAAGTATGTAACTCCCGCGGATGTAATGTTTGAACTCATCAACCCTGCCGACATTCATTTAAATATAAAAGTATTTGAAAAGGATATCGCCAACCTGTCGATCGGGCAAAAAGTAATTGCATTTGATAACGCACATCCGGATAAAAAATATAATTGCGAAATCATTTTGATAAGCAAAGACATAACGCCTGAAGGCACAGCAGATGTACATTGCCATTTTGAAAAATACGATAATTCCATATTACCAGGCATGTATATGAATGCAGAGGTAGAAGTGGCTGCAAATGCCGCCAATGCCTTGCCAGAAGAAAGTATTGTAACTTTTGAAGGCAAAGAATATGTTTTTACAGAAACTGCAAAACAACAATTTCAAATGATGGAAATAGCACCAGGCACTAAGGAAAACGGGTTTGTAGTTATTACGAATTACGAAGTGCTGAAAGGGAAAGACATTGTAACGAACGGTGCCTATACACTTTTAATGAAAATGAAAAATAAAGAAGAGTAACTTTATTATTGGTTAGGCAATGAAGAAGAATATTCTTTACAGAGCCGTGTTTTTCTCTAACCGCCGCGAATATGCAGCCAAGATAAAAACTTTGGTTTATTTGTGCTTTGGATAGTTCCAGTAAACAAATTTTTATTGGGTATTTTTATTTTTTTCACAGGATGGTCTTCGACATGCAGAAAACAAATAGAAGGCGCAACGTTTTCTATCCGTAAGACGTTGCTACGAAAAGACAAAATAAATACCACATGGAATTTAACCCAAACAACAATGTAGTTAAACTCTGTGCTCAAGGCATGGAAATGGAAGGAAAAGGCAAACCAGGAGAAGCAGGCAGCCTGTTTCTTCAAGCCTGGAACGAGGCTTCCAATGACTTTGAAAAATTTACTGCTGCTCATTATGTAGCCCGGCATCAAAAAAGTGCTGCCGACAAATTGAAATGGGATGAAACAGCTTTGCAGTTCGCATTAAAAATAAATGATGATACTGTGAAAGCAACATTTCCTTCTTTGTATCTAAATATTGCAAAAGGTTATGAGGACTTAAATGATTTTGAAAATGCAAAAAAGAATTTTGAATTAGCGCATTCGTTCACCAGTTTCTTACCTGACAACGGATATGGAGATATGATTAAAGGCGGAATCATAAACGGCATGAAAAGAGTAACGAAATGATTTTTTTCCGGGAATGTCTGCGGCACCTAACGTTCCGCTAAATGCGAAGTAACCGTAACATTACATTTATTGAGCCCGGTATTTTTCACCAAATACAAAGAAGGCCAGCTAATGCTATTTGCGCTAACTCCAGCCCAATTTCTTACGGACGACGATTCTGTAGCGGATTTGTATCACACACCGAACTTCGAAAGAACAAAACGAGGGCAGGCAAAATTATATTTACATAAACTAAATATGGCGTAACCGGCTACCTAATTTTATTAACCAGTGATTTCAAGATTTTATGTTCTTTCGGATCAAGTCGATTCAGTAACAGGTATTCCATAATACACATAAGATTGGTTACTCCTGCAAACTTTTTATCTTGCATCACAGGAAAGTTTTTGTAAGGGAACGCTAAAAGCGATTTGAATCCTTTTTCCACTTTCTCATCAGCATCAAAAAAAGTTAGCTTATTTTTCATAATATCTTTGAGTAAAACCGAATAATTTTTTTCAGAAGCTTCATTAATTATTTCCCACCTGGGTATAGAACCAACAGGCATACCTGCTTCCATAACGAGGAACTCACTACTACGATTATTTATTACATTGCCAATACTGTCCTTTACTGAACTTTGTCCCTGCAGGGTACTGAAGTTTGAGGTACTTACCTGCTCAAAAGTCAATCCTCTGATAAGTGCCCGCAACTGAAGAACATATTCTTCACTTTGAACCGCGCTAAAAATTAAGAAACTTACTACCAATAAGAGAAGATTCAGATAGATCACTCCGGTTACCAGGAAGCCTGCCGCAATAATTTTTCCGGCAATAACTACAATTCTTGTAGCTGCAAAATAATCTATTTTCCAGGACAGGATAGTACGGAACAGGTTTCCTCCATCCAATGGAAATGCAGGTATAAGGTTGATAAAAAACAACCCGAGATTTACAATATGAAGTTTGTAAAAAATATCGCTTCCATGTATTACATCAAAATGACTGGAAATTTCCCATATCGGTAACCGGTTTTGAACAAAAGGTAAAAGCAACCCTGCAATTGCAAGGTTAGCGAGAGGTCCCACCATACTTATCAATATTTCCGACCTTTTATTCACGGGAAAACTTTCGTTGGTAGGAATGCCACCTACAGGCAATAAATTAATTTCAGTTGCCTGCACTCCCAGCCTCTTTGCTACCAGGTAATGAGCCATCTCATGAAGAATAACACTTAAAAAGATGAGCGCCACAAAAATTAATGACCATTTAATATTGTGCAATGTAAATCCTTCCACCGCATTGGCTGCAATAATCCATACGAGAATAATGAGGAAAGACCAATGCATCTTAATGGTGATATCTTTTATCTTCAACAGTTTTATGCTTCCTTTCATAACTTCATTTTTTTACAACATGGTTTCTATTTTCCTTCCCGGTTCAAAATAAATCCTGGCAACTGGTAGCATCTCACAGTATAATTATACCATAATCTATACCAAAGGCTGGCGTATAAATGTATTTTATACTACTGTCTCAGAAATTGATCACTGTCAGTATATAAATTGATTATCGTCAACACTGTCAATTATAACCCTCCCCGTATAAATCAGGATGAAATTCCTTTGCCGGGACAGTTCACCAGACATAGAGCATTGCATTACCACAATCACAGGAAAAATAAAAATTCTTATTTATTGTTGCTTTACTGCAATTGTCTGAACTCAGGTAAAATCTGAATAGGCTGGACTTGTGTGATTCTATCAAATATCTTCCATTATAAAAACTGTAAATATTCAATATTCCCTGTTCGATATTCAATATTGAAAAACAAAAAAGTGAGTAACGCCCTGCCCTCTTCGGAGCCCTAAATAATGATTGTTATTAATTAGTTCGCTGACCATCATCATAATTATTTAAAAATTTTTTTCGCATTCTTGTAATATCTGTTCACAAATATTAGAACCGGTCTTGGCAACACTGGTTTGAATGAATTAAGAAAAGTAAACTGGTAAACACAAATGAACTTATTGAAACAAAAACCTGTCATCGCAAATGTTTTTGAACGTTTTGTTCACAGTTCTACCTCTACCGGGATAGTTCTTGTGATAACAGCGATTATAGCAATTGTTTGGGTCAATTCGCCGGCACGCGAAACCTATTTTAGTTTATGGCAGCAGAAATTTACCATTGCTTTTGGCAATGCTTCTATTTCAAAACCATTGATTTTATGGATAAACGACGGATTGATGGCTGTTTTCTTTTTTGTAGTGGGGCTTGAAATAAAGCGGGAAATCATTGCCGGTCATTTGTCAACATGGAAGAACGCAGCGATGCCTGTATATGCTGCATTGGGAGGTATGGTGGTGCCCGCACTTACCTTTGTCTTTTTTAATTATGGAAAACCGTCTTCCAGCGGTTGGGGAATACCAATGGCCACTGATATTGCATTTTCACTGGGAATACTGGCTATGCTGGGAAAAAAGGTTCCTCTCTCACTAAAAGTGTTTCTAATGGCGCTGGCTATTGTAGATGACCTTGGTGCAGTATTGGTGATTGCATTTTTTTATTCTTCGAAAATAGTTTTATCCAATATTGCATTGGGGGCATTATTTCTTGGACTAATGATAGTAATGAACCTTATGGGTGTACGTAATAAACTTGCTTATGCCATTACCGGCATCTTAGGTATATGGCTGGCTTTTTTGCTGTCGGGAGTACATCCTACCATTGCCGGTGTACTTGCCGCTTTTGCCATTCCGGCAAATCGAAAAATAGACAAAACTCAATTTAAAGAGTCGGTAACTTCAATTGCGGAGAGTTTAAAAAATACCCCGTCTGCAAAGGGGCAGTTTCTATCCCGTGAAGAAATGCAGGCAGTCGGTGCTATCAAAGAAAATTGCAAACGCTTTGAACCTCCGCTGCAAGCGCTGGAAAGTTCGATGAATCGCTGGGTGTATTCGCTTATTATGCCGGTTTTTGCTTTAAGTAATGCAGGCGTGGTAATCGATTCGGGCTCATTGAGCACTATTACAAATGCTACAGGCATGGGGATATTATTGGGGCTGGTTTTGGGAAAACCATTTGGCATAGTACTGTTTTCCTGGATTGCGCAAAAAACGGGGCTAGCCTCTATTCCCGAAAAAATCAAATGGGTACACATCTGGGGCGTTGGCCTGTTGGCTGGAATAGGATTTACAATGTCTTTATTTATTGCAAACCTTGATATTAAAGATCCTCAGCTCATAAATGGCGCCAAGGTGAGCATACTAATAGCATCGGTAATTGCCAGTTTAGCAGGATATCTTGTATTGAAAAAAGCACTTGGTTCCAGGAAAAAAGAGCCCCTTACTCCAACCATGTGATTACTGCAGAGCTTCCTCTTCTGCGTAATTCATGTTTCCCCGCTCTATTCCTCGTTTGCCACAGTAACCGAACTTTTATTGGTATTTTCCTAACAGGCAGATATGCAGCCAAGCAAGAAACGTCGGTGTATCTGACCATGAACATTTGTAGTAAACCAACTTTTATTTAGTATTTTTATTTTGGATACGACATACAGATTAACTAAAAATTCAGCTATGAGTACTTCCGACAAACATGATGAGCGAATCGCCAAAATGACTTTCGGATCAGTATATCCGTTGTACGTTCAAAAAGTAGAGAAAAAAGGAAGAACGAAGGAAGAATTGCACCAGGTAATAGAATGGCTAACAGGTTTCGGCGAGAAGAAACTGCAGCAACTAATAAACGACAAGGTTACTTTTGAAGCATTCTTCCAAAAGGCTTCGCTGAATGCCAATGCAAACCTAATTACAGGAGTCATTTGCGGCTATCGGATAGAGGAAATTGAAAATCCTTTGACGCGGAAGGTGCGGTTTTTAGATAAGTTGGTAGATGAATTGGCAAAAGGAAGAAAGATGGAGAAGATATTGCGCAGTTGAGTTGCCAGATAAGAAGCCAAATAACCAAATTAACGGGAAACAGTAAACAAACTTTTAATCCTGATTTTTACTTGCGAAAAAAGAGCAAAGACTTCATTCATCTGAAATCCATTCCTAAATTATACATCACAAAACTCCATATGTCAGCTTCTTCATCAATTTGTTTGTCGGTGGGCTTTCCGGCGCCGTGGCCGGCTTTGGTTTCTATGCGAATTAAAGTTGGGTTGCTGCCGTCATTATCAGCCTGCAAAGTAGCAGCAAATTTAAAACTATGCGCAGGCACTACCCTGTCATCATGATCAGCAGTGGTGATTAAAGTTGCCGGATATTTTACACCGGGCTTTAAATTTTGTAAAGGAGAGTATTTGATCAGGTTTTCAAAATCTTCTTTCTTATCACTTCTGCCATATTCTGTAGCCCATGCCCATCCAATGGTAAATAAATGGTAACGCAACATATCCATCACGCCTACCTGCGGAATCGCTACTTTAAAAAGATCTGGCCTTTGTGTCATCACCGCACCAACCAACAAACCTCCGTTGCTGCCGCCACGCATAGCCAATTTGGAAGGATTTGTATATTTTTTATCGATTAAAAATTGCGCTGCCGCAATAAAATCATTAAACACATTTTGTTTGTTTTGCAACATGCCTTCCTTGTGCCACTCTTCTCCATATTCACTGCCGCCGCGAAGGTTTACTTCTACAAAAACACCGCCCTGCTCCAGGAAAAAAGCGTTTGATATAGAAAAACCTGGCGTCAATGCAATATTGAATCCGCCATAACCATACATCAAAACAGGATTGTTCCCATCAAGTTTTAATCCCTTCTTATAAGTGATAAACATAGGTACTTTTGTTCCGTCTTTACTGATACAAAACGATTGCAACGTTTGGTAATTATCAGCATTTATCTTTGCTTCACTTTTCCTGAAAAGTTTAGAACTGCCTGTTTCAATATCGTAGCGATAAATGGATGCAGGATGATCGAAAGAGGTGTAAGAATAAAAAAGTTCCTTATCTTTTTTATGTGCACTAAAACCTCCGGCAGTACCAATTCCCGGTAATTCAATTTGTTGGGCATGGTATCCTTTATAATCCGTTTGATACACCCTGCTTGATGCATCCTGCAAATAAGTAAGAAACAATTTCCCTCCTGCTGTTCCTACTGATTCAAGCAATTCTTTTCGTTGAGGAATTACGGTTTCCCAATTTTCTCTTGCAGCATTCTTCGGATCAATCAATACTACTTTGTAGTTAGGTGCATCCGCATTGGTACGGACCAAAATTTTATCGCCATCATTATCAATCACGCTTGATTCTGTATCGAAACCTTTTACCAGCAAAACAAAATCATTTTTTGGCGATTGATCTTGCATGTCTTTCACCCAAATTTCAGAGCCGCTGGTTCCTTCGCTTTTTGTCACGATTAAAAAATGTTCATCTTCTGTAAGCCACGCTCCTATTACTCTTAAAGGATGTTCTTTGTCTTCATAAATCAATACATCTTCGTTTTGCGGCGTGCCGATCTTATGAAAATAAACTTTATGATTTTGATTTTGAACCGTGAGTTTTTCTTTAATACCTGGTTCAGGATAACGGCTGTAATAAAAGCCTTCGTCGCCTTTCCATGAAGTGCCGCTGAATTTTATAAATTTCAATTCATCTTTTAATAAACTCTTATCAGCCACATTCATTACATGCGCCACTTCCCAGTCGCTGCCTGCCTGCGCTTCCAAATAAACGGCATACTTATTTGTTTTGCTGAAAGAAGGAACACCAATGGCGGCAGTACCATCTTTACTCATTTTGTTGGGATCGATAAAAACTTCCGGTTCTGCATCCAGTCCTTTCTGGCGGTATAATACCGGTTGATTTTGCAAACCATCGTTCTTATAAAAATAATAATAATCGCCTTCCTTAAATGGTGAGCCATAACGCGTGTAATTCCACATCGACTTCAATTGCGCTTTCGCTTTTTCACGAAATGGAATTTGAGATAAATAATTTTCAGTCACTACATTTTCTTCTTTTACCCATGCTTTGGTTTCTTCACTGTTATCGTCTTCCAGCCAGCGATATGGATCCTTTACAATCGTACCGAAGTAATTGTCCTGCTGGCTTACTTTTTTAGTTTCAGGATATTTTATTTGGGAAAAAGTTTGTGTAGTTATTGACATAAGCAAAATAAAAAAATTGATCTTCATTACAATTTTTAATTTATTAAATGAAGATAAAAGAAATTAAAATCAATGCATAAAAAAAATCACCACTTTCAAAATGTTAACTGGTCGGGAAAAGGATTTGTGCAGTAAAACAACAAATAAAGTCATTTCCTATTTTATTGTAAAAAAGTATTTTCTTATCAACTTGACAAGTTCTAATATATTTTTACATTAAACTCTTTTAATATGGAAATAATGACTGTGAGTGAATTTAAAGCCCATTTTTCGGATGCAATTAAAAAGGTGATTGCCGGAGAAGAAATTCGCATTTCTTACGGAAAAAAGAAAGAAGTTGTAGCACGGTTAGTTCCAAAAAGCCAGAAGCCTCAGAATAAAAGAAAGATTGGTTTACTTGACGGGAAATCAAAAGTCAGCTTTACTAACTCTTTTAAAATAACTGAAGAAAAATTCCTTGACCTATGAGATTTTAGGCTTAGTGATTTTTTGTAAAGATATTTTTACTCTAATTATTTGTTTAGCCGATTCCATCAACCTGAACTTCCCTGTTTATCTTAGTCACCAATCCCTGCAAAACCTTTCCGGGACCGCATTCAGTAAATTGGGTAGCGCCATCAGCAATCATTTGTTCAATGGTTTGTGTCCATCTGACAGGGCCGGTTAGTTGTGCGATAAGATTTGATTTTATTTCATGCGGATCTGTAACACCTTTTGCCACTACATTCTGATAAACCGGGCAAAAAGGAGTATTGAATTTTGTATTTTCAATCGCTTCCTTTAATTCATCTTTTGCAGGTTGCATTAAAGGCGAATGAAAAGCCCCGCCGACAGGAAGCACCAACGCACGTTTCGCTCCTGCTTGCTTCAATAAAATACACGCTTCTTCAATCCCTTTCATTGAACCGGAAATTACGATTTGGCCGGGACAATTATAATTGGCAGGAACAACTACTTCATTGATAATATCGGCACAAATTTCTTCGACCTTTTTATCCTCCAACCCAAGAATGGCCGCCATCGTAGAAGGATTGATCTCACACGCTTTTTGCATAGCTTTCGCCCTTACAGAAACCAGTCGTAAAGCATCTGTAAAACTCAAACAACCATTGGCCACCAGTGCTGAAAATTCCCCAAGTGAATGACCTGCAACCATATCCGGCTGAGCATTTGTTTCAGTTTTAAACGCAATTACCGAATGCAAAAAAACGGCGGGCTGGGTTACGTTTGTTTGTTTCAATTCATCGGTTGTTCCAAAAAACATTACATCTGAGATAGGAAAACCAAGCACTTCATTCGCTTCATCAAAAAGCAATTTAGCCTGTTCGTTCTCGTCATATAGATTTTTGCCCATTCCTATGAATTGAGATCCTTGCCCGGGAAAAATAAATGCGTGCGCCATAGTTTCAATTTTAATTTCTTCTAATCAGGTCTGCTTTTATAAGACTTATAAATTCGTTCCTTGTTGTTTGTTTTTCGAATTCACCAAAAAAAGCAGAAGTGGTAGTAACCGAATTTTGTTTTTGTACACCGCGCATCATCATGCATAAATGTTCAGCTTCTATCACAACCGCTACACCTAAAGGATCAAGAGAATCTTTTATAGCGTCGAGAATTTGGGTAGTTAACCTTTCCTGCACTTGTAATCTTTTTGAAAAAACATCTACCACACGTGCAATTTTACTTAACCCGGTGATCCATCCGTTAGGTATATATGCAATGTGTGCTTTACCAAAAAAAGGCAACATATGGTGTTCGCACATACTGTACAATTCAATATTTTTTACCACGATCATTTCACTTACATCTTCATGAAATTTTGCAGAATTTAAAATGGCACCCGCATCCTGTTGATAGCCCTGTGTTGCATACTGCATTGCTTTTGCAATTCGTTCAGGTGTTTTAAGCAATCCTTCCCTGTCAGGATTTTCACCTATCAACCTGATGGTATCCCGATAGTTTTTCATTAGTCCATTCGTCACCTCTTCATCGTAATGTTCAATTTTTTTATAAGCCATAAATCACTTGTTTAAATTAAAAAATAAAAAAATCATGATGCTGGATATTCTACAAAATTTCTTGGCGTTTCATACAACCGAACCTGCAGATTCATCCTTTCATCGATTTTACTACGTAAAATATCATAAATAACCATTGCAATATTCTCAGCTGTAGGGTTAGTATCCAAAAATTCCGGCACATCAAGGTTAAGATTTTTATGATCCAGTTTTTCAATTACCGTTTCATTTATCAAATCACTTAAATATTTAAGGTCAATTACAAAACCTGTATCAGCAGCAGGTTCGCCGGTTACTTTCACCTCCACTTCATAATTATGTCCATGATAATTTGGATTGTTACATTTTCCAAAAACAGCATAATTTTTTTCTTCGCTCCACGAAGGATTGTTTAGCCGGTGTGCAGCGCAGAAATGTTCTTTTCTATAAACTGATACTTTCTTGTTCATCTTCTAAATGTAATTAAAAAAACAGGAGTTTTAGTTTCCAAAATACTCAACAAAAATTTTTGCAGTCTCAAAAAGCTTTACCGAATGCAGATTGACGCCTTCAGGTAAATGAGGCGTCAATTGTCGCCAGATGGCGATAGCTAGGTTTTCTGCGGAACACAATTTTGCCTTCATAAATTCCACATCCAGGTTCAGATTTTTATGATCCAGTTCTTCTATGATATACTGCTTAACCAGTTTACTCAATATTTGTGCATTTATTACAAAACCAGTGTCTGCATTCACTTCGCCCTTTACCGTTACATGCAATTCATAATTGTGCCCGTGCCAGTTTTCATTGGCGCACTTACCAAACTCCTCGTTATTTTTTTCTTTGCTCCACGCCGGATTATACAATTTATGAGCTGCATTAAAATGTTCTATTCGTGTTAAAAATATCATTGAACTATGAAAATTTGCGCAAAGGTAAACCGATGAATTCATAATACGATTGTAAATACGAAATTTGCAGAATGAATTTATTAATTGTTGCTGCAACCCAATTTGAAATTGAACCATTTATCCGACACAAAAAAAAGGCAGATATTTTGATTACCGGCGTAGGAATTCCTGCAACCGTTTATCATCTCACCCAAAAACTAATGACTAAAAAATATGACCTCGTAATCCAGGCAGGCATTGCCGGAAGTTTTTCTAAAAGATTGAATTTAGGTGGAGTGGTTGCCATAAAAGGAGATACGTTCGCAGATCTTGGCATTGAAGAAAAAGGAAATTTGCAAACACTTTTTGAAACCAGTTTTATTAAGAAAAATGATTTCCCTTTCACCAATGGATGGCTTGTAAATCAACATCTGATTTTGCAAAAAATGTCTTTGCCCGTGGTAAATGCGATCTCGATAAATAAAATCAGCGACAGCGATTTTCAAAACAAAATGATGTTTGAAAAATTTGCAGCAGATGTTGAAAGTATGGAAGGAGCTGGATTTCATTATGTTTGTCTTCAGCAGAAAACAAATTTTTTACAATTGCGCAGCATTTCAAATTACATAGGAGAAAGAGATAAATCGAAATGGAAAATGACTGAAGCAATTGAAAACCTCAACAAAGAATTAATTAAAATAGTTGACAACTTATAAAAATCAATATGAATTTTACACTTGGATTTTCACCCTGCCCGAATGATACTTTTATTTTTGACGGACTGGTGAATAAAAAAATTGATACCGGAGATTTTACATTTACTGTTCAATTAGAAGATGTGGAAACCTTGAATGAAATGGCAAAAAATCAAGTGCTGGATTTTACCAAGATCAGCTATGGCGTTTTACCGCTGGTTGCAAAAAATTACCAGGTACTCAACAGCGGAAGTGCATTAGGCAAAGGCGTTGGCCCGCTTTTAATTTCAAAAAAACCGGTGGATTTTAAAGAGGTTGAAAAATATACCATTGCCATTCCCGGTGAAAATACAACTGCCCATCTTTTGTTTACACTTGCCTTCCCGAATGCAAAAAATAAAGTGTTTAAAAGATATGATGACATAGAAAATTCTGTTCTTAATTCAGAGAATGTATTAGGCGTTATCATTCATGAAAATCGTTTTACCTATATGGATAAAGGGTTACACAAGATTGTTGATTTGGGAAATTTCTGGGAAGAAAAAACATCGCTGCCCATTCCTTTAGGAGGTATTGTTGGGAAAAAAAGTCTTGATGAAAACATTTTGAAGCAAGTAGATGCTTTGATCAAAAAAAGCATAGAATATTCTTTTAGCCATTACCCATTGATTACAGATTATGTAAAACAACATTCTCAGGAAATGGAACCTGAAGTGATGAAAAAACATATTGATCTATATGTAAATAATTACTCTATCGATTTGGGCTCAGACGGGAAAAATGCAATTCAAAAGTTTATGGAGATTTATAATAAAAGCCACAAAATTGAAAGCCAGGAAACAGAAAATATTTTTATATAGAAAAGGTTACATACTTTCAATAAAATGCTGAAAAACTTCTTTCACTCTTTCGTTCCCATACGTCTTATCCCTAAATTGTTTAACCCACCTTACAGGCTGAATAGAATTGGTAAGAAAAAGTTCGTCTGCTAATAAAAGCTCTTCAACAGAAAGGCTTTTTTCTTCAATTTTCAAATTTCGGAGCAGTAACTTTTCCATCATCCATCGGCGCATCGTGCCTGCCACACAGCCTTCTGCAAGTAGCGGTGTAATTATCTTTTCATCTTTTATAATAAAAATATTTGCAATTGCAGATTCACAAACTCTTCCAAAAGCATTTAGAATGATCGCTTCATCAAGGTTATTTTTTTTGCAAATCTTGCAGCCATTACAGAAGGAAGATAATTATTGGATTTTATATTAGAAAAACAATCGGCACTTTTTCTCACATCCGGAAATACGTCAATTATCAATCCTTGCCGATTCAACTCTATTTCACCGGAAAGAGGAAAAGTTTCAATAAGAAAATTGGTTGAATTTTCAATATCAAAAAGTCCTTCATCACCCCTAAAAACCATTAACCGGATTTTTGCATTTGCCGAAATAGAATTCTTTAATAAAAGTTCGTTTACTGTGTCAATAAAATATTCTTCGGAAAAAAATACCGGCAACTCTACCCCAAGTATTTTCATTCCATCAAACAATCTTTCAAAATGAAAATTCATATTAACGATCTTGCCTTGCTGCATACGCATTGTTTCAAAAAGTCCATCTCCATAACGAAAAGAACGGTTTTCATGCGTTATAACAGGCATGCCCAAATGAAAAAACTGTTTGTTATAAATAAAAAAATGCTCATTCATGTTTAAAAAGATGAATGAGCAAAAATAAATAGTTGGTTTGGGTAAACACGATTAATTTTCCTGGTCGAGCAGGTTATTCTTAACCGCGAACATAATTAATCCTGCAGTGCTTTTGGTTCCCGTCTTTACTTTTAGTTTATCACGTATCGCTTCAATCGTGCGTGGACTGAGATCAACAGCTTCCGCAATTTCGCGCGTACTTTTCTCCTCACACATCAATCTTAAAATAGTAATTTCTTTATCATTAAGAACAGCCTCTTCATTTCCTGTGCTAAAAGGAGAGGCAATATTTTTTTGACGCAGATTGTTCAAAAGCGCTTTATTCGTTAATGAGTTAAAATAAAATTCCTGCTGATGACAGGTTTTTATAGCTTCGTAAATCACTTCAGCATCTGATGTTTTTACGAGGTAACTATTAGCACCCAGTTCCATTAATTTAGTAATTACACTTTGATCGTCAAGTAATGTCAACATAATAACCTTGATGCCGGGATATAGTTTCTTAATTTCAGGAAGTGCAGTAATACCATCCATGATCGGCATCTGTATATCCAATAAAATCACATCAGGCTGAATCCCTTTAAGCATATTAAGAAGGTGTGCTCCATTATCGGATTCCGCAATTATTTTAATATCTTTTTTTGAGGAAAGCGCGGTTTTTACTCCAGCCCTGTAAAGAACATGATCGTCAACAATCATCACATTAATCACATCCCCATTTTCTTCTTTCATAGTATAAATGAATTTTTAATTGTAAATAACCCTACAAAACTCTACTTTATTTATGGTAAATAAAACCGAATAATTACCAATTTTAAAGAATCGTAATAATACGCTTTAAAAACGTAGATTAACCCACAATATTTTATAAAAATAAAATAACAAATCGATAAGGTTAAATTAAGTTACTAACCTTTTCTGTACAAAAAATCAATAAAAAAGCACCGAATAAACGGTGCTTGCTGAACAAATAAAATTTATTTTATTTCTTTTTCTGACTTTTAGGAGCAAAAATCGCAAACATTCGTTTTCCTTCCAGTTTGGGCATACTTTCCAAAGTACCAACATCTACAAGCCTTTCAGCGAATTTCAATAACAATAATTCGCCTCTTTCTTTAAACATAATGGCTCGTCCTTTAAACTGCACATATGCTTTTACTTTGTTGCCATCTTTAAGGAAGTTTTCAGCATGTTTTGATTTGAAATCAAAATCATGATCGTCTGTGTTTGGCGTAAAACGGATTTCTTTTACTTCAGAAACCTTGCTTTTTGCCTTCATGTCCTTTTCCCGTTTCTTTTTTTCATAAAGAAACTTGTTGTAATCGATCACCTTGCAAACCGGTGGATCTGCATTGGGAGATATTTCAACAAGGTCAAGGCCTTGTTCATTTGCAATTCTTTGTGCATCTGTAGTAGAGTAAATCCCTACTTCGATATTCTCACCCACTAATCGTACCTGCGGTACTCTTATCATGTGATTGGTGCGGTGTTCTTGCTGTTGTTCTTTTTTAAAACGTGGATTAAAACCTCTGGGTCTTGGTGGAAATGCCATTAATTGATTTTAGGTTAATAATTTTTTTAATTTTCTGTTCTTTCTGGTTGGTATGCTGTTTTATTGTCAACTTCGTCTTTAATATTTTCAATCACTTCATCCAAAGTTTTTGTTCCTTCATCACCTTTTCCCTGCCTTCTTACTGAAACTTTTTGTTCATTTACTTCTTTTTCACCTATAATAAGCATTATGGGGATCTTAGCCAATTCTGTATCCCTGATCTTCTTGCCTATCTTTTCACTTCTATCATCAATTTCAGCACGAATATCATTATTTTTTAATTGATTTAAAACATTTTGAGCATAAGTTATAAATTTATCACTTATCGGCAAAATTTTTACCTGTACCGGCACAAGCCACATGGGAAATTTACCGGCGCAATGTTCTATCAACACCGCAACAAATCTTTCGAGACTTCCAAAAGGAGCACGATGGATCATCACGGGCCGGTGTTTGGAATTATCTTCACCAATATAAGTGAGGTCAAATCTTTCAGGTAAATTATAATCAACCTGTATCGTTCCTAATTGCCATTTTCTGCCAATTGCATCCCTCACCATAAAATCCAGTTTCGGCCCATAAAAAGCGGCTTCTCCATACTCGATCACTACATTCTCCAACCCTTTTTCTTCAACGGCTTCAATAATAGATCTTTCAGATATTTCCCAGTTTTCTTCGCTGCCTATATATTTAGACCGGTCGTTCTGATCACGCAAAGATATTTGAGCGGTATAATCAGTAAAGCCGAGCGAACCAAAAACATACAAAACCAGGTCAATCACTTTTTTAAATTCATCCTTTACCTGCGATGGCATACAAAATAAATGCGCGTCATCCTGTGTAAATCCCCGAACCCTTGTAAGCCCATGCAATTCCCCTGATTGTTCGTAACGGTACACCGTTCCAAACTCTGCAAGCCTCAATGGAAGGTCTTTGTAACTCCTCGGGAGCGCTTTATAAATTTCACAATGATGAGGGCAATTCATTGGTTTCAGAAAAAATTCCTCTCCTTCCACCGGCGTTTTTATGGGCTGAAAACTATCTGCCCCATATTTTTCATAATGGCCGCTGGTAACATATAAGTTTTTGGAGCCAATATGAGGCGTAATCACCGGAAGATATCCCGCCTCGACCTGCGCTTTTTGTAAAAATTGCTGTAATCTTTCGCGCAGCATAGCGCCTTTAGGCAACCACAATGGCAATCCCGCTCCAACTTTTTCAGAAAAAGTAAATAATTCCAGTTCTTTTCCCAATTTCCTGTGATCGCGTTTTTTGGCTTCCTCCATAAAAAGGATATATTGATCCAGTTCCTTTTGGTTAGGAAAAGTAACACCGTAAATGCGGGTAAGCATTTTATTTTTTTCATCACCTTTCCAGTATGCACCTGCTATTCCGGTTAATTTAATTCCCTTGATAAATCCCGTAGAAGGAATATGCGGGCCGCGGCATAAATCAGTAAACTTACCTTGTGTATAAAAAGTAATGTTGCCATCTTCCAGGTTTGAAAGAAGGTCTAATTTATACTCATCCCCTTTTTCTTCAAAATATTCTATCGCGTCTTTTTTAGAAATTTCTTTTCTTAAATACACATTGTTTTGTTTGGAGAGCTCGTTCATTTTCTTTTCAAGCTTTTCAAGGTCTGATTCTGTGATCACATTTTCGCCAAGATCTATATCATAATAAAATCCTTTTTCTAGCGGAGGCCCCACCCAAAATTTCACGCCCGGAAAAGCATCTTCCACTGCCTCAGCCATAAGATGCGCAGAAGAATGCCAAAAGGTTGACTTCCCTTTTTCATCATCCCATGTCAAAAATTTTACGGAAGCATCTTCTTTTATCGGGCGTGAAAGATCCCACACTTCGCCGTTTACTTCAGCGGCTAAAATCTTTCTTGCCAATCCTTCACTAATTGACTTTGCAATATCCATCGACGAAATACCCTGCTCATATTGCCTTACAGCCCCATCAGGAAAAGTAATATTGATCATTCTCTATTTTAAAATTTTGGTTTTATTTAAATTTTGAACCGCAAATTTAACGAAGTATTAGACAAAGATGATATTCCTTTGAGGGTACATGATTTTAATAACAATTAATTTTGATTGAATCAATAATCAGCAATGATGAAAAGATTTTTTACCCTGTTAGTTTTGATGTTTGTTAGTTTTGGTTTGTTTGCCCAAAAATCTTATGCGCAAAATTTTGCTTCTCAAAAAAAATCCTCTCGGGATAAAAAAATTGATTTTAACGGCCAGTGGAAAGGGGGGTTTGATGAAGGGGGGTTCGGAATTTCCGGATTTGATGATGATATTAAATATGTACTGGAATTAACAACCGACGGTTCTCGTGTTTCCGGTTATTCTTACACTTATTTTCATGAAGGAGTAAAAAGATATTATACCATTTGCCGGCTTACAGGAACCTTGAATCGCGAAACAAATGACCTTGTGGTAACCGAAGTAGAGAGAACCAAATATAATACACCCCCTGATTTTCAAAATTGTTTTCAAACACACCGCTTACATTACGAAAGAGATTCTGGCATGGAGATATTGCGGGGCATCTGGATTCCGGCACCCAACCAGGGAAAAGGCTGTGGAAGCGGGACTACCGTTCTTTCACGCAGGGTTGTAGATCCTCTGCCAATAGGATATATGCCGCATAAAAGTAAACCTGTTGCCAAAGCACCTGTAAAAAAGGTGCCGCATAAAAGGACAGTAGTTGTAGTTCCCAAAAAAACAAAACCAAAATCTTCAGTAACTGCAAAAGCACTTCCTAAAAAACCAACTCTGCAGAAAACAGAAAGTGTTCAAAGCCTGGTTACCAAAAAAGATTTTTTAAACCAGGACGTTGAGAACCCGGCACCGATCTCACCAAAAACAAAAGGCTTTGAAATCCGCCGGAAAGATATTGTGAAAACTATTTTGATCACTCAACCAACTTTTAAACTCGATTTTTATGATAGCGGTGAAATTGACGGTGATTCAATTTCTGTTTTTTATAATGGAAAAGTAGTTTTATCCCATAAAAGATTATCAGATAAACCAATCTCTCTAACACTTTCAATTGATAAAAACGCACCGGTAAATATTGTAACTATGTATGCTGACAACCTCGGAACTATTCCGCCAAATACAGCATTAATGGTGGTTACAGACGGAGATAAAAGATATGAAGTACGGATTGAATCTGACACAGAGAAAAGCGGAAGCGTGATCTTTAAATCAGCAAAATAAAAATCTTACGTATTTCTTTGTTTATTACCTATCACTTATAATTTAATTGCTGATCTGCTATTTTCTTCTTAATCCGCCCCCTTTTGAATTACATAAGAAGTGCGCAATTCAAACAAGAAAAAGTAAATTTGCATTATTAAAATATTGATGTGGCACTGATAAAAAGTATTTCCGGAATTAGAGGAACGATAGGAGGAAATCCCGGAAAAAATCTCACTCCTCTGGATATTGTAAAGTTTACTGCAGCCTATGCAACTTCACTTGATCAAAGCTCAACCAACAAAAAAATTATCATTGGCCGCGATGGAAGGATCAGCGGAAGTATGGTGAGCGATCTTTGCGCAAATACACTACTGGCTTGTGGTTTTAATGTGGTTGATCTTGGACTTACCACCACGCCCACAGTAGAAATTGCAGTTAAAGAAGAAGAAGCGGCTGGCGGAATTATTTTAACAGCCAGCCACAATCCGCAGGAATGGAACGCTCTGAAACTCTTGAACAGTGATGGTGAATTTTTAAATGCGGAAGCCGGAGAAAAAGTGCTTTTAATTGCTGAAAATGAAACATTTGATTTTGTTCCGGTTCATAAAATCGGCACTTATAAATCAGATAATTCTTACCTGCAAAAACATATTGACGCGGTGGTTAATTATGACCTCGTAGATGTAGAAGCGATAAAAAAAGCTAAATTTAAAATTGTTATAGATCCTGTCAACAGTTCGGGGGCGATTTATATTCCTGCCTTATTAAAAGCACTTGGCGTAAAAGATATTGTGGTGATTAATGATGAAGTTAATGGCAAATTTGAACACAATCCTGAGCCTCTTCCTAAAAATCTTATTGGCTTAAGCAATGAAGTGATCAAGCAAAAAGCGTCTTTAGGAATTGCTGTAGATCCTGATGTGGACAGGCTTTGCTTCGTTTGTGAAGATGGAAGCATGTTTGGTGAAGAATACACTTTGGTTGCGGTTGCCGATTATATTCTTGGCAAAAGAAAAGGGAATACAGTCAGCAATATGTCCTCCACCAAATCACTAAAAGAAATTACACACCAGCATGGCGGAGCATATTTTCCATCACCTGTAGGCGAAGTAAATGTGGTGCATAAAATGAAAGAGGTGAACGCTGTTATAGGCGGCGAAGGCAATGGCGGTATTATCGTTCCCGATTTTCATTATGGCCGTGATGCGCTGATCGGTATTGGTTTGTTTCTTTCCCATCTTGCCCATTCACAAAAAAGCATTAAACAACTTAGGGGAATGTATCCTGATTATTTTATCTCTAAAAATAAAATCACGCTCGAAAATAATGTGGATGTAAAAGATATTTTTCAAAAGATAAAAGACAAATACAAAAACCACCCGATCAATACCGAAGATGGTTTGAAAATAGAATTTGGCAACGATTGGGTGCATTTAAGAACCAGCAATACAGAGCCAATATTGCGTATTTATTCTGAAAGCAATTTTGAAACAACTGCTGAAAATATCGCCAAAAAAATCATGAAAGACATTCATGAAGTAACCAGCTAATTCGCTTATTGATTATGCAAAGAATTTATTTTGATAACGCAGCTACAACGCCTTTGGACCCGGAGGTTTTCAAGGCCATGCTTCCTTTTTTTAATGAAAAATTCGGAAATCCGTCTTCCATTTATTCTTATGGAAGGGAAACAAGAATGGCAATTGAAAATGCCAGGAAAACCGTTGCCAAAATTTTAAATGCACATCCATCAGAAATATTTTTTACGAGCGGCGGAACAGAAAGTACGAATACTGCTATCAATGCAGCAGTAAACGACCTTGGCTGCAAACATATTATCAGCTCTCCGCTGGAACATCATGCCACACTGCATTCTATTGAATATTTAGCAAAAACCGGAAAGGTAAAATTGTCTTATGTGCATATCCTGGCTAACGGGCAAATTGATTATAACGACCTCGAAAAATTATTAAAAGAAAGTGATGAAAAATGCCTGGTCACTTTAATGCATGCCAACAACGAAATCGGCAACATTACAGATATTGAAAGAGTAGCTTATTTGTGTGAAAAACATGATGCGATCTGCAATATAGATACCGTGCAAACGGTAGGTCATTTCCCAATCGATTTACAAAAAGTGCATGTACATTTTATCAATGCTGCGGCTCACAAAATTCACGGACCTAAAGGCGTTGGCATGTTATATATCAATAAGAATATAAAGATCCACCCTTTTATCAACGGTGGCAGCCAGGAACGGAACATGCGCGCAGGCACCGAAAATATTTACGGCATTGTTGGTTTTGCCAAAGCGCTGGAAATAGCTGTCGAAAATATGGAAGAAGAAAGCCTTCATATAAAAGAAGTAAAAAATTATATGAAAGAAAGCCTGGTAAAAAATATTCCGGGTGTTCATTTTAACGGCGATCCTGAAGGTGAATCCCTATACACGGTTTTAAGCGTTGCCTTTCCCAAAACCGAAAAGTCAGACATGCTTCTTTTTAATCTCGACATCAATAACATCTGCGCCAGCGGCGGTAGCGCCTGCACCTCCGGAGCAGAAGCAGCAAGCCATGTCATCAGCGCCATCTCAAAAAATCCCGATCAAACAACTGTTCGTTTTTCTTTCAGCAAATACAATACAAAAGAAGAAGTGGATTTAGTAGTTGAGAAGTTGAAAAAGATAATTTGAGAAATACCCCAACTTAAATAATTGATTTCCCTGACGACAGTTGTAGAAATTACTGACCGCAATCATTGATAGTAAATCTCCCTGGTTCTACCTTGGATTTCTAAAATATCGATTATGAAAGTCAGGACAATTTTTGCAGGGGTAATATCACTGTTATTCATGGGCTGCTCCTCTTCCATGCGGATTACACATTCATGGAAATCAAATGTTCTTCCTCCAAAAACTTATAATAAAATCATGGTAGTAGGCATGCTTCCTGAAAATGAAAGAGGCCTTCGGGAAAGTATGGAAAATCACCTTGTTGGTGATCTGCAAAAACGTGGATATAATGCTGTGTCTTCCTTAAGGGAACTCGGTCCCAAGTCGTTACAAAATATGGAAGAACAGGAAATACTGGATAAAATAAAGGACAACGGTTTTGATGCGGTAATAACAATTGTATTACTCGATAAAGAACGGGAACGGTATTATGTACCTGCAAGAATAACTTATTCACCATACATAATATACCAGAGGCACTTCCGGGGATATTATTCTACTATTTATGGCCGTATTTACACCCCTGGATATTATACGAGAAACACGAAATATTTTTGGGAAAGCAATTTCTATAATATGGAAAGTAAAGAGCTTCTTTACTCGGTACAAACCGAGTCCTTTGACCCTGATTCGGCGACAAGCCTGTCGCAGGAATATGGCCAGATGATTGTAAATGATATGGCAAAAGAAGGGATAATAAAATAGCTTGTTTATTTGTGCATAACAGTAAACTAAATAAAAAACTTGCGTTTTTATTCGTTTACTGTTTATCTTTTTAGCTCCTGCTGAAATGATTATATTTGAAATCGATTTAAATCATATTCATGCAGCCTATTGACGAAACTCAGAAAATATCTTTTAAGGCCATTATAAAAGCCAACTATTTCATCGCACTCACACTACTCTCCTTTTATATAAATGCCTGTGGAGGCAGCAACAGTAGCAGTCAGAATTTAAATATTGATTCTTCACTTATTTTAAAAACTCCGGTTAACAATACTTTTCAAAGAGGAAAAATTATCAACCCTGTTTATTGCCAGTCTGATCCGACAAAATCCTACGCCTTGTATATTCCTGATGATAACAGCAACCAACCTTTGCCTGTAGTTTATTTATTTGATCCACATGGTGATGGTTTACTTCCTGTAAAAAAGTATAAGGCACTGGCAGATAGTTTTCATTTTATTTTAGCGGGAAGCAACGATTCAAAAAACGGAAACGACTGGAATGATGCGGAAAGTATTTGGAGTGCTTTGAATGAAGACATACAAAAACGAGTTGCCGTAAACCCTGACAGAATTTATCTCTGCGGATTTTCCGGAGGTGCAAAAGTCGCTACGTTTATTGCTTTGCACCACGCCTGCATAAGCGGCTTAATTGCCAATGGCGCCGGGCTTGAAGATATTACTTCAGCAGGAAATTTCAACTTTAGCTTTACTGCAATTGCCGGTAATGGCGACATGAACATGACAGACCTTGTTTCTATTGATAATATTCTTGATAAAACGTCAACACGTCACCGCATTATTTTTTTTGACGGCATACATGAATGGGCTCCTGAAACAACTATGAATACTGCATTTGAAGGCTTACAGTTTGATGCAATGCGTAAAAATTTAATTCCTCGCGACACGGCATTCATAGATAAGTTTATCAGCAAGAACCAAAAAATAATTGCGGATAATGAAACAAAAAATGATTTTTTAAAAGCTGAAGAAATTTGCCGCCTCGCTGCGGGCATGCTTGATGGCGTAACAGAAAAAGCAGGTTGGTTCAACCAAATAGAAGATTCAATTACTCATACAAATGCTTATCAAAAACAAGAGCAGGCAAGGCAAAATTTATTGCAGAAAGAAGAAAAAATTAAAAGCGGTTTTCAACAGAATTTTCAAACGGATGACAATACTTACTGGGACAAAACGATTGCAGATGTAAAATCAAAAGCCACAGCCAAAACGCCGGAAGGTGCTATGTACCAGCGATTGCAGGCTTATCTTTCCTTAGCATTTTATTCTATCAGCAACCAACTTATTAATCAAAATCAAAATAAAGAAGCGGAACATTTTGTTTCATTGTACAAAAAAGCAGATCCAACTAACAGTGAAGCATGGTATTTTTCAGCCATTCTCAATGCACGTAATAATAATGCAAAAGATGCTACAGATGATTTACTGAAAGCGGTTTCATTAGGTTTTAATGATAAAAAGCGACTGGATCAACAATCAGAGTTTTCTAACGGACAAACGAAAATTAATCTTGAAAAGATCGAAAGTAAAATGAAGTGATTTCATTTTGCTGTACTATAAATAAAATAAAAATTAGGCTTATTTATTCGTTTGTTGATTACCGGAAGTCGTAAAATTTTGAAGATATACTTTTAGTATATACCTTTAACAAAAAAGTAATGAAAAATTTATCACTTAAAATGGATGACTCTGTTTTCAATGAGACAGAAAAAATAACCGCTAAGATCAGTAAGAACCGAAACCGGTATATTAATGAAGCAGTTGAATTTTATAATATGCTTCAAAAAAGAAAATTAATTTCACGCCAATTAAAAAAGGAATCGAAAGTAGTTCGGGAAGAATCAATGAAAGTACTTTCTGAATTTGAAAAACTGCTGGATGAAGATTAAACAATATCAAATCTGGATTGCAGATCTGAATCCAAGGTTTGGAACAGAAACCGGTAAAACAAGGCCTGTTGTGATCATTCAAACTGATTTACTTAATACTTATCATCCTTCTACCATTATATGTCCAATCACAACTAATATAAAACCCGAAGCTGAAATTTTAAGAATTCACCTTGTGAAAGGCAACGCAAACCTGAAAGAAGGTTTCGATATAATGATTGATCAAATCCGGGCAATTGATAATAAACGTCTTTTGAAAAAAATAGGAGAACTTGATCAAAGGGAAATTGACAAGATCAAATCCAATCTTTCAATTGTGCTCGATTTATGATTTCGTTGATCATTTCATCTTAAATCCTTCCAAAAACTTAGTAGTGAAATTTCCTTTCCTGAAGTCTTCATTTTGCATCAGTTGCAGATGAAAAGGGATTGTGGTTTTAATTCCTTCAATTACATATTCGCTTAAAGCTCTGTACATCGTATCTATCGCTTCATCGCGGGTTTGAGCCATTGTAATTAATTTTCCGATCATACTATCGTAATAAGGAGGAATCACATAACCGGAATAGCAGTGGCTGTCAACACGAACGCCATGGCCGCCAGGCTGATTAAGAGCCGTAATTCTTCCCGGAGAAGGGCGAAAATCATTGTATGGATCTTCCGCATTGATACGGCATTCAATCGCATGCATTTCAGGATAATAATTTCTTCCGGAAATTCTTTCTCCTGCAGCAATCTTTATCTGTTCTTTTATTAAATCATAATTCACCACTTCCTCTGTAACGCAATGCTCCACCTGTATCCGCGTATTCATTTCCATAAAATAAAAATTCCTGTCTTTATCTACCAAAAACTCCACCGTACCTACGCTTTCGTAATTAATCGCCGCAGCAGCTTTAATCGCCGCTTCACCCATTCTTTCTCTCAATTCCGGAGTCATAAAAGGTGAAGGAGATTCTTCCACCAACTTTTGATGGCGGCGCTGTATAGAGCAATCACGCTCGCTTAAATGACAAACATTTCCGTATTGGTCACCGGCAATTTGTATTTCAATATGCCTGGGTTCTTCCACAAATTTTTCCATGTAAATCCCATCATTTTTAAATGACGCACCCGCTTCTATTTTCGCAGTCTCATACGCTTTTTCCATTTCCTTCTCATTCCAAACCACGCGCATTCCTTTTCCTCCTCCGCCGGCTGTTGCCTTTAATATTACAGGATATCCAACTTCTGCAGCAGATTTTTTTGCATGATCCACATCAGTCAATAATCCCTCAACACCCGGAACCACAGGAACTCCGGCAATAATCATCGTCTCTTTAGCGGTGATCTTATCGCCCATAGAATTGATCATGGCAGGTGTGGGGCCAATAAATTTAATACCATGGTCAAAACATATCTGCGCGAATTTTGCATTCTCTGCCAGAAAACCATAGCCAGGATGAATTGCATCAGCATTGGTAATTTCTACCGCTGCCATAATGTGAGGAATATTTAAATAACTGTCAGCGCTTGCAGGCTTTCCGATACAAACCGCTTCATCAGCAAATTTTACATGGAGGCTGTCTTTATCAGCCGTAGAATAAACGGCAACCGTTTTGATTCCCATTTCTTTACATGTCCGTATAATCCGAAGGGCAATCTCTCCCCTGTTTGCAATAAGTATTTTTTTAAACATCTTTTTAATGTGCTAATTAGCCAATTAGCTAATAAGCTAATTTATGCTAATCTCAGTTTTTAATTTTATATTCTGCGTCTCAAAACGTTATAAGCTTCCGGATAAATAGTTGAAAGGCTGCAGAGCAGAAGCCAGTATTGTGTTTCATCAGCTTCTTTTGCTGCAATTTTTATTTTATGAATAAAGTCAGCCTTGCTTTCCGCATTTTGAGCCTCCATTGTATTTGCTCCAATTGAAGTTGCGGACTTAAGCAATTGCCTGCTGATCGTATATTTCTTAGTTGAATCCAAAAAATCACAATAATTAATCACCAATAATGAAAAATCAAAAGTCATTTTTAAAATGGGATTGGCTTCGATTTCTTCCTTTTTCATAACAGCAATTTTAGACAATTGTTCATTTACGGTCTTTCATTAGCACATCAGCAAATTGGCTAATCAGCTAATCTGGAAATTAAGCCGGTTCCACCAAAAACAAAGGCTGATCGAATTCAACCGGGGAAGCATCTTCTACCAAAACCTTTACGATCTTGCCGGCAACTTCACTTTCAATTTCATTAAACAATTTCATGGCTTCGATGATACAAACCACCTGCCCTACTTCTACCTCGTCGCCAACACTTGCAAACAATGGTTTGCCTGGACCTGCCTGACGATAAAAAGTCCCAATCATAGGACTTTTTATAGTAAGAAGATTTTCCTGTTTTGCAGGCTCTGCAGCTTTTGATTCACCGGTTTTTGTCGGGGCTGCCTGGGGTGCCTGGGCAACTGGTTGTTGAATGTGCTGAACCGGTTGAACCATAGGCTGACCAATAAGTTGAGCCGGTTCTTTTTTTTGCTTAATTGTAATTTTAAATCCCTCATTTTCGATCATCAATTCACCGATATTGCTTTTATTAACAAGCTTTACCAATTCATGAATTTGTTTAATGTCCATATTGGAAATTATATTTAGGTTATGGGAAAAGTGTGGCTAAGTTACTTTATTAATTGAAAATTAGATAGATAAATGTAAATAATAAATCATCAACATCAGTTGGTATTTATTCTTTTACTCTTTCTACGTACTCGCCTGTTTTAGAGTTTACTCTTATCAGTTCTCCCTCATTTACAAATAAAGGGACATTTACGGTAGCGCCGGTTTCTACTGTGGCAGGTTTCAGCGTTTTTGTAGCGGTATCACCTTTCATGCCAGGCTCGCTATAGGTTACCATCAAAACTATTTTATCGGGAAGTTCAACGCCCATAGGCAAATCAGTTTCTGTATTAATCAAAACCGAAACTTCCTGGCCGTCTTTTAAAAACTGAGGCGCATCCACCATTTCAGGGGCCACAACAATCTGCTCATAATTTTCTGTGTTCATGAAAGTGTAACCTGTATCATCCTTATAAAGATATTGATAAGGCCTTTTTTCAACACGCACCGGGTGAATTGTTTCACCGCTATTCCATGTTTGTTCAATAGTTCGTCCGTTGTCAACGCCTTTTAGTTTTGCCCAAACTTTTGCCGCAGCACGAGCCGTTTTGTTCTGTCCAAATTCTATAACCGTATAAAGACTACCGTCTATTTTTAAAATTAATCCTGTTCTTATATCCGAAGTAGATGCCATAAAGAAAACTTTTTTGAGGCTGCAAAGGTAAAAGATTTGTTTTATTGTTGAAGTAAAAATTGGAAAGAAGAGACAACCACATCCATAATGATTTCTATCTGCTAAACCGCCAAACCCTCTAAACTCTCTAAACCCTAATTCATAAACTACTGCTAAAGCGCTAAGCAGGTATTTTCAACTCTAAACTTTTCCATAGCTTTATAAAAAATTTTATCCGTGAAGAAATTATTTATTTTTTGTGCTGCTGTTTTTATTTCGGCATCTGCTTTTTGTCAAACTGATAGCGCACAGGAAAACGCTCCTTACCTGAAGTATCCAACCATCCCGGAATTCACACTTTATAAAGCACCTGACAGCACTGCGTTTACGAGAGAAGACCTGAAGAAAAAAAAGAATACCATTTTTATTGTTTTCAGTCCCGAATGCAGCCATTGCCAGCACGAAACTGAGATGCTTACGCAGAATATTAAAAAGTTTAAAAACACCCAATTTGTAATGCTTACTTATTTGCCTTATGATGAAATGATAGATTTTTATAAACATTATCAAATCGCCAATTACCCGCAAATAACCATGGCGAGAGATACTAAATTTTTCTTCCCGATCTATTTCAGGGTAAGAAATCTTCCTTCTATATTTATTTATGATAAAAAAGGACACTTAAAAAAATCGTTTGAAGGCGATGTAAAACCTGAAACACTGTTAGCTCAATTATAAATTCTGCTCCGTAAAAATGAGCAGAAATATTAAAATAAGAATCCTCATTAAAAGTTGGTTCACTGCTAATTAAATCTTAAAATATCCTATCTGCTTCTAACTTTGGTGTTTTTTATTAGTTTTATAAAAAAATTTCAGATGAAAAAACTTTTATTTATTCTTTCATGCTTCTTTATTTCTTATACGGGATTTTCACAAACCAATGCTGCTACAGATAACCGTCCTGAGTTTGTAAAAGACCCCACCATTCCCAACTTTACCATTTATAAAGCACCCGACAGTACCATTTATACCAACCATGATCTCAAAAAAAACAAACCGACTTTATTGATGATCTTTAGCCCGGAATGTGGTCATTGCCAGAATGAAACAAGTGAATTGACAAAATATATTGATCACTTTAAAAATGTGCAGATAGTAATGGTAACATGGCTTCCCTACACAGAGATGATGGCGTTTTACCATAATTTTAAAATTGCACAATATCCTGAAATAACAATGGGTTGGGACAAAAAAGATTTTTTCCTTCCTTACTACCACGTTCAAATGTATCCCGATCTTGTTGCTTATGACAGACACGGGAAGTATGTAAATTCTTTCAGCGGTGTTATTAAACTCGAAGATGTAGTGAAGGCGTTGAACCAGTAGGACTATAACTGTTTTATTGGTTTTTATTTCACGAATTTTAGCGAATTACAACGAATTTCACTTTTGAAAAAAAGAATAGCTTTCTCCATCAAAGAATAGCTTTCTCCATCCGCATTTTACTTTATGCCTTGGTATCTTAGTGGCGAAAAATCCTTTTAATCAGTGGCAAAAATTTATGCATGATCAAAATCAACCATAACAATACTACAATTCATTTACCTTTGACCGATAACCCAATTTTTAAAAATAAATTATAAAATAAGATGAAAGTAACCGTAGTAGGCGCCGGTGCAGTTGGCGCTACCTGTGCCGACAACATTGCCCGCAAAGAACTTTGTGAAGAACTGGTAATGCTCGATATTAAAGAAGGAATTACCGAAGGTAAAGCAATGGATTTTTTGCAGAGCGCTACCATGCTGGGAAGCGATACAAAAATTATCGGCAGCACGAATGATTATTCTAAAACCAAGGGAAGCAATGTGGTGGTGATCACTTCCGGCATTCCACGTAAGCCGGGAATGACGCGTGAAGAACTGATCGGCATCAATGCAGGCATTGTAAAAGAGGTTACTTCAAAAATATTAGAGCAATCGCCGGATGCTATTATCGTGGTGATCAGCAACCCGATGGACACGATGACATACCTCACATTAAAATCAACCGGCCTTCCCAAAAACCGTGTGATCGGTATGGGCGGATTATTAGATAGTTCAAGATTCAAATATTTTCTGTCTCAGGCTATGAATGTGTCTGCGCAAGACTTACAGGGTGTGGTGATTGGCGGACACGGAGATACTACAATGATTCCTCTTACCAGATTGGCTACTTACCAGGGAACACCGGTTTCCAATTATTTGGATGAAGCCGCTTTACAAAAAGTAGCTGCTGACACAATGGTTGGAGGTGCAACACTTACCAAATTATTAGGCACCAGCGCATGGTATGCTCCCGGAGCTGCTGGCGCAACATTGGTAGAAGCTATTGTGCGCGATGAAAAGAAATTAATTCCTTGCTGCGTAATGCTTGATGGCGAATACGGACAAAAAGATATTTGTATCGGTGTACCTGTAGTGATAGGAAAAAATGGATGGGAAAAAATAATTGATTTCCAACTGACCGAAGACGAGAAAGCCAAATTCAACAAGAGCGCTGAAGCAGTAAGAAATATGAACGCTGCCTTGGAAGGATTGAAATAGTCATGAATGCCGGATCATAGAATTAAAACCGATGCAAAGATTTGCATCGGTTTTTTTATTAAAATCAAAAAATTAAAAACAACTTTTTATGAACCCAATAACTATACAGGAACTAATTGGAAACACTGACATTTATTTACTTGACCAAATAATAAAACGCAGGTACAAACCAACTGACAAAATCTTAGATGCCGGTTGTGGCGGCGGAAAAAATCTATTTTGGTTTTTAAAAAACGAAATTGATATTTATGGAATTGATAAAGATGCAACTCCTGTCAATTATTTAAAATCTCTCCATCCGGATTTTACATCAGAAAGATTCCAGGTAGCCGAAACCGATCAGCTTCCTTTTGAAGATAATTTTTTCGACCATGTAATAAGCAGTGCTGTTCTACACTTTGCAAAATCTACTCCACATTTTTATAACATGGTAAAAGAGTTGGTGCGTGTTTTAAAACCAAAAGGTTCTTTATTTATAAGAATGGCATCATCCATAGGATTGGAAGACAAGGTAAAATTAATTGAAGACGGGGTATATCATATTCCTGATGGAACGGCCCGATTCCTTTTAACGCCCACCCTTCTTGACAAAGCTATGCAGCAAAATAATTTATCTTTTATAGAGCCTTTAAAAATAGTAAACGTTAATAACATCCGTTGTATGAGTACTTTGGTTTTAATGAAAAACTAATGGCTTTTCTGAAACAAAATTTTAAACCATAAAAAATAGCCGGGCTTATGGTCCGACTATTTTTCGTGGGAAATTCGCTTCCTGATCTTTTTTAAAGTAATTCATTATAATGAACCATTCATGATGTGGTATTGCCATTACCAGGTTTCTGATTGTTTTTCATTCCAGGATTTTGATTGTCCGTATTCAACTGTTTTACAAAATCCTTTTCTGCATTAACAATGCTTTGGTTTCTTTCAGTTTTTAAAGAAAATATTTTCTGTTTTTTTTGCGAATGACTTAAACTTTTATCATGCCTTACTTGATGGATTTTGTTTTTATAATCCATTTTAATCGTTTTAAATTGTAACGACAACTTGTATTGAATTGCCTTGTTACTATTATGGGAAGTTCTATTCCAGAATCGATAACCGTAATATGGATATCCATAATAAGGATATCCAAAATAAGAGTAGCCATAAGGGTAATTATATCCCAGTCCATAATTAAGAGGAATATCATAAACCCGTGAATGGAATTCACCTCTTTCTTCAGAAGATCCATTGTGTGCATCAGAATCTCCCTTTCGTTGAGCTGAAACCCTTACCGATAATGATATTGATAACAGCATTAATAATATAGTTTTCATAATATTTGTGTTTAATATTTTAAAAAAATCTAAAAAATAAACTACAAATAGCATGTCAAAATAAAAGGGAAAGCCCACTTATAACTATCCATTAACCTAACATTTCCCTTACTTAAAACTCAAATAGTATATTAAAAGATTCGAAAAAACGCTTACCTTTAAAAGGAACAAAAATGCAGATATGCCGGTCCAGTTCAAAATAAAAGTTACTAAAGAAATTCTTGAAAGAAGCCAGGGATGCGGAGCGTACGATGACGTTGAAAAGATTGGGAATAATTGTGCGATAGCTATTGCATTGAAAGATCTTTTTCCCGATGTTTTGGTAACAGCGCATCATATTTACCCTTTCGGGATTTATGAAAATAATGAATACAGCGACCTGCGAATTGCAATGCCTAAAATCGCCCTTGATTTTGTAAAAGTCTTCGATTCGTTGCGAAGCATCCCTAAAGTGCGGCTGCACCTTCCCGAATTTGAATTTGAAATTTCAATTCCCGACGAAATCATTTCTCAAATCAATATTGATGAAGTAAAAAATATGGTTGAAGAAAATTCTTTTCTTTCTCAAAAACCTTTACTTCGTTATGAGCTACAGATTTAAAAAAATTCAATTGCTATATTCAAAATAAAATTCTTCAAAATTTGTAGATTTACTGCCTGCTTTTTGCCCAACTATTTAAGTTGGTAAAATGGTTGTATTAAGTACATCCTCAGAAAAGTAATTTTTGTTTTCCCTCTCAGAGCCGACAATAGCTCCAACGGTGGTGGCGAATCATTTGGCCTTAATTATGCAGATGTTCCCCTGCTGTTTGAATATTGCCTGGGCTATCACCAAGGGGTAACAAGAGCAAGCCATACACCCGGAAGAACAAATTACAATGGGGTTCAAAATTCAGATGGCTCCGTTACAGTCACAGAAAGAAGTACGCCGGGAACTTATAATCCGGGCGGACAAAAAACATCCACCGGAACCTTTATTTATTTTGGGCCACAAATTTCATATCTATTCAAATCTTATAATTATACCGGCGATCCGATTAAAGATTCCAATCTCAAGAACACCTATGTTGGACTAGTAGGTGGATTAACTTTTTGTACACATAAAGTAAACTTTGACTTCTCTTACCAGCAAGGAATGACCAGTATTTATAGTGGCAAAAATTTTACCGTAAGTGGCTTTATGTTAAGAATCGGCGTTAATTTTGGAAACAGACTTTATAATTAGTCACTCTCGAAAAAAATTCCTGAGCCCATTTCTCTCTCGCCTGCTTTCGCGAAGCAGGCTGGATGATACTCTTTTTGTTAATGCAACTTAAAATAAAAATCGGCTGAATTTGTTGCTTTACTATTTTCCTTCCTGAATTCAAATCCACTGCTATCCTACATTCGAAACTAAAGAGAGCAACAGAAAAATAGCGCCGTTGCATAATAAATTATTATCTTTATTAAACCTTGCTCTTTATATATTTTTTCATTCAACTTAACGTTTGCATATGAAACTCATTTATTTATTCCTCGCAGCAACTATTTTTTGTTTGGGTTGTAATACCCAAAACCAGGCAACTCCTTCCGGTACAGATTCAACTGCTGTTAAAACTGACACCACTAATGTGATACATGAAACAGTGCCTTTTAAAGCGGATGTACCCAATGCAGATATGCAAATAAAACTGGCAGTTTTGGCGGCTCCTCCTGAAAAGAGAGACAGCGCTACAGTGTATGGATACGATGCCAATAATCAACTCGCTATTATAAAAAAAGGAACAAATGAAATGATTTGTCTTGCAGATGATCCCACTGACACAAGTTTTTCTGTAGCTTGTTATAATAAAGATTTGGAACCTTTAATGCAAAGAGGCCGCGAGTTGAGAAAACAGGGAATGTCAGGAAAACAATTGTTTGATGAACGTGCCAAAGAAGTAAAAGAAGGCAAGCTTCAAATGCCCAAAAGTCCTGCCGCATTATATGTTTATAGTGCCGACAGCAAAGATGTGAACTCCAAAACCGGTGAAGTAAAAAACGGCTACCTTCGTTACGTAATCTATGTTCCGTTTGCTACCGCCGCCAGCACCGGTTTACCTGAAAAGCCTTCTGCCCCGGGAATGCCCTGGATCATGGATCCCGGAACTTACCACGCGCATGTTATGATCAATCCTTAAGTGAATAAATGAAATTTTTTAAAATAAAATTCTTCTGAATTTGTTTGTTTACTGTATTTTAAATCATTCGTGTAAATACCTACCTTGTTACGGGCGTAATCCTTAACAATGAAGGTGTATCACCAAAACCGGGGCCGCCCCAATCTGTTTCATCTCCATTCAATATCCTGAGAGGGACAAAAGCGCCATTTTTGTAAACACCCTCTTCCACTTTCAGATATTGCCATGCTTTACCTTCATCATTGCCTGCCGGTTGAAAACGAATATGGCACCTCATTCCGCTAACTAAAAACGAATCTTTTCCTAATTCAATGAACATAGCATTGCCAACCGGATCTTTATACACCGGCGCAGCATTGGCTCTTCCATTTCCGCCAAAAACAACCGTACATTTCCAGTCACCAAGTTCTACGGTTTGGTCTTTATGATCATCGCCTTCCACTGCAGATTGTATCTTTCCTTTTGTAGCCCAGCTCGCAAGTTGCGGTAGCATTGAAGCACACAATGCATATTCTGCCGAGTAAGGAGCAAGTGTTTCTTTCAATTCTCTATTGGCCGAGGTATCACCGTTGTTATCTATCCCAAATGGAGAAAATCCAATTCCTCCGCGTGAAAACACTTCGAATAAATATTTTGCATTCACCACGTTCAACCCGGCTTCGGGAACAAACAAGGCATTGTCTTTTCTGTTATAAAGATCCATAACCTTGAGTACACGTTCGTTGCCGTCCAGGTAGACATCAGGCGCCAGGAGATCGAGAGCAGGAGCGGCTGTTTTCCAGATGGGAATTACGTTATCTGTCGGACCGCCGCTTTCATATTGCGTTGCCGGAGGATCAATGAGCGGATCACGAAGTGCTGCATTGGTATACATCGGAAGGTTGTATTCTTTCTTACCTGCAGCAGCCACTTTGCCAATAAAACGCGCCACATTCCATGCATTAAAATATTCATCTGCCCTTTCGCCAAAAACTTCTTTCCAGGTTCCTGAAGAAACAACAGGCACCTTCAAAGCTTTTAGGATATCTGTGTTAAGCAATTCCGCAGGAACCTGCGCTTCAAATAAGTGTTGTGCTTTCTGTGAATAATCACGCACACTTCCCCAGGTTCCTGCTTCGTTTTCAACCTGGATCATAATAACTGTATGTTGCGAATCGGCGTTTTTGAGGTGGTACATCAAAGCGCTAAAAGCTTTTATATCAGCCTGCAAAGTGGCATCAGCCAAAGGGGAAGGAGAATCATAAAACTTACCATTTTTACCGGTTATATTCGGATATTTATCTGCGTCCCTTTTCATCCATCCCGGCATGTAATGATTACTGCCGTTCTTCCAGGTGCCAAACCAAAGGAGCACCAGGTGAACATGATGCGATCTTGCCTCCTTAAGCAATTTATCAACAATTGAAAAATCAAACTTCCCTTCCTGCGGCTCTATCTGCTCCCAATAAACAGGAACTTCCAAAGTATTCAGGTGCATATATTCTGCGCTTTTCCAAACAGCAGAAAGAAATGCCGGCCACGCGCTGGAATTATGCACTTGTCCGCCCAAAATAAAAAAAGGTTTCCCATCTACCAATAACGTATGTTTTCCATTTTGGCTAACAAGAGTCGGCGTTTGCGCAAAAATTTGAAAACACGTCAAAAGAAAAGCAAGAATAAAAGCAATAGTTATTTTGTACATAGCAATTAAATATGGAATGAAGATATTGAAAAATGGTCTTTATGCAGCCGTCAAATTTCTAAAATCAAATTACTTTCGCAATAAATGGAGCCATCACACACACATATTCTATTAATCAATTGCCCCGATGAAAGTGGCCTGATCTATAAAGTTTCTAAAATTGTTTATGACCACAATCTCAATGTAGTAAGCAACGGAGAATTTGTTGAAAGAAAATTCAACCATTTTTTTATGCGCACAGAAATTTCAGGTAAGTTCAATAAAGAAATTTTTTTGAGAGAAGTAAAAAACATACTTCCGCAAACCGCTGAAATAAAACTGTCTGCCAATACAAAGAAAAATGTGGTGATACTTGCCACCAAAGAATACCATTGCTTAAGCGATCTGCTGATTCGGCATAAATTCGATGATCTCAACCTAAATATTCTGGGCGTTATAAGCAACTACACCCATCTTGAAGAACTTACTTCAAAATTTGAAATCCCCTATTATTTTGTAGACCATTCAGATAAATCCAGGGAAATTCATGAGCAGGAGATTCTTGCAATTATCCGGCAACTTAATCCTGATTTTTTAGTGCTGGCAAAATATGCGCATATTATCTCCCTCATTCGTGCAGTATTACAATAACCGGATTATAAATATTCACCATTCATTTCTGCCTGCATTTGCCGGCGCCAATCCCTATCAAAAAGCCTATGAACGGGGTGTAAAGATTATTGGCGCCACTGCGCATTTTGTGAATGAAATGTTGGATGAAGGTCCGATTATTGCGCAAAATGTAATTCCGGTAGACCATACTCATGATGCTAAAGAAATGGCCCGTTCAGGAAGAGATATAGAAAAAAACGTTTTGGCTCATGCATTAAGATTGGTTTGCAACGAAAAGGTATTTGTGTTTAAAAACAAGACGATCATCTTTGATTAAACGATTCAGTTCCTACAAACCCGGATAAAAACTTTCATCACTCCAAAATTAAATCAGCCTTCCTTTTCAACCAGCAATCTTTCACAGGCAACATTGCTTAAAGTTTCTGCATGCCTTTTTCCATAATTTATCACTATTGATTTATCAAAAGGTTCAATTGCTTTTATTTTAATTCTTAATCCTAAGTGCATTTCACGTGCATTTAAAAATTTTAAAAATTCAGATGAAGTATTAATAACAGCCGCCAGTTTTACGGTTTCCCCCGCATTGCAATCGCTTAATTTATTATAATCTTTCCACACTACTTTTCCATTTTTATCAGGTATGGGAGAGCCATGCGGATCCACTTTTGGATAGCCAAGCAGTTCGTCCATTTTTTCAAAAAAAACAGGAGATTTTATATGTTCAATTTGTTCGGCAATGTCGTGGACATCTTCCCAACCGAGCTTCATTTTATCTACCAAAAACATTTCAGTAAGCCTGTGTTTTCTTATGATAAGACCAGCTTCTCTTTTCCCCTTTTCGGTCAGACGGAGGGGTTTGTAACTTTCATAGTGAACCAATTTTTTCTCAGCAAGCTTTTTCACCATACTCGTTACAGTGGGCATTTTAAGATCAAGGTTTTTTGATAATTCCGTAACATTTACTTCGCCCGCTATATTGGCAATATTAAATAATGCTTTCAGATAATTTTCTTCTGTCAACGAATTCATTAGTCAAAGCTAATAATAATTTTCACCTAATAAACCATTTAAAAAAAAATAAATTATTAGTTTTTGTTAGATTAATCTAACTTTATACTTTTGTATAGCGAATTTTATTGCTAAATCAACCCTAATGACTTTTTAAAGAAAACAAGAAAAAGTTTCCCGGAATTATGAAAAATAGTGATTTACATTCTTTACATGAAGTACATTCTTCTGTAATAACCCAAAAAAAAGGCTGGCGTGGTATGATGGCTTTCATTGGTCCTGCTTACCTGGTGAGCGTTGGCTATATGGATCCGGGTAATTGGGCTACAGATATAGCAGGTGGTTCCGCTTTCGGATATAAATTGATTTGGGTGTTGTTAATGTCAAATCTTATCGCGGTGCTTTTACAATCGCTAAGTGCAAGGTTAGGCATTGTAAGAGGGTTAGACCTTGCGCAGGCTTCAAAAAACGCTTATCCAAAATGGGCGAATATCCCTCTATATATCCTTGCAGAAATAGCTATTGCCGCCTGCGACCTCGCGGAGATTGTAGGAATGGCGATCGGGCTTAATTTATTATTTGGCCTTCCTCTGATCTGGGGAATTTGCCTCACTGCTCTCGACACCTTACTCTTACTTCTTTTACTGCATAAAGGAATGCGCGTATTAGAGGCGTTTATTATCACGCTGGTAGGAATCATCGGAATTTCTTTTTTAATAGAAATGTTTATTGTGTCCCCCGTCTATAGTGATGTGTTGAAAGGTTTTGTCCCTTCAAAACTTAATGGAGATGCATTGTATATTGCCATCGGAATTATAGGAGCTACGGTAATGCCGCACAATTTGTATCTGCATTCATCATTGGTGCAGACACGAAAATTTGAAAGAACATCTGCCGGAATGAAAAGGGCAATTAAATTTAATTTATTAGATACTACTATCGCGTTAAATCTTGCTTTTTTTGTCAATGCCGCAATTTTAGTTTTAGCCGCTGCTGCGTTTTATGTACACGGATATTTTCATATTGCAGAAATACAGGATGCTTCTGTTTTGCTAAAAAAATTATTTGGAAAAGCCGCTCCTACTTTTTTTGCCATTGCCTTAATTGCTTCGGGCCAAAGTTCAACGATCACGGGAACTTTAGCAGGCCAGATTGTAATGGAAGGGCATTTAAATATCAGGATCCGCCCGTGGCTGAGAAGGTTAATTACCAGGTTGCTGGCAATAATTCCGGCTCTTTTCACCATCCTTTATTTCGGGTCAGAGGCTTTGGGGCAACTACTTGTTCTTAGCCAGGTTGTATTAAGCCTTCAGCTTGGATTTGCAGTTATCCCATTGATCCATTTTACTTCTGAAAGGAAATTCATGAAGGAATTCACCATAAAAATTTGGGTGAAAGTATTGGCCTGGATTAGTGCTGCAATTATCGTTTACCTGAATATACAATTGGTAGTACAACAAATCAATGAATGGATCCATGGTGCCGGATCAAATAAGTTTTGGATATACGTGGTGGTAATTCCCCTTTCTATTGGCTGCCTCGGGCTGCTATTTTATGTTTTTATTCATCCTTTTATATCAAAGGGGATCAAAGAAAAAAGACAACTTCCTCATGGTTATGCAGAGCAGCTCCTTGAAAATGCATATATAAAGTATAAGCATATTGGAATTGCAATTGACTTTAGCGGCAAAGACGAAAAAATTATTCAAAATGCAATATTGATCGGCGGCAAAACTGCATCCTATACTTTTATTCATGTGGTAGAGAGCGCTGCAGCGCGCTATCTTGGTCTAAATGCCCAGGATTATGAAACACAACTGGACAAAAATAATCTCGCACAATACAGGCAGGTACTTGAAAAAATGGATTACAAGGCTGAAACACAGATTGGTTTTGGCAACCCGGCTTCCGAAATGTCAAAAATTATTACTGCTCAAAACATCGATCTGCTTGTAATGGGAGCTCACGGCCATAAAGGTTTCAAAGACCTGATTTACGGCAGTACCGTTGATGCGCTCAGGCATAAAATTAAAATTCCTGTTTTAGTAGTCAACTAAAAAATTTTTATGAAATATTTCTCCGGTATATGGCATTAAAAAGATATCTACAAAAACTTATTTTAGTGGTACGCCATTCAGGATTTTAAGAACTGAGTTTATCATAAAATAAAAATTCTCAATCTTTGTTTGTTTACTGTTGAGAATATAGCAAATTTACATTTGGATCTACAGTTATATCGTTAGGCTTAAAAGATAATGAAATGTTTTTCTGCGTGAGCTTATTTTTCACATCGATCGTTTTTATCACTGTTTTATTCCCATTTGAAAACCTTACCTGTAAAAGAAATACAAACAGATTCGTTTGAATTTGTTCTATTTTTAGTGACACCGATTTTTTGGTTGGATCATACTTCCAGTCAACTTTTATTGACGGTTGACCTGCTGTAAAAAGCCATTGTTTAAAAAATATTTCCAGGTTTTGGCCGCTCACTTTTTCAAAAACTTTTTCCAGGTCGGTGGTGTTTGCATTACTGCCCGCATAAGTTTTATAATACGTTCTGATTCCTTTCCAGAACAAACTATCGCCCAGTTTCCTTCGCAACATATGCAGTACCCATGCGCCTTTCTGGTAGCTGTTGTCATTGAGCAAAGCCATTAAATGCTTACTTTCAGAAGTATCAACCACTGGCGTTTTATGATTTTCTGAATACCCAACAACTTGCCTGCGTTGTATTCTTAAAAGACTTCTTAACGAATCTTCGCCGTATTTACTTTCAAGATAAAGATCTGTCATATACGTTGCAAATCCTTCACTGAGCCAAAGATGTGGCCAGTCTTTTTCGGTAACATTATCACCAAACCACTGGTGCGCAATCTCATGTGCCATCAAGCTTTCAATCCCTTTTGCATTAACCGATTTTTCAAAATAAAAAATACAACCGGCATTTTCCATTCCGCCAAAAATGGTTGTGGATTGCACATTGGCCAGCTTTTCAAAAGCATAAGGGCCGATGTGCTGAATGTACCATTTTAAAATATTTTTTGAAATGGCATAATGAGCGAAACCGCTGTCCCGATCAGGCGGATACACCCAACTCGATACAGGAATACAATCAACATTCCCTATATTATTTACGGCAAAATCAGTAACGCCGATCACCATGATCTTTGTGGGCAAAGGAATATCTTCTTTCCAATGTGTCAGTTTTAAATGGTCCTGAAGATTGGTTTCTTCAATTTTTTTGCCATTGGAAACTACCTGGTAATGATCAGGAGCAATTACAATAAAATCAACTGTGGCCTTGTCAGAAAGATGATCGTTGCACGGGATCCAGTTGTGAGCACGGTTTGGCCAGTTGTCGCCAAAAAAAGTACGCGCACCATATTTATTGTTACTGATGATTAAGCCATCTGCTGGTATGCCTTCATAGCTGATGGAATAAACATTTTCTTCTCCGGGTTTGCCTTCATCATGAATAATAAGATGTTGATCGTCTTGTTCAAAAGTTTCTTTCGTCCCATTTTTGTATACATTGATTACCGTCATCCCTTTGCCATAATTGTTTTTATTAACAAGATCAAACGTTATTTCATTTTCAGGTTTTAGAAATCCTGTTGTGATTTGGGCTTTCCCTTTGATAATATTATTACTGTCATTAAGCGCAATAGTAAATGTATAATGTTTTACATCAAGCCCGTTGGTGGGCATTTGTGCAAAAAGCGATGAAACTAAAAATGAAGCAACAACGGTGATAAATAATTTTCTAATAGAAATAAATGAAATAGCCATTTTGCTGGTGGATAAATTTGTTCACAATATAAATAAAATGAAAATGCTTTTTGTTTATAATTCGTCGGTTTTGAATTGATAAAACCTTAATTTCATTTTGAAAAAAAATTATTTCTGATTCATTCTCTTCACTTTTTCTTCTATGAAATCAAAACAAAAAATTGATCTTTTGCTTCACAATGCAACCGTTTATACTGTTGATGAAAGTTTCTCAAAAGCAGAAGCAGTAGCGGTTGACAAAGGAAAAATAATTGCTATTGGAAATTCAAAAGAACTTTTGGAAGTGTATGATGGAAGTGAACAAGTGGATGCAAAAAATAAATTTATTTTCCCCGGCTTCATTGACGCACATGCCCATTTTTTCGGTTATGGCTTAGGCTTGCAACAGGCAGATCTTGTTGGCACAAAAAGCTGGGAAGATGTTGTAGAGAAACTAAAAATTCAGGCAGGAAAAATAAAAAAAGGTTGGATCACAGGAAGAGGCTGGAATCAAAATGACTGGGCGATACAAGAATTTCCTGGTAATGAAAAACTAAATGAATTATTTCCTACGCGTCCGGTGATATTGACAAGAGTCGACGGCCATGCTGCGATTGCTAATGAGACAGCAATGCAACTTGCAGCCTTGAAAGCAGGCGATAAAACAGAAGGCGGAGAAGTGGAAGTGAAAAACGGAAAACTTACCGGAGTTTTAATCGACAACGCGATGGACCTTGTTTATGCAAAAATTCCACGCCCGTCTGAAACACAATTGAAAAAAGCGTTAATGGATGCTGAAAAAAATTGCTTTGCGGCAGGGCTTACCACTATTGTGGATTGCGGACAGGATTACGAATCTGCTTTATTTGTTGATTCACTACAAAAAAAGAAAGAACTGAAGATACGCTTGTTCATTATGATGAGCGATAAACAAAAGAATTACGATTTTCTGTTTAAAAACGGCAAAATAAAAACGGAGAGATTGAATGTTTGTTCTTTCAAATTATTTTCTGATGGCGCTTTGGGGTCGAGAGGTGCGTATTTGCTTCAACCCTATTCTGACAAGCCGGGTTGGAAAGGTTTATTGCTGAAACCCGAAGAACATTTTGATGCAAGAGCAAAACAGATTGCTGAAAAAGGATTTCAAATGTGTACACACGCAATCGGCGATGCTGCTAACAGGATGATGCTGAAAATTTATGCGGAATATTTAAAAGGAAAAAATGATCGTCGCTGGCGTATTGAACATGCGCAAATTTTAAACAAAGACGATTTCCATTATTTTGGTGATTACAATATCGTTCCTTCAATTCAACCCACTCATGCTACTTCTGATATGCATTGGGCCGTAGATCGTTTAGGAAAAGAACGTTTACACTATTCATACGCTTACAACGATTTAAAAAATCAAAATGGATGGATTCCCCTCGGCACCGATTTTCCGGTAGAAGATATTTCTCCATTCAAAACTTTTTATGCATCAGTTTTTCGTAAGGACACGAAAGGCTGGCCGGCAAAAGGTTTCCAAATGGAAAATGCCTTAAGTCGCGAAGATACCATTCGGGGGATGACGATATGGGCGGCAAAAGCCAACTTTGAAGAACAGGAAAAAGGAAGCCTCGAAAAGGGAAAGTTTGCTGATCTCGTATTGCTTGATACGGACCTTATGAACGTGGATGAAAAAGCTATTTTAAAAACAAAAGTGCTGATGACTTTTGTAAATGGAGAAAAAGTTTTTGAAGCAAATTTATAAGCGCTCATCGCTCAATACTCAAAATAAAAATGTTGTTTTTTTGGGGGGTTACTGGTTTCATTCCGTGCAAATCTGTGTAATCCGTGATAAAAAAGAAAACTGAAATCTTCCTTTTTCTTCTTTTACTCAATTTCTTAAATCAGTGAAAATCTGTGTAATCCATGGCAACCAAACAAGAATCTCCATTATTTATTTGTTTACTGCAAAGCGCTGGCTTTAATTTCTCTCAATCAAAAATACTGAAGGAACAGGTCTTTGCTCACCTTTATCGGAAGGGGAATTGGTTTCCTTTCCATTGATAAGCATGCAACTGCTTCCGCCACCATCCAGGTTTACGGCTTCTACACAGCCAACATCTTTTAAAGCCTGTGCCAGTTGAATCAAAGTCATTCCTGCTGCAGATTCTGTCCTTCCTTCTGAAACCAAAACAATTATTTTATGATCTTTTGTATAGCCAATTGCAGTTCGCGGATGACGATCTTTGATTGCTTTGCCCGCAAACTTTCTTTCTTCATTGTTGGTTACTTTTATTTCACCGTTTTGCAGTAGCACCGGGCCACCACCAACAGCAGTCTGTATTTTCCATTTTGAAAAATGTGCCTTCGGATTGGTTTCCTCTTTTATTGTATTTAAATTGATCTGTTTTGTTGAATCTCTGAAAAAATGAACAGGCATCTCTGAAGCAAATGGAAATCTTTTAGAAGAATCAGTGTAAGTCCAGGCAATATCAGCATTCCTTCTTTTTGAAATTCCCAGTGTTCCAAAAAAAGAATGATAATAAGTCAATGAATCTTTTCCTTTCGCCGGGATGGTCTCTTTATTGTAGCTTATTAATTTACCATCTTTTACAACCAGGTTTAAATTTTGATTGGTAGCAAAGGAAAAAAAAGAACAGTTGACCACCAGCACCGGTTGGATATCCTTTTGATAAAACTGAGCCGGCGTTAACCTTCTTTTATAACTGGTATCTGTAGTGAATTTCAGATGCTTATCTTTAAGATCAGCAACTGCATAATACATTACATTTGGTTTTCCCTCAAGCGAATCGGTTGATTTATAAACATGAACTGAAGAAGGAAGCGGCTGATATAAAGAATCAATATTTAGCCATTTGGTTTGTGCCTCTACAGAAAAAATAAACAAATTTAAAAGGCAGCAGAAAATAATTTTCTTCATTTTTTTCAATTATTTTTTGCTGCGATAGCCGCTTTCAAAGCAGTTGCTTTTTCCCACTCATTTCTTCCTAATCCCGGAACTACATGCCTGTCGCTGTGGTAAGAGGAACGAACCAATGGACCGCTCTCCACGTAATCAAAACCCATTTGATAACCGATTTCACGCAACTCGGCAAATTCTGATGGATTCACAAAACGATGAACAGGCAAGTGTTTCGGTGTAGGTTGTAAATATTGGCCGATCGTGATCACATCTACATTACTGTCTTTAAGATCCTGCATGGTTTGTATCACTTCTTCTTTGGTTTCGCCCAAACCCAGCATGATACCGCTTTTGGTGCGCATGCCTCCTTTTTTCAGAAAACGTAATGTTTCCATGCTGCGCCAGTATTTTGCCTGGATTCTTACATTACGCGTCAGGCGTTCAACCGTTTCAATATTATGGCTAACCACATCAGGTGCTGCGTCAATAATGCGTTGTATATTTTCTTCTTCTGCTTTAAAATCAGGAATGAGTGTTTCCATGGTCGTTTTAGGGCTCAATTCACGAACCGCATTGATGGTTTGTTGCCAAATGACAGAACCTCCATCAGGCAGCTCATCACGGTCAACAGAAGTAATTACCGCATGTTTTACTTTCATCAGCAAAATGGCTTCTGCCACACGCTTCGGCTCCTGCAAATCTGCAGGCAAAGGCCTCCCGGTAGCCACAGCGCAAAAACCACAACTTCTCGTACAAATATTCCCGAGGATCATAAAAGTGGCGGTACCTTCGCCCCAGCACTCCCCCATGTTAGGGCAATTACCGCTTTCGCAAATGGTATGAAGTTTATGATTGTCCACGATATTTCGCACCTGCCTGTATTCTTCACCTATCGGTAGTTTCACGCGAAGCCAGTTTGGTTTGCGCGGTTTTTCTGCAGTTGCCAAAGTCATTTCTTCACTCATTTATTTTGATATTTAAATTGATTAAAACTGAAACAGGAACGTTACTTTCTCTTGCCAAAGATTATACTTACGTAGGCGCTAAAGAAAAATTGCTTCTCTTTATTGTAAACCATTTGAGGAATTTTTTTACTATAAAATTCACCGCTAACGCCTACTTCAATCGCAGAGATCACTTCATTATAACTTCCATAATCAAAGCGAACAGCGGTTTTAGCATAAACGCCCGGAGTAACAGTGAGTTCATTCCATCCTTTTCCAAAATCAGGACCGCCAAAAATAGTGCCTGACAAAAACTGCGCACTGTCGGGTGAATTGTATTTTATATAAGTAACACCATTGCCATTCTGTACCTGCACATAGTATGGACGTAACAACGCCATGCTGATGCCACCGCCATAATTACCAGTAACGGCAACCCCATTTTTGTTCGATTTATTGCCCAGCAATATTTGCTGTTGAACCCCGAGTTTCACCGGGTAAAAAAAGTTTTCTTTTCCATAAATAAAAGGAACTGAATTGGAGTAATAGCTGTTTTGCTTTTCTTCTTTGATGTGCTTGCGTTCGCTGATCTCCAGTTGATAAAGCAAAGCCTTTTTCACTGAGCTGGCGCGGCCTAATTCAAAAAAAACACCATAGCCATCGGTAGTAAGTTTGGCACCAAAAGCAAAACTTTTTTTATACGTGATCACACCTTCTTCTTCCTGTTTTATCAGTTCGTTTACATGCGCTCTTTTTTGCTCCTGGCGTTCCTTTTTGGTTTCCTGCCCGAACGAATGAAATGAGATAAAAGCGGCTATAAAAACAATGAGAATTTTACGCATTTGTTGTTGATCTGTTAGAGGTGTAAATTTATACAAAAATAAGACAATGACTGCATCAATTACTTACCTTGGAAATTTACGTTGCGAAGCCGTACACCTGCAAAGTTCGTCAACTATTGAAACAGATGCTCCAACCGATAACCGGGGCAAAGGTGAGCGCTTCTCTCCTACTGACCTTTTGTGTGTTTCGCTTGCAACCTGCATTATTACAACAATGGGAATAAAAGCGGCTGACATGAATGTAGACCTTTCCAACTCCAAAGCCGACGTTCAAAAGCACATGGCCAGCGATCCGAGGCGTGTTGCCAGGATCGAAATAACCGTTTCTTTACCTGGAAATATAAATGAAAAAGAAAGGTTAATTTTAGAAAGAACCGGCAACAACTGCCCGGTGGCAAAAAGTATTCATCCGGATATTGAATTGGTGTTGAAGTATCACTGGATTTTGAATTAGAAAATAAGCAAATGTGAAAATTTGAAAATATATAATGAAGTTCTGCCTTCCTATTTTCAAATTTTCACATCATCTTTCTTCAATAAAGAATTCCCGATCGCGCATTCGAGGCAACGTTTATGGTTGCAATACTGATTTTTCAACTGGATGAAGGCCTGCGAATCGAAGGCATTTTTATTCGAATAACCCAATTGCTCAAACCCTTTGGTGATGCTATTTTTTTCAGGTGGAATTTCTTCAAGCCATTTGATCGCTTTCTCTTTATAAAACTCATCATTGTGATGAAGTCCGTAACAAAACACTATCGGCACAATAGTGTTGATCAGAATGTTTTCAATCATTTGCTTGCCTAGCCGCTTAATTTTAAAATCGCTCTCTTCATCAAAAATGTAATGGTAATGCCAGTAATCATTGGCTTCTACTGCAAACATCGTTTTCAATTCCTTTACTGAACCGGTTTCTTTTATCTTAGAAAACAAATGCTCACTGTTGTGGATCAACATCGCCAGTTGCGCCAAACGAATTGTCGGAAAATTGGCAGGCCGCATTCTTAAGAAAAATAACTCTCCATCAACCGGCTGCAGTTTATATTTTTTACGGTAAAACTCATATTCCTTTTTCAACATCTCCGGGTACTTTTCATCAAAATCTTTTTCGAGCAACCCTGCCTGTCCGAATAACAAAGCTTCAATTTGAATGATACTGTTTTTGTGTTTGGCAAAAAGATTCTGCGGTAAAGTTTGGGCGATCTTTTTAAACATTTCACTATTTACTTTCAAGCCAAAATTGGCAGCAATCAGCCACCAGAAAGTTTCTTCCCAATGATAATTAGTTTGCTGCAATATCTTAAAAATATTTTCTGACTTCAACAATAATCTTTCTGCTGTAAGCCTTTGTTTCCAGGCCATTAAGGCAAGGTCGCTTATATTGATTTGCATTTTTTCGCAGGGAATAAAACTGGCAGATTCCAGCAACTGTTTATATTTTTCAAGCAACAATTTTGAAACCCTGCTTTGTAATTCAAGTGTAGGCAAATGGTTTCCGTTTCCATCTTTTATTTCCATGTCGTGGTTCCATACCACGTGAAGAATAATGTTGTTGTAATTGTTATCTGCAGAATGTTTATGGCGGTTCCAATCAGAAGAATTGATATGCAGTTCCACATTGCCCGCCCACAAAGTATGGTTGATCCTGATTTTCGCTTCAATAAAATCCGGTCCCTGGTTTACATTATGAACACCAGACTGGATAACGGTAATGCTTTCTCCATTGATGCATTGCAAATCGTTAGTGTTGTAATATTGAAACTTCCAGATGTATTGAAGAATGTCTTCTCTCATAGCAAAGTTTGGAAAAATGAAAAATGAGTAATAAAAATAACAAAATAAAACGGAAGTGATCAAGGCCATTTATCGGCCAAATAAAAATCGAAGTAAAAGAACAAATTATTTGGATTTTCATTTACTTTTGGCATCCGAAAAAATTGATACAAAATTTTTTCGCCCGGGTGGCGAAATTGGTAGACGCACTGCCTTCAGGTGGCAGCGTTCGCAAGGATGTGCTGGTTCGAATCCAGTCCCGGGCACAATGCAAGGTTGTAAGTGATTGACTTACAACCTTTTTTGTTTTTAAGACCTGCCAAATTCTACCGTATTTTACCGCTTTTTCCCACTATTTCTGACAGAAAAAAGACAGACCAAATGACAGACTTTTTCAGTGGGAAAAAACCTTTCAGCGAAAGGCATTCCTCAAGGCTAAAAAACAAGCAAAAGCCTTACTCCGACAATGTGCGTTCAGGCACAAATGACAGTCTTAGACTGACTGAACAACATCGTATGCAAATGCGTGGCAGAAATGATGGAAAAAATTATGCTACCGCTTTTTCCCAGTTTTTACCGTTATCTGCTAAAGCAGGTATGACAGTACAAAAAAGGCACAACACGGCACACATCTTGAAACCTTATTGTATCACCTTTAAAATTGTGCAGTTATGAATTTCCTGAAGATACCGAATAAGAAAGGGGATAAAATCATTTTCTACCATGATTTTGGCAGAGGTAAAGGACAGAGGCCATCGACAGGCATCTTTGTCTTTAAACGCCCAAAAAATCAAATTGAAAAAAATCACAACAAAGAAGCATTGTCTTTACTTGAATTAAAGCGAAGCCATCTGATTATTGAAAGGCAGGCAGTAGGCACTGGCTTTATTCCGAAACACAAGTTCAAAGAGAATTTTGTTGATTATTATGAAGAATACATCCGGCTCAATAAGCGTGATGGAAACCGGCATTTGGAAAACAGCCTGACACAATTCAAATTGTTTACAGAAGACAAATTTGTTTCGCCGGTGGACATTACCCAAAACTTTTGTAAGAGGTTCCGGCAATACCTGTTGGATAAGTTTACAGGAGAAACGCCAGCCAATTACTATGCAAGGTTTAAATGGGTAATCGCTGCTGCTACTAATGACGGTTACTTCAAGGTCAATCCCACAGAAAATATTCCATCCAAACCTAACCCAAGCACCAAATTGAAAGACAATCTGGAGGTTGAAGAATACATTGAATTGCTGAATACGCCATGCTTTAACCATGAAGTGCAATATGCTTTTATTCTAAGTTGTTACACCGGGCTTAGATGGATTGACGTTAAAAGGCTTCTATGGAAGGATATTAATGGCGCTATTCTGACTACAAGGATTATTCAGAAGAAAACAGGACATCCCGTTATACTGACTTTACATCCTATTGCTCAGTCTATATTGAAAAAAAGGGAACAGCTTGCCGGAAACTATTATCATGATGGTGAGAATTGTGTATTCAGATTGCCATCTCAAGACGGATGCAATAAGGTATTAGGCCAATGGATTGGCAATAGCCATATCAGGAAACATATCACATGGTCATGCGCCAGGTTGAGTTTTTCCATTTTATTGAAAGACCAAAATGTGGACGATGCCACTATTGCTTACCTGTTAGGGCATACAACAACAAAACAGGTACAGAAAACCTATAAGCGCCATCGTCCTAAAAACCAGTTGGAAACAATCAGTCATCTTCCATCACCGGACTTAATGCCTTATTTTTTAAACCTGGAAGAATGACGTTTGGCTACTTCGGGTAAAGGGGAAGGTCCACCGGACATCATCCGGTCAAGATCTTCCCTTTTATAGTAGCCGCTTTCATTTTTGAATATAAGAAATTCATCGCAACGCTTCGCTAATTGGGTTCTGCCAAGATTGCAATATATCTGCGCTTCTTCCGGTTTTAAATATGGTTTAAAGCAAATAGCTACAGCCTTCATCACAATTGTTTCATCACTTGCTGCCATAATTTTTCAATTTAATTCATACGTTATTAAAATGGAATTAAAGAATAGCTTTCAATAAAATAAATCCTGCTTCCCTTCTTCCTGTTAAATGACGGTTCATACTTTATATATCCATATTCACTTAGTTCTTTCACGCATTTATGGTAGGTGATTGCGGATGATACCTTGGCTATATTCATAATTTCATGACTAAATGCTTCAATCGGATTAGCAAAATTGTTTTGTATGCGATACTGTAACAGTGCAGCATAAATACCAATATGCGTAATACTGATACGCCCATCAGGTCGTATGGCTTCAAAAAAATCTGACAAAATGTTTAGCCTTTCCATTTCTCCCCATATTCAGCTTTCATGTTATACGCATTACATTTTTCCTTGCCTGGCTTTGTTCCTGACGTTCGTTAATCTTGTGTGTCATCTTAACAGCTTCCATTGTCTTATTACCTAAAGCCGCATGAAGTGATATTTTTCTGGAATGCCCGTCATAAATATTTACTGATTTGAATTGTGGATTCGCTTCAATATAAAACCGTTGCTCCCTGCCGTCCTTTACAAAACTCACAGATGCCCTTTCGCCATTTTTCAACGCTTCCTTTAATTTCTCTGTTTCACCTTTATTTATTAGCTCTTTCAATGGAAGTTGTTGCAACATTTTGTCAAGATCATATCCGTAATCGGAATGAAATTCTTTATGTCGAAAATTACCATGCTGGTCTTTATCATTGAAGTCAAGCTGTAACCAGGTTCCACCACTTTGAATACACCTGCCCGACAATAAGTTGTAGGCTTCATTGGTATTAACACTATATCCATACCGTACGCTGAAAAATTGTTGCATGCTTTTATCAGGATTGCCTTCATTATAGAGCATCGTTTTAAACCCCTCAAACTGATATAAGCCGGATTGGTCTTTTGCAAATGACAACTGATGATCTAATCTTTCCTTATCATTGACATAATAGGAAACCGGCACAAAGAATTGTTGATGCCCCTGTCGTATCTGCCTATCAATTTTCGCGGAGAGTTCAGGGAAGCCGACACGCTGCACTTGCTGGCGCAACGCACGGCTGTTTTCTTCAGTTGTCCTGTTTCCCTGCTTTACTATGATTCTTTCTTTTAAGGGAACAACCAACAATCGGCGTAATAACCTGGTTAAGTATTTAGGATAAAGCTGCTTTTCAATATTGTTGCGCTCATGCTTCAACATTCTTAACGCAAACCGCTCATCTATATCCTGCGAACTCTTATATTTGGCTACTATACGGTCATAAAAGTTTAGCTTCTCTTTGAGTAAACCTTTATTTGTTGAAAGACTGGAAGAAAACAACTTACTAAACCTCTCCTCCCGGGAACGCCATTGGTTCAGCTCTGCTTCCACTCTGTTTACAAGACTGCTATTCATAATCTGAGTTTTATAATATCTCCGGCTATAGTAGTATCAGGATTATTTAACCTTAGCTAACACTCTGTTTTCTTTTCTTTTTGTTAGATGCCTTCGGTATATCAGGGCCATCATCTTCAGCAGATGTCTGCTTTTCCTTTTTGCTGTCTTGTTTAACTGACTGGCTTTCACCTTCAGACTGCTGTTCTTTTTTCGCCTGCCTGTTATCCACCCTTTGCATACTGCTATCATATATGTTGATTGTTTTGAATTGAGGATTAGCCTCAATATACTGTTTCTGCTCTGCGCCATTTTCTTGAAACGTAACAGATTGAAGATTGCCTTTTTTAAGGGACTCCAACAGGCTCTCTTTAAACTCCGGATGGGTTAATTCCCTGATAGGGTGCTTTGATAATACGGCTTCCAAATCATAACCATATTTTTCGTGGTAGTGTTTTAGCTTGTAGTTACCGTCATCATTGCTTTGTTTAAAGTCCATTTGTATCCACGCGTTGTACTCTCCCCCTTCCTTGTTGGTAAGCTCCTTGTTTACAGCCCTGCCTTCCATAAGATTGTAGGCCTCTTTCAAAGTAATGTTGTTACTCTTATTGATGTAAAAGGTTTGCTCCATTACTTCGGCGCTGTTGTCTTTTTGCACAGCAACACGATATGAGTTGAAGAAATACATATCGCTTTTTTTGGACTGGCTGAAGTTCAGTTCAGCCGTTACGGAATCATTGCCATATTTTGCCTGGTATTGCAATTTAAATTCCGTTTTGCCTTCTTCCATTTTTTGTTTCAGGTCATTTTCCAACCCTTCACCAAACCCTGTGTACTTTACCTGGTCACGCAGGTATTCAAAATTTTTCTGGTTCATAACATTTGTTTTTTGAGTGAATAAATTTGTTTTGTTTAATGATGATGCTACCGCAGTTGCTTTCAACATTTCATGCGCTGCTTTTTTAAGTGCATCAGCAATAGGCTTTATTTCTTTAACCTGGTAATTATCTAAATCACTGATATTGCTTTCTGCGAAATCATCTGCTTCTCTTTTGCTTTTAAATAAATAAACATCACCCACATCCAAGTGGTAATAAATAATGTTATAGGCTATCCACCAGTTACCGTTAAGAAGTTCTGAATTGATTTGATGTAAGGCTTCACCTGATATAATGTGACCATCAATCGCATTACTTTGAATATCTCGCCTTACAGAACTTATTTCAATTTTTAAAAACTCATAAGCTTCCATTGCAGTTAAATCCATATTGTTATTTATAGGAAACACACGTTTGTGCTCATGCGCAGTTTGCATTTCTGGATAATCCTGAAAAGACTTTCCATATTCGCTTTCAGGAAAGTATTTGTACATCAACAGCTTTGCAATTTCTCTTCCTTCTTCTACTCCAGCGAGCTTATATAAATCGTTATTCGCAGCTTTTATAAAATCAGAAACTTGTTCATATTCTTGCCTTGACATGCTGTCTTCCATATTGCCCTGATAGTATTTATCATATAAAGCGTCCGCTCCCTTCAGCCTCCTATCTAACTCTTTGGTATTTATACCCTGAATATTCACGTCAGGGATATTTATGTGTTGATACGTTAACTCATATTCTTTAAGCTGGTATTCATTCTCTAAACGTTTAATAAAACTCAAGTCAAACATCAACTCGTCTTCTTTAATTTGATTGGAGTAGTAGATATGAAAAGCTTCCGGATTTCCTTGCATATAACGGCTTGCTTCTTCCAAAATCCTAAGAGGAAATCCAAGTGCTTGTAACTGGTCCTTGAGATATGCAAGATTGTTCTTGTCCATACTTGAAATGTTTAATAATGGATGACTTTTTTATTTCAATATAATTTGTCGAGGTGTTGATTTTGCAAGGAAGAGTGCTAAAGCAATTTTGCCTGAACGATTGTTTTATTACGGACTTTGATTTTTAAATGCCGCCCACCATTCTTTTCCATTAGTTCAATAACTAAATATTTTTTATCCGGGATAGTGAACTTAGGAACCGCATACACAAAAACCCTTTCTGTTTGTCCAACAATAACCGCAGTATTGCCTTTTACATAAAGCGGATTTATTTCTATCTCTTGTGTGGCTGTACGCTTAGCTTTTTTCTGATCACGGACATAGAAGCGTAGCTGGTCAATATCGTAATTGATATTGGTTTTGTTTGCGATACTCATACGGAGGTACATGATGTTATCGTGTATAAACAAGCCGTTTAACTTCACACGAATACCAAATCTTTTATCCTGGATACTACTGATTTTTCCCTCCGATACCGAAGCCAGTTTTGCATATTTCTGTACTTCTGCTTCATTAAAGGTTTCAGACAAGATGCAGATTGAATTTTTCTTTTCTTCGGGGACTAATGAAAGGCTTAATACGGATGGTTGTTCTGCATAATCAAGTATAAAGGAAGTGAGCGTTCCGTCAGCCGTTATGATACTAATATTGGTTTGAGGAAAGCTTTCTTTTGCAGCCTTTATTTGCAAAATATTTTCCACTCCCTTTGCTTTTTGTGCCAACACGTCCCGGCTTCCAATATCTACGCTGACAATTGAATAGGGAAAGATAATGTTAGTTGTTTTGGAGAATGCAACTGCCATATGATATGGCTCAATTGCTTTTATTTGCCAGGTTGTGTTTGTTTGCGCCTGCGTTTTAAAAATTGTAATAAGCAGGAAAATTCCAACCGCCAATGCAACACTAATTCTTTTCATCTTTTTTGAATTTTTAGTAATAAAATATTTTACAATGAATGCCTGTGGGTTTTTGTTTGTTTTCTTACCAGGTTACGGGGTATCTCTATTTTTTCTGATTGCTCTTTTAATTGCCGGATTAAATCAGTGATACTGATAGCCTTGTTTTCCCCCACTTTTAGAGAAACGGATTTTTCGTACCTGCTTTTTAGTTCATCCGGATTGAGTACAAACTGTTGATAGTACCCGCTTGTCCAATGTTTATACATTAATAGCCGGGCGAGTTCTTTTCCTTTCGCCGAATAATCTCCAAGCCTGTCCAATTGGTTTAACACATCCGTTACGGCATTAAGTCTTTCTCGGCCATCCCTGGTTTTCATTGCCTCACCAACAAGGGAGTATGAAAAGTGATTGTACGACCAGTCTATCGCGGATATGGCTTTGTCAAGTTCGGTCGTGCTGATATTCTCAACTTTAAAATTTTCTATTTCAATTGGCCGTCTGTAACTAATGTTAATGGAATCCAGGCTACTGCGCCCGGATTCATCAGGCCTATAATTCAGTTCCATCAGCACAAGTGATGCATCACCAGGCATCCTGTATGGAATCGTAAACTCCGTTCTTTCTATTCCAAACTCATGGTCAATTAATGTTTGTACCTCCTGCGGCATACCAAGATTTCTTAACTGGCCTCTTAGCCGGGCTATATGCTCACCGCCAATATTTTTTTTATGTTCCATCTTTGTATCAATTGTTTTTCGATATTATTTTTCCTTCTCATTTTTGATAAAAATTCTATATCCTGCTTTGATCTGTACTTTTACAAGTTTTACCTTTTTACTGAATAAAGTTTTGGCTGCCTCAATACCTGCACCTGTTGCCTGGGCCTGCCAGGTAGGGTCAATGGAGGTTAAGCCGATTGTCTGCATGGAACGATCTGCGGATTGTTTGGCTACATCCCTCGTGATAGCGCCGGGAATATAAATGCCTTCGAGTCCGTCCAAATCATAAACAGAAAGGGACACCGGGAATAAAGAATTTTGATAACGGATGCTGTTAATCTTTATATTCAGTCTTTCACCTTTAAGCGATGCAATACCAAACAAAAAATTGTTTTTAGGAATGCTCGTTCCGTCAATAAATATATCATTCCGGAGTTGCAGTTTTACCGTTGAGCCATCAACAAGAGTTTGTGCTTCGGGGATAATTGCCAGAATAGCATTCTGTGTATTCTCTGTCATTGAGGTGTTAGTCAGCGATTGGAAGCTGTTGATGATTTCATTTGCTTCACTGGCTGTATCAAGCCGGGAAATTCCGTTATCTTTTGCTTTGGAAGTTACCACAAAAACCTGTCCCTTGTTTGCGGAAGAAACCTGTTTTAATTTTTCCTTTACACGTTCGGGATGTTGTACATCCAATATCTTATCCAACATTCCATTTAACTCGTTCATTTCAGGATCAGCACTGGCAGGCTGATTCATGGTGTTCATCATTTGCTCAAGCCTTTCCACATCAGAAGAATTAACGGAGGCATTATTGCCACTCTTGCCTGAATAAGGTTGGTACCTGGCATCATCTTCTCTCTCTCTTGAAGAAGGAACAGGTTTGCTCATTTCTTTGTCCAGTTCTGCCAGTTTTTGATAAATCTTTTCCGTTTTGGAATCGCTTTGTTTTTGGATGCCATACAGAGAGGTGTTCAGGCCTTTTTTATTGTCAGAAAACAAGAAGCTGTCATTTGCAGCAATGCTACTATCAGCATCTGAAAATGTATTCCTATAATTGGGATCACTTTTTTCCAGCTCACGTAACTTTAAAGAATCCTGTTTCGCCTGGTTGTAATAGCTCATTTTGTCCATTGGCTTGTCTTTCAGGTTAGCATCAGGGAGATTGATATTAAATCCCTTTTTTACCTCAACCTGTGTTTCTTTCTTTTCCGCTTTCCCGCCACCCAGCGCCCAAAATATCATTGTCAAAAAAGGCAAAACAAGCAGCGGCGCTACCAATAAAAATTTTCTCTGCCTGATCTCTTTCACCGGTTTTACTTTCTTTTCCATTCCTGTTTTTGTTTTAACTGTTCATAATAATTTTCAAGAAAAGCAACGCTGTCCATAAGGCCTGGACGATTGCTGATGATGCTGTCGTAAATAATTTTTCCGGCAGGGCTTCGGGCAAGGCTATCCATATAAACCCTGAACTTTTTTATACGATCACATTCTGCTTCTGAAACTTTTAGATCTTCCGGAAAAGTTTTCCCGGTTTCATGTATGTGAATTGGCTTTTTAATGCGGACAATCAATATTGAACTATTTCCATTTTTTCTAAAAGAACTTATCGCCAAATAGACACAAAACGTACTTGTTAATAGGACAAAAAGAATTAGGATTGCAAGCCATGTACGTCGGGAAAAATTCCTTGTACACTTCATCATCCAGCTTGCCCAACCTTCTTGTATTCGCTTGTATCCTGAATGGATTCCTTTGGCAAGTACGGAAGGCTTATCGTATACTTTCCTTTTTACAAATATTTTCATTTGCTTTTAATTTTTTTTGTTACCTGTTTACAGTTTTAATGTCCCTGTTATCAATTATATTCCATCGCTCAATCAAAAATCCATGCGGGTTGTTATCACTTCGAGAAACATTCCTTAATGAACCTTCTGTTACTAAACTTCTTGTCGTTATGCTCGTCGGGCGTATGATACTTTGTGTTGCATAGCAACGAAATTTGTAAGGATATTCATTGATGTTTAAGATAACGCTATCCACAGCAATGGTCTGGTTAACATTCCCGGATATGAGTGATGAGAAATAACCGTTCTCTTTCAAATCATCGTAGGCCCTTTTAGCGCTGCCATCTGCGAGATATAGAGCTTTACTGATATTGGCATTGATAGCTTTTTCGTCCGGATCAAGGGTAAAAAACAGTTTATGAAAGGTTTTTACATGATCCTTTGCTTCAACAGGAATATTATCTTTCCGGTCTGAACTATACGCTTCCAGTGCCTTCCCGTTGGCAAGTATGTAAACCTTAGACTGCATCAACGACACCAGGCTATAACTTTTGTACACTGCGAAAAAGCAGATCAATGTGCAGCTAATAACAATCAGCATGGTAAACATCCTTACATACCTGAAAGCCGTATCAATATTTTTCATTTTTTGAAACATACTCCTGTTTATAAATTTTATGAATCTTATTTTTCCTTATTCCCTGATAGCTTATCAGCCATAAAAGCCCCTGAGCTTCCCCCCATTCTTTCTATGGCTCCCGAAACACCCTGGCCACTTGCAGCGCCACTATATCCTTCCTGGTAGTTTTTTGACATATTGGCGATATTGTCAAACCCCCTGTCCATCCTATTGGCAGTTCTCATAGCCGTGCTAGTCATCAAACTGGTAACCTTATGACCCAAGGCCCCACCGCCACCGGCATGAACAATGTAATTAGCTACCGACGGAACAGTGAAATACCCGATAATACCAATGATCATAAATACCAGATACGCCATGTCGGTCCGGCTAAAAAAAGTATCACCTTGCGATGCTATCTGTGACAGGTCAAGCTGCAACATTTTTTCCTGTATCTTTCCAATGATGCTTCCGAAAATATTTGCAACCGGCAGCCACAAAAAGATATTGATATATCGTGCTATCCAGACTGTGAGTGTGTGCTGGAAGCCATCAAAAACGGAAATACCAAAGACAAGGGGGCCTAAAATAGCAAGTACAATCAATTGAAACGTCCGCAAGGTGTCAATACATAATGCTGCTGCTTCAAACAATACATTGAGTACTTCGCTCATCCATTCTTTTACTGAATTACGGAAATTATAGGAGGCTTTTGACATTGCAAATTTTATATCGTTACCGATACTTGCAAAGAAGCCTTCATCAGATGGGTTTTCGTTTGGATGTGTGTATTTGTACCATTTATCGCGGTCGCCGTACCCGGTTTCCCCAACATACATTTGCCATACTGGTGTTTCCTTTATTGCTTCCTCTTTCTCTTTTAATAAAACCGCAATGGCCTTGTCGGAGCCTTCCACCATTGCCGCTGTAGCGGTAACGGTAGGTTTCATGACACCATTAATGATTCCTAATACAGAAGGAAATATCAATACACAAAAACCTATTACAAACGGGCGAAAGAGGGGATAAAAATCAACAGGTTCTGCTCTTGACAAATGCCCCCAAACCCTTGAAGCGATATACCACATCGCAGCAAAGCCAGCCAATCCACGGCCAACGCCAATCAACCTGCTGCAGAGTGGCATCATCTCATCATAAAGTTGTTCTAATACGCTGTGCATTCCTTTCATTTCATCTGCAGCCTGTGCATGGCTCAGAAAAGGTATTATCAAACTCACTGCCACCATAAAAGTGGCCTTTCCATACTTCCTCATTGTATCTTATTTAATTGTCCAATCCATAAATTTTACCAATGGTTTGAGCATCATTGCGTTCTTTGGCTCTTTGTACAGCAAGTATTGTAGTGCTGTTATTAAAATGCCGCAGGAACATTAGTTTATCCTGCATGTCTGAATAAATTTTGTCTATCGCCTGTAAGCGTTCATCATCGCTCATTCGTGCCTTGCCTGCCGTTATCACGGTAAGTAATTCATCAAGATTGCGGAGGCTTTCTTTAAGCAGATTGTCATATACCTTTGCTATGTATCCAATCTCATCAGGATTAAAATTATTATCCTGCCTGAACCGGTCGTAGGCATTGCGATATTCTTTTATCAGGACGACCTGGTCATTGACAATATCTGTCACACGCCGGTAGTTACGTACCGCGGAGCTTACTTCCAGTAAGCCATCGAGAAAAGCCTTGTGTAAATTGAAATTTCCTTCCGCTATGTTCTTTATGGTATTATAACCATCGCTAAGAATCTCATAGCCTTTTTTCATGTCCCTCAGAATTTGTTTGAACTGGGTGAGCTTCTCTACATTAAGTAATAGCTGTTCAATTTCGTCTTCCTGTGCTGATGCAGAAAAAGATAATGACATACTTACAAACAGAAAGCATAGAATTACAATTAGCTTATTCATGGTTGTAGATTTTTTATACCGTTTAATAACCGGCTGGTTTGTATATCTGATTTTTCCCTTAGCCTTGAAGCAGCAAGCAATCCGGCATTATTTGAAAAACTCTGTGAGAAGGTGAACATATCCTGCATCTCAGAAAACAATTTATCAATCCTGCTAAAACGCTCATCGTCTTTCATCTTTAGTTTACCATCGGTGGTAATGGTTATCAGTTCATCAAGCGTTTTATCGCAATCATCCAGTAACCGGCTAAAGACACTTCCGATATATGACAACTCATCATTTGAAAAGGCATCCATACTCTTGAATTGTTTGATAGCCCGGTTGCAGTTTTGAACAATTTGTATTTGCAATGAAATTATTCCGGCAATTTTTACATATCGCTTTACTTCCGGGTTAACATTCTTTAGGGAATTGAAAAAATCGGTGTGCAGGTTAAATTCGCCTTTGGTGATACTGCCAATAGCGGTAAGTCCTTCTTTGGCTATATGATAGCCCTTTTGCGCAAATTCAATATAAACCTGGAGTGCGGCAATCTGTTGCACCAGGTATTTTTTCTGTGTTTTCTTTTGTTGAAACCATTCGGCAAATGTTTGCGCTTGCAGGTTGTCCACAATGAATCCGGTGAGTATTAAAAGGAAAAACATCTTTTTCATATATTTATTGATTTACTGGAGGCCGTATAATTTTTTTACTTCCTGCACATCAGTTAATGTTTTTGCACGCTGCAGGCTCAACAACATATTCTGCTGATTGAATTGTATCAAATCGGAATAATTGGTGTCTATTTGGTCAGCGGTATTATTGATTAATTCCAGTCTTTTTGCATCGCTCATTTTCGTCGTAAATGATTTTAGTATCAGTTTGATTTGATCGAGGTTCTCTATACTTTGATCAAGAATACCTGCATATACCTTTTCCATATAACTGATTTCATCTGTTGAAAAATGGTTATCCTGTTGGATCATCTGCCAGACGCGCTTATACTCATCAACGAGGTGTACTTGTTTTTTTATGATATCACGGATGCGCTGATAAGAAGAAATAATAGCTTTGACCTGTGCCAGTTCATCATAGTATTTTTTATATTGCTCTTTTTGCTTTTCTGTCCAGCCGGAGATTTCATCGAGCTTTAGTTTGGACATTACATTTTCCAAGGTTTTCTGCGCATTTTGCAACCAGATCGTTTTATTCTGTAACCGTTGAATTTTTAAATCAACCGCCTTAATAACCTTTTTAACTCCCGCCTTGATAATTTCTGCAATCCCTGCCTGGGCATTCACTCCTTTCACGGATAGAATCCCCAAAAGAATTATCACGATAATTTTTATTTTCAACATGACAGTAATATTTTTACTTTTCACTTTTTACTTTTCACTTATCACTTATCACTTATCTCTTATCTCTTTTCTCTTTTCACTTCTCATTTCCGCAGCCATTGCTGAAATAGCTTTTTGTATGTCGCCGTTAAATTTTGCAGCATACTCCATTAGTTTTACTTTTTCAGTTTGCTCTGTGGTATAGGCGAGATATTCCTCCAAACTCACTTCAGTTCTATATACCTTACTAAGCATTCCGCCGAGGCTGATAAAAACTTCTTTGTATTTTTTGGTGGGGTCGTTGGATTTATTGACAGAGAGCACTAACGCTTTTTCCTTTTCCGTTAATCCCAATAGTTCCTGTATCTGTTCAAACTTGTTCTGGTACTTGCTTTGATCGAGCAATATTTTGCAGTCGCTGTTATTGATGATGGCTTGTTTTACCACAGGCGATGAAATAATATCTTCCACTTCCTGGGTTACTACAATTGCTTCGCCAAAATGCTTTCTTACGGTTTTAAAAAGATATTTGATGTATTCTGCAAATCCTTCTTTCATCAGAGCTTTCCATGCTTCTTCAATCAATATCATTTTCCGGACGCCTTTCATCTTCCGCATTTTGTTGATGAAAACTTCCATAATGATAATGGTAACCACAGGAAATAAAATCGGGTGGTCTTTAATGTTATCCAGTTCAAACACGATAAAGCGCTCCTGTAAAAGATTCAGATTTTCGGTAGCATTCAGCAGGTAGTCAAACTCTCCCCCTTTATAATAAGGACGCAGGACATAGAGAAAATTATTGACATCAAAATCTTTTTCTTTTACGTTATCCTTAGACAGTTCACGCACATACTCATCCCTTAAAAATTCATAAAAAGTGTCGAAACATAAAAACTTATTCTCTCCCTTTGGGGGATTAAGGGAACCATAGTAACCGCTAATTGCATTGGATAATGCTACATATTCACTACGCTTAAACTCCTCATCGTCTTTTTTCCAAAGTGCAAGTAGCAGCGTTTTAATGCTTTCTTTCTTTTCGGTATCGAGGCTGTCACCCTCACCTATATAAAAAGGATTAAAGCGGATTGGATTGTCTTCGCTATACGTGAAATAATAGCCCTTTACCATATCGCATAAGCCCTTATAGCTATGCCCCACATCCACCAACACGATGTGCGTACCTTGCTCATAATAACTACGCACCATGTGGTTGGTGAAAAATGATTTTCCGCTACCGGATGGCCCAAGAATAAATTTGTTCCTGTTGGTGCAGATACCCATGTTCATGGGTTCATCGCTAATATCCACATGAACAGGTTTGCCTGTGAGACGGTCGCCCATACGAATACCTACCGGGCTTAATGAGGAACGATAACCGGTTTCCAGGTTAAGGAAGCAGGTTGCCTTTTCTGCGAACGTATCAAAGGTTTCATTCATGGGAAAGTCTGCTGCATTACCAGGAATACCCGCCCAGAATATTTGCGGAGCGCCGATTGTTTCCTGTTTAGCTACTGCATCCATCTGTGCCAGTGCAGAGGAAACCATGTTCTTCAGGTCTTTGAGTTCCTCTTTATCATCTGTCCATACCAATACATTGAAATGAGCTTTTACAGGAAGCCGTTGCTGACTGATGGCTTCATTCAGGAAATCATTAGTAGCGTCCCTGGCAATTAAATTCTCCCGGCTATAAGCTGAAAGGGATTGGAGGCGCAGCCTCTTTGATTCTAATTTTTGTATGGTCTTTTGCGCATCTTCAATAAAAATGTATTGGTTGTAAATATGATTGCAGGGTAAAAGCTGTCCTAATGTAGAAGCAAACCCAATGCTGAACTTTGTTTTATCGGTACTATACCTATCGTAGTTGATACGGCTGCCGCACAAGGCAGGTAGATCTACTGCATCTCCCAGCGTGAATAATTGACAATATTTATCACCCACGCGCAGTCCTTCCTCAAAGCTGATATCTTCCATCAGAAGGTTGGGATTGCCACCTGAAAGACAACAGTACTGCTCTATTAAGCCCACTCGTCTGCTATGGCTTAGAAGTTGATCTTCTCTTAACCTTGTCAGTTTTACAAAACCGCTGTCATCCATGATCCGTTTAAATTGCCCCGCGCTATCAAGGAAGTCCTGTAACATTTGTGGCTTTAATGTTTCTTCAGACACGATAGATTTACGCAACAGGCTTGAAACCAGGGAGCTGGCTGTTTTCCGTCCTTCGGGCTTTTTAGCAAGCATGATGTAACAGCTATGAGCAAGAAACGGGCGCTCATTAAAAAAACGTTCACTTGTCCGGCTTAGGAAGCTGGTATCTTCACTGGCTACCGACGAGGAAGATTTCGAGAAGTCCGGTTTGTGACTGCTTTGCAGAAACCAGTCCTGCTTATGAAAGACACAAAATTTTGGCAGCAATTTTATTGCCTTTATCCATGCCTGGTGAAAGGCTTCATATTCCTGGTCGGAAAGAGTAAATATCTCCGGAAGGTCTGCCTTAAAGACGATGGTAACATCACCTTGTTTACTGAGGATACAGTCATGTTCCACATCCATTATTGGTAAAATATCATCTAACACTTTTTCCATCCCACTTTGTTTACCTTGTTTAAAAATCTTATCTATTTGACTTCACTCCCCTTTTTGAGTCGGGGGTAAAAAATTTTCCTGCTTCTGGATTTGATCAGCTTTGGAATTTGCTTGCGGGCAAAGGCTTTCATCATACCATGTTCGCCATACTTGTTACTCATGCGATAAATCTTCATTACAAGAAATGCCCCCGCACCAAGAATAATTCCAACACACAAAAAAGTAGGCAAGCCGATGATATACATTACTGCAAAAACAATCATCAGCGCAACTACACCGCCACCCAGATACCAGATGTATTGAGCTTTCAAGCCTTTGAACTCGATGCTCTGGTTAATTCCTTTGTTGATTTGATAAACACTGTTCATAATATAATTTTTAATTACAGGCCTTTCCAAAGCCCCTCCTTTGGAGGGGTTGGGGAGGCTGTTTTATAACCGCATCCTGCTGCGTGGTCGTTCTGCCACCTGTTGGGTGGCCAGTATTACTTCCTTTGCAGCAACGTGACCGTTTACTTTTTCGGCCAGTTGAATAACCGGTGTTTCAATAACTTCTTCCGGTTCGCTGCTCTGAACCTGTTGCTGTTTCAACTGGTTTTCCTGTATCTTGATGGCTATCTGTCTTTCCAGGTTAGCCAGTTCATTTTTCATTTGCTGTAGTTCTGTCTCATGCAAAAAAGATTTTGTAGTAAGCTGCTCCAGTTTCGGTATTGCTGTATTCAGTTCCGATAATGTATGCTCATACTTTTCTTTCAGGGTTTCCACCCTGTCAATCGCATTGAGGAAATGCCTTGCTGCCAGTTTAGGATTGTCTGTATTCGGAAGCCCGTTGTTGTAGGTGTACTTAATACCATCACTGCTTCGTTGCGCATAAAAGCTATTGGAGTAGCGGTATTCAAAAATTCCGTTTTCCTCATAGGCTTCCTGCAGCCTGCGGATATACAGGCTGAAGCCATAGAGTGTACCTATCTGCGCAGTATGCTCATCTGCAACAGCAGGCTTCCAGTCCTGGTACAGCTTGATGATGTGTTTGCCAATCGCTTCACTGTCCGTTGAACTAATATTATCCAGTTTGATAGGGTTAACTTTTATACCATCCTTATCCAGTTGAAGGCCGGCCTTGTACACTTTTTCATCTGCTGCAAGTTTATCGAGCGTTTTAACGGTGGATGCCTGTTCGTTTTGCAGATTTTCCAATTGGTATTTATTGCGTGCGATTTCCCTGAAGTGAGATACTTTCAGGCTTTCCATTACCGCTATTTTCTTTTCCAGTTTGGATTTTTCCAGTAACGAAGTGTCGCCGGACAGAATGGCGATGTATTCAGAGAAATTCATTCCGCTCTTTTCATCAATTGCACCCTCATCAATAGTGCGCACATTCAACTCACAATTTTTCATTTGCGAAATGAACGTCTGCTTATTCTTCAGAAGGTTGAATTTGTAATTATCAAGTGACTGTTCTACGGCGTATATATAATTCTGCACTTTGTTGCCGTAATATTCTTTGGCAATAAGATTTCCCTGGCGTGCGCCACGGCCATTGCGTTGCTCCAGCTCCGAAGGCTTCCACGGAATATCAAGGTGGTGCATTGCCACTACACGTTGCTGCACATTCAGCCCGGTTCCGGCTTTCTCTGTGCTGCCCAATAAAATGCGTATCTCACCTCTGTTCATTTTACGGAACAGTTCGGGCTTTTTGGTATCTGTCCAGTCATGAATAAAAGTGATTTCCCGTTCGGGGATATTAAAATCCCTGATCAGCTTTTCTTTAACCGCATCATAGATATTAAATTCAGCGGGTTTGGGTGTACCAATATCTGAGAAGACTATCTGCGTACCGTTATGCTCAGTAGTTTCTTTATAGATCTCTGCAATCTTCCGGGCACTGACATTTACTTTGTTATCAGGATGATCACTATACTTCCACTCATTGATCAACCGCATATCTGCCGACATTTTCTTTGCGTAGTTGGTTGCGATCAACATTCTGCCTTTATCTTCCTCCGGCGTCAACCTCCCACGACCAATTAATTCGCCATTACCTGTTTTAGCGAATTGCATCAGGTTTTTAATGAACTCACTTTGTTCAGGCGTTGGCTTTATGTTTACAAGCGTTTCATTCAATTCCGGCTTATCAAGGTTAATATGCTTTGCTGTTTTGTAATCGGTGATCTCGTTATAAAACAAAGCCAACTCCGGTACTTTAATGAAATGCCTGAAACGTTCTTTGGCAATAATCTCATTGGTGACTGAAAACTCAAAGTCTGTTGTTTTACGAGCGAACACGGCTGCCCAACCATCAAAGTTTTCAATATGCTGGCGTTCCATTTCTTTCGGACGCAGGTATTTAAACAATAGATACATTTCTGTAAGGCTGTTGGATATGGGCGTACCGGAAAGGAAGGTTACACATAGATCACTGTTAAACCGGCTTTGCAGTTCACGTACTGCAAAGAGCATATTCAGTGCTTTCTGGCTACCTTCTGTATTGCCCAGGCCAGCGACCCTGTTATGACGGGTAGTGAAAGTGAGATTCTTGTACTTATGTGACTCGTCCACAAACAAATGGTCAATGCCCATTTCTTTGAAATTGATACCTGTGTCTTTCTTTTCTTCAATATCTTTAAGGATTGCTTTCAGCTTTCCCTCCAGGTTATTCTTTCGTATTTCCAGCCCTTTGAGCATTTTCTTAGAGATGTCACCACCAAGATCCCTGACGGTTTCCAGGTCACGCTCTACATTGTCCAATTCTGTTTGAAATATCTCTCTTTGTATCTCCGGTGACTGCGGTATTTTTCCGAACTGGTCGTGTGTAAGTATGATGCAATCCCAGTTGTTATTCTTTATTTCATGAAAAAGCCTTAACCGTTGAGCAGGTGTAAAATCATTTTGTCCTGGAAACAGTATGCGAGCTTTAGGATAGGCTTTTTTATAGGTTTCTGCTATCTGGTTGACGTTAGCCTTCAGTGCTACAATCACAGGCTTATGCACGATACCTAATCTTTTCATCTCCTGTGCGGAGACGATCATGGTAAGTGTTTTACCCAATCCTACCTCGTGATCAACCAATGCTCCCCGGTTCTGTATGATTCTCCAGGCTGCATTCTTTTGTGAGCTGTATAAATCCTCGATGCCCAATGCTTTTTTATCCAGGCCGGGAAAATTGAGATGGTTGCCGTCGAACTCACGTAGTACATAGCAATTGAAAGTATCATTATATAGGTTCTCTAAGTTCTTTTTCTCAGCATCAGGCAGTTCATTCAGCCAGTTAATAAATCCACTTCTTATCTGCTCGATCTTTTGGTGTGCCAGTTGTATAGCTTCGTTATCAGGCAGACGAATAGTTTTGCCATCTCCAACGGATACCTCATAGGTAAAGAAAGGTGTCGTATTCTCCAGTGCATGTTCCAGCAAAGCGTATCCGTAAGTGGTACGTCCGCTTTTGGGTGTAACAGCGAACTCTCTTGATACTTTGATATTCATTCCGGTATTTACCTTGAAGGCATCCAGCGATGGAAAATAATTGATGGTGGTGTCCAGCTCGAACAGGGAAGTAGCAAATCGCTCGTAGTAAGAATTGGGTATCCAGCGTTCTCCTAAATTAAAATCCAGTAATTCAAAGGGAATACGCTCCGGCTGCACCTTTGCAATGGCTTCCGCACTTCTTTTATATTGCAGGTTATCCGTGAACTGGCCATACAGGTGTTCTATCTGGCGCAGTTTTTCAACTACATTACCGCTCAAATACCGGTCTGCTGTTTCCCATTCATTGCTGACGGGGTTCAGGTACACATGATTGCCGAGGCGATTGATGACTTCGTTTTCATCTAACCCCATTGCTGCACTGATGAAGCCCGTATCTACTTTTCCTGTATCGTTGAGGCTATGAGCAAGGGCTTCAATGGGATCATCTGTTATAAACCGCTCCTTAACCTGATTAATGGAATGAGTTAGTATATCTGCTTTGACAAACCGTTCGCCGTCCCTGCGTTCAAGCGAGGATAATGCAATAACGCCAAAGGCGGTATCTTCCAGAATACGCCTGCGGTTATCAGGGCTGTTCAAAAGGCCATAATCAACAATAAAATATTCGTAATTGTTGTTGAGCTGATCCCTGTCTGCATTGCTGATTGTTTCCCCTGATACTTCTTTAGCTGCTAATTCGAGATAAGCATCACGAAGCGCCGCATAGTTTTCGTAGAAATGAATATTTCCCTGAAGACCCAGGGGCTGGAATACGGCTTGCTTGTATTCGGGATCGGGGTTGCCAATTGTGCCGACATTACCCATGTGTACCACTAACGTACCTTCCTGGTAGTAAGGCTTCAGCCCGATGAAAGGAAGCGGCACTTTTTGTTCAAACCGAAAAAAACCTTCCAGCGTTTGGTCGCCCTCGTAACTGAAACTGTGATCAAACTGTTTAAGGTAATTGGAAATACCTGTCAGCTCATGGCCCAATAAGCGGGCATCCATCCAATTTGCGGACAGATGATCTACTTCTTTGACATTAGAATACAGCTTATATAAAAAACGATTGCTTTTGTGTTGCTTTGCGGTAAGCAATACAACATTCTCATGACTTGGCTTGTCGGTTGTGCGTATCGTGCCGATGATGCGTGCTGATGCTTTTTGCACAACCGTTTCATCGAGTGGATTGATATATGCTATTGCCCGGTTGATCTGCTCCGCCGGGGCTGTATCAAATAATCCCAGTTGTACTGATGTACTCTCCGTTGTGTTTTCGGGCATCGTCAGGTACGTTAGTTTTTTGCCCTCATTTTCAGGAACGGGCAATAGTACCGTTTGTGCTTTCTGATATGATTCATTGTTGAAGCGATTTTGAAATTGATGGCTTAGGTTGACATGAAGACCATCCCTGATCTGGTTTATATCACCATCGTGCCACACGGTTTCATGTGCCTGGCCATATTGATTTTTACCGGGTATTATCTTATTACCAATAATGACTTCTTTATGATTAAACAGGTATAGGTTTTGGTGGTAGCTGCCAAACTGGTTTTTAAGCTCTACTGTGTTAATCAATAGTTGCTCACTATTAGAAAGCTGCCCTTTGGCTGTATTCTTCTGTACGATCAACAAATGACTCGGCGCTTCTGTATTGCCGGTATCTTTCATCAGGTTGTCCGGCATCACTGTTAGGCTTACGAAATTGGCACGTTCAAAAAGATATTGCCTTGCTGTATGATTGGAAGGACTATTTAAAAAAGCATCTGTGGTAATAAAAGCCATTAAACCACCTTCAGCCAGCTTATCAAGTCCTTTGGCAAAAAAGTAGTTGTGTATTTTGCCGGATATTTCTTTGTCTGGAAAGGCTTCATCATATACTGAAAAATTTCCGAAGGGGATATTACTCACCACCAGGTCATAAGTGCCATTATCTTTTACCGGTGCTTCTTCAAGGCCTGTAATATGCGTAGTTGTTTTTACAGGAAGGGTGCTGTTGATGGCAGATAACACCAATCCGGTGAGCCTGTCCTTTTCCACCGCCGTAATTTGTTCCAGGTCAGGAAACGTTGTAACCGCTTCGTTGATGAATACACCGGCTCCGGCTGAAGGTTCGTACAATCTTTTAGGCTGAATGCCTTGTGCTGCGAGTACGCTGTAAATTGTTTGAGGTACTACTTCGGGCGTATAAAATGCGGTCAGTACACTGTTGCGTAATGACGCAATGATTTCCTTATAGGCTGTATCGTCGTAGTTTTCTTTGAGCAGGTCATGTAATTGCATCATTTCTCCGTGCTGCTTCAAATCCTCCTTTGTGGCACCATTAGCCTGCCATTCCTCCAATGTTCCGTAAGGGTATAAAACTGCCTTGATGCCGCCGGAGCCTGCGTACTTTTTCAGGCTGGCGACATCTTCCGCAGTAAGCGGAGGACCATTCTGATAATCTAACGCTGTTCGGATAGCCCGAAGGTTATCGTGCAGCTTTTGGGAAACATTATATGCCATAATCACACTTTTTCTTTCTTCACTTTTCTTTTGGCTCAGGCCAGGTAATCATGCACCTGCCCGATAATTGCATATTTCAAAAACCGGTTGTTTTTATTTTCCTTATTAAAATCGAAATCACTAAAAACCTGTTCACACACGGCGATAAGGTTCACCACTTCGTATGTTAATGTTCCATTTTCTTTCAGCCGTTCATAGTCCTGTGGAAATTCTTCCTCCAAAAGAGTGCGGATGTACTGGTAGCGCGAGGGCCTCAGATCTTCTGTCATCGCATTGATACACAACTCTGCAATTATGTAATGCGGTTCCCCTTCGTTTAGAAGCTGTTCTGCCAACGGCATCACCTCATTCACTTTTGTATCGAGATACTGCCTAACGGAATGATCTTCCTCCAGGCTTATCATCAGATCAGGGTTATTGATGATGATATATGCCCACAACTTTTCTTTCAGCATTTCCTTCATAATTAAATTTTTAAACTCCAAAGAATGATTGGATAACAGTGGCTACAACCACTAAGAAAATACAGCTCCCGAACCATGCGGCTGCAACTTTGCCGGTGTCCTGGTCGCCTGCGTTCCATTTTTGATACACCTTGACGGCGCCAATAAGGCCAAGTATTGCGCCTACTGCATACATAAGATTGGTTCCGGCAGCAAAGTAGCTTCGGACTTTAGTGTTGGCTTCGTTAATGCCTTCTATTCCGTTCTGGGCATACACTACGCAGGTCATAGCCGATACAATCATACTTGCAAAAACTTTTTTTATATTCTTGCAAAAGGCTCTTTTAAATTTTCTCACACACATTTTCATACTCACATATTTTAAAAGTTTATAAAAAGCATTAATAAAAACGGAGACGCTTCACCATCTCACCACCGCTTTCCAATCCGCCCCATTACCCGCACGCACAGGGATGAACAGCGAAGCGTACTCCGTTGCAGATCACTACTTACCCTCTCGCAACAGCAAATCAACCTCTCTCTCATTCAAAGCAGTGATCTGAAATTTGTCGCATTCACTTAAAATCAATTCATTGATAGATGGCCGCAGGGGAGAATATTTTATAGCAGGATATTGCTTTAGAACCATTACAAGGCTCATCTTAAATTCTTCCGGAATTAATTTCCTGCTGGCGCCATATTCAATAGCAGCCTTTAATTGTTCTATCAGGTGTTCCGTTTCATCAAATTCCTCATCACTTGTATTTTCAAAACCAAGAGTACCTCTTTCGATTGAAGTTTCATCAATACTTGCCTGACTTTTATCCTGGTGTAAAGCAGGTTTAAGTTTTATTTTTTTCCTGCCTGAAAGAATATCCTTTATTTCATCTGAATAATACCTGATACCGATAAATAAATAGTATATTGCCAGACCTATTACGATTGTGGTAATATAGTTTGTCCATGAAATGTTCTTTAGCATAATCTTTATTTTTATTGTTCTTCATTAAAACTCTGCATCCTTTTCTGTTTGTTTTCTCAAAGTTTCGATTGCAAAGAAACATTCTCAGGAAGGCCGTTTCAAGTCCAACTTTTTGTTGTACCTCAAATTGTACCCTGTACCCTAATGATTTTCAGAAAATTCAGCGCATCAATTCCCTCAAAAAATCTTAAATTAGCATATCACTTTATCTTCATCTTTAAAGGATTTATTATGAAAAACATTAGCTACTTTTTAATAGCAATATTTTTTCTTTCTTGCAGCCAGGTACATCTTGAAAAGGAAGAAGCTGCAAAAGTTATAAGATCAGCAAAGGAATACCCCAAAGTGTTGGAATATGATGTATATACTGCCGACCCTGAAAGTGCAAAGCGTTTATTGGATGCCGGGTTGGAGGAAGCAGGAATAGTTACAGTTGATAGAACGCAAAAAATGATTGATGTTGGAAAGCCGATTGTACATTTCACTGAAAAGGCAAAGCCCTATCTTATTCGTATTGATCCTAAATACAATGTACAGGTTGTAAAAACAGCAGATATGGATTTAGGAGAAATTTTGGGTATTCAATTGCTGGAAGACAAAAAGAGCGCAGAAGTAGAATATACGCTGGTCTATAAAAACATTACACCGTTTGCAAAACTTATTGATCGCGATCTTACCAAACCTAAGACACAACGGGCAAGGCTTTCCTTGTTCGATTCAGGATGGAAGCTGGATAAGAATCCCTAATGAAACTTCGTTTACTGATTACGCTCCTCGTTAATAATCTTTTATTCTGTCAATCAACTCTTGTAAAGTTTGTATAGCTATTTCTTTATCCCGAATTTCTGCTGAATAAGATTTACTTCTCATGCTATCAAATGATATATCCTGCTTTTGAGGAGTGGATAAATACGGAGCAATGGTTTTAAATACACTGCTTAATGATTTCGCTATGATGATTCTTCTATCATCGGCCGCGCGCAAAATCAGAGCCATTTGGTCTACCGATAGTTTAGATTGGAGCTTTTCTTTAATCTTTTCTTTCTTAACTTTTTCGCTCTCCCTAATCGGAACGCTTATGTACCGGATTTGATTTTCAATATAAAATATTTCCTGTTTAAACCAATTGCCAATCTCATCTTTTAACCCGGGTTGTTTATGATACAAAGCCATACCAGACTTATGATACAACTGGTTAAATTCTCTATAATTGAATTGCAAATAGTCTAATTTCTCATGAATACTTTGTAACGCATTCACGTTTCTCTCAATTTTTTGTGTGACGTAATTGATATATACTTCACTATTGAAGTTCATACCGATGAGCAATTTATCAAGAGTTGTAAAAATGTCATTTTCGTTTTTATGGATTTCCAGTGTTTCAAGTCTGTCCAATAATTCTTTAAAATATATTAATTCATGAAAAGTAATGGATTTACTTTCTTTATTTGATTCAGAGAAAGAATTGAGAACATCAAATACAATATCTCTTAGTTGCCTATCCTTTAGTTTACCCAATTCAATTTTAATCTTTTCTAATTTTTGTTTAAACTCTTTCTTCGTTCTTAAAAGATTAGTAACAGCTACATATCTCTCCTTTCTTAAGTAAATTGAAAAACGAAACTCAGTAAAGCAGACCAGATCATCAATACAAGTAATTACTTCATTTGCGAGTTGTTTGATCCCATATTTATTAGCTGTAATATTCTTATAATTTTCAAATGCCTGATTGAGCAAAATAATTAAAGAAGAATGATACTGATTGATCAATTGCTTAATTTTCTTTTTACCAGATAAGCTAAAGACTTCCTTATTCAAAAATGATTGTTGTTCGATTTTTTCTTTCTCAATTTTAGATTTCAGAAAAATAATTTGCTCTGGCAAAATTGCCTCAAGATCAGTTTTAATAGGATTGAGTAAAACAGTAATCAAAGAATCCAGCCACTCTAAGGTATATCTTCCACGCATGTCCTCAATTTGAATATGAGTAATATTTTCATATACAAATTTGAACCTTAACCCAGATAAAAAGAATAAGTTACATACCGTAATTCTGTAAGTAGAAATCCGTATTTTATCTTGCTTTTTGAAAATCTGCTTTTGGTTTATGCCGAAGGATATTTATAAGTTCAATCTTATTAGAGGCGCCTATTTTTCGAAATATATTTTCCGCGTGTTTGGCAACAGTCTTTTCGGATATGAATATGTTTTCCCCTATCATTTTATAGGTAGATCCTTTAAGAATAAGTTTCACTATTTCTATTTCCCTGGTAGTAAGATGATAAATTTTACAGGTTTGGTCAAAAGCTGAAGAACCTACAACTTCAGGCACAGTTTCTGAATTATCCAAGGTCTTAAGGTTTGAAATTGATAACCCTAAAATTGCTCTTTTTTGTTTTTTGATACTTTCAAGTATTGTTTCAATTTTCTGGCTTAAAATTTCAAATGAAAATGGCTTTTGAATTAAATCTATTGCCCCTGATCTCAGGCCTTTAAGTTTATCTGTAGAAGTTGATTTAGCGGATAAAAAAATAATTGGAATATGGCTATAGGCATCTTGCTCAGAAATGACTTTCGCAAAAGCAAATCCATCCATTTTATCCATCATAATATCAGAAAGAATTAAATCCGGCACAAGTGATAAACCATGTATCTTTTTTAACGCTTCTGCTCCATTTAAGGAGCAAAAAACATTGTATTTGTTTCTCAACCGTGTTGAAAGAAATTTAAGCATAGCCTCATTGTCTTCTATTAATATGATTGATTGCCTGCTGGAAAGATAAGGCGCGTCAGTAATATCGAAATGTTCGATATTATAACTAAGAGGTTTCGCTTTGATTGGATTAGCAACCGGAATATCATTTTTTGTTAAGCTATATCTGTTGAGTGTTATACTAATTGTTGTTCCGGATGATTGATCGGGATTACTATCAATTTCTATTTGTCCTCCTAAACTGTCTGCCACCTTTTTTACAATTGGCAACCCAAGACCCATGCCCTGCAATCCGGTTTTTTTATGGTTGATTTGATAATAGGGTTCAAATATTTTCTTTTGAAGTTCAGGGGGAATGCCAATGCCCATGTCTCTAACAGAGAAGTAAATTTTATCATTGTTAGACCTCAACATTATTTTGATATTACTGCCGGTATTGGAAAATTTAATGGCATTTTCTATCAGGTTATTAACTATCCTGTCAATAGCGTTAGGATCTGCTTTCATAAAAACATTTTCTTCAATCTCTTTATGGCATTCTATGGTTTGTCTCTGGCAATAGCATTCAAATAATAGTAAGTTGTCTTTAAGAATTTCACTAAAATTTGTTACCTGGTTATGATTGTAAACATCAATTCCTTTTTTAAACCTTTCAATATCAAATAAGCTGGTTACGTCTTTTGTCAGTTTATTTATTCCACCTTTAATTATATCTAATTCTTCAACAGAACCATATTTATTTATGTATTCTTCCAAATAATTATTTACTAAAGTAAGGGGTGTTTTGGTTTCGTGAATCAGGTTGATGAAAGCATTCGCCTTTTGCTCGTTGGCTCTTTCAAGTTCTCTCGTTCTTTTCTCTACTTCATCCTGCAAATTGGCATTCCAGTTTAATAAACAGAGTTCTGAATCAATGAGCCTTTGATGCTCTGTTCTAAATTGTTTTATGTGCCTGTTAACCTGAAGGGCTAACAGTAGTAAGAATCCCGGATTAGTTATTAATGCTTCTGCATCCTGGCTCAAATCAAAATAAGCGACAACCGGTAATCCGATCCAGGGTGTAATACTAAAGAAAAGTACTGCTGCTTCTTCTTTGGATTCATTGCTTTTCAAAATATTTCCATATTTATATTTAATGGCTTTTGTAAGGGAATAAATAATCCATAAGGCATATACTACAGGAACGATTAACAAATTTTTTGCGGTATCAAGATTATTTGTTGCCGCATATACAGCTACAAAAAGCAGGTAAGGCAACAGTAAACACAAAGCCACTCCCTTAAATACATGAAATTTCATTTTTTCTAACCCAAATGCTTTATAGACATAATAAGGAAAAAAACATGGTGTGATAAATCCCGTACCATAAGCAATAATTTCCTGGGTAAAAAAGGAGCCAGGAAGATTTGGATCAGGAAGCAAGCCTCCGCTTACATTATAAATGATTAATAAAGCAATTAAAACTAAATTTAGAAAGGCATTTTTATCATCTGGCCTGGATAGTTTATAGATAATGAGGTAGAAAAAAATTACTAATTCTATGCTCACAAAAATAAATGTGATAATATGCATTTGAGTTCCCGACAATAGCATATCTATGCTTAATTATTTATTCTTTCTTCATAAAAAATAACGTGTAACCAAGATTGAGTTCATTATAAATTTTGAATCCAAATTTCTCGTACCACGGAATATTCTTTAAAGTTGAGGTTTCGAGATAAACAGGCCTTTGTCTGGAATGAGCATCCTCAATTACTTCCTTAATTAAAGCGCTTCCAATCCCCTTGTTTTGTTGATCTTGATCTACACCAATGAACCATAAGTAATACATTAATTTCTTTGGTTGAAGTTCTTTTATCTTCGATTCACGCACCATTGCTTTCTTAATATTGGAGATACCGATGCATGAGACAACCAATTTTATATCAAGAAAAATTGATTTAAGATTATTTTTTTTCTTATCGGGAAATAAAATCAGCGCGCACCCACTTTTATCATCAGTTAAAAAAACCTCTCCATATAAATAGCAAATATCAAAAGAGTAAGCCATCAGCTTTCTTATTCGCTGGTTTCTTTTTTTATCCTGTTTAACAATATAATTCACACTCTGGTTATCATCAAATGATTCTGCAAGAATATCTACTACTCTGTCTTTATCCTGATATGTAGCTTTAATCATAAATTCAAATTTGATTCGTGCCTAAAGATATTAATGTTCAAATCCTTTTTACTTGGTAAAAAAAATTCTATCATCAATTGATAGGTTTAATCCTTCAAAACCAAAATAATATCTCAAAAAAAATACCCGAAACGATAAAAAAGATTTGCAAGGCGGATAAAAAGATTTGTAATCGGGATTTTTTTGATAAAACGAAATTGTTGAAGTGAAATAAAAGCATTCACTAAATATGGACCTGAACGGATTTTATCTGTCCGTTATTAGAGTGTTGCATTTTTTAACTGTGCCAACCTAAAGACTGCTACCTAAGCCGAGCAGAAGGCAAGGTCTTTGGCAGGTTGGCTTCTGGGCTGTGGGTTTTGTGTGCCTGCCAATGTGGTTGCCTTGCGGCGTTTAATTATTAGAGACCGACTATTGTCTTTCGGTCATGGTGCAATTATTGGCTTTGTGTGTCTTGCAAATGTACCTGACTTTGGTGTGTTTGCTGTCATAAAATGGATTCAATACTTATTTACTTTGCATAGTTGTATCAGCTTATTGTAGCTGATTTTTCTTAACCAAAACCAAAACACTACTAAAGTGTGTTTGAAGTCTTCGTAGAAGGAAAACATTTTCGGAAAAAGCTTTCTTCCAATTAGAATCAAAACTGTAATAATTGGAGAAACAAAAGTCCAAATACTGGAGAGTTTGTCAATTTGCAACTTGTCATAGTATTTATTCAATTCGTAAACAGCCATCGGAGAAGCGAATAGTAAAATGAAAAAAGTAAGCAGATCAATTGTAAATGAGATTCGTTTAGTAACTATTGAAATTAGCTTATTCACTTCTTCGGAAAGTTCAGCAAGCTGTTTCTCAACTTTGGTATTTGTATGGACTTTAAGTAACTCATAGTAGGCAGAGCGGAATGCAAGAAGTTCTAAAATATCAGTGATTTCGGAGAATGCAGAGGTCAAGTGGGTTTCAGCATTATCAAAATTTGGATGAAAAAATGTTTCATCAATCAATTTATCTAATTCCGTTTTTGAATTTGAAAGAAATTGAAAGTTTTCAGCAGGAAAAATCTTTGTCAGTAAAAGTTTTTCTGCCAATGAATGAGAATCAAAATACTTTTTGAGATACTTGTTTTTGGCTTCTTCTGATTTTAAACAAACAGGAATAAGCGTAGTGATACTATTTGAGTAGTGAATATTCTTGTAGGGCTCAGATGGTGCTATATGTTGCACCTCTGCTGAAACATCAGAATTAGAATTGGTGAAAACTGCAAAACAGATTTTATCCAAATCACCAACTGGTGTTTCCATTATTCCATTGTATGGTTGTTGAGTTACGAAACAGTAAAAAAGTTTTTCCTTTTCGCTTGCTTTGGCAAAAAGTGAATCTCGCAAATTTTCTATTTCGGTTTTAAGTGTCATTAAATAAACCAAAGACGGTCTTTTACCTTATTCAATAATTCAGGATTCCAATTTGGAACCAATGACAAATCCTCTCTGAGTTTTGCCATCAATGCAGGATACTTGATTGTAACAGGAACATTTGCATATTTGAAATTCCTGTAACACAAATGACAGAAGTATAGGATTTGTTTGCTTGCATCATATATGTCAACAAAGTTTGAACGCTTATCAATCTGAATTAAAATTGGAATCTTCGTATAAGCACCCATGTGTAGCAACGCTTGTCTGTGTGAGAGTTGCACAAATGAGCCACGAACAGGAGTTTCATTGCCACTGTTTTTGTATAACCTGTAATTATGATTGTATGACAAATGCACAATGCCAAATTGAATATCGTAGTCCTTGAATTTTGAAAGCGATTTTTCAATTGCTTTCAATTCATGTTCCTTGCCTGCTTCTTTTGTTAAGTGAAAGATTAAACGAATCGGGTCTTTTGGTTGTAAGCGTTTTGACTGAATGATATTCTTTATCGCTTCCGTCAAATGCTTTTCTAAATTGTCAGCATAAGTTTCAGAGCTGCTAACAGTGCTGCAATCTCCAATAAGGTAATTGCCATTGTAATCAAAAATATTTGCGAACCCAATAATTCTGTCTTTATAGATGTTCACGGTTGAACTTATTCCGATAATAATTTCTGCTTTTGCTTTTGGAACTTGTTCAACTGTCCATGCTGTGCCACCCATTTTTGAATACATATTCAAAGCGACTGCATCATAAATTAAATTGTCTTGCTTCTTCATCACTTCAATAGTCAATTCCTGAGTTGGAACTTTCTCATTGATAAGTTTTGCTTTCGTTAAAAAGTAAGGGGACTTGTCTTTAGAAATTGATTTGTCCGATGCTGAAACAACAACAACGGCCAAATCATATTTACTGCAATCGTTTTGGTCAACCACAGAAGAATAAGTGCTTTTATTGGCTTCAACTTTCAAATAATCAATTTGAAGTCTTGTCAAATGAAAAACTGTTTTCAATCTTTCCTCAACCTTTTTAATAAAGGTTTCTGTCGTGCCTTCGTAAGCATCTTTAGTTATTACAACAATTTTTGATTCCCTGTTATTGAAGTAATCATAAGTGTATGGCTTTAATTCCGCCAAAAGAACCTGAGTATACTTTCCGAAACCATTTCTATCCTGATAGAAATAATATTTTGGTTTTGTAACTGTATCTTCTTTGAAATTTGAGTTTGGAATGTGATGGAAAAGAAAATCTGAAATGGTCAAGTCGTCAGGCATGAAAAGCAGTTTTATTATTTGCCCTTTAAAGTGTTTTACAAAAGAGATAAACTGTTTGTAAGTATTTGCATCGGAATTCAAAGAGTTTATATGAGAATCAAACGCTGATTTCTGTCCGATTGCAGAGAGGAACTTCTTAGCATTATCTCTTGAAGCCGTAATTTCTCTTTTTGCATTTCTGAACCAATCTCTTGTATCAATGTTTCGTTTCTTAATTTCTGTTTCTGAAATTGTAAACTCAAATTTTGTTGAATAACGTAATGACAACGCTGCAATCTGCTTTTTATCCTGAACGCTGTAAAGAGGATGCACTGCAAAATTTAAAATCGGAATCACCCGTAAACCTTGGAAGTCCTTTACGCCTTGCGGCAATTTTAATTCGTAGGCAGAACCGTATTTTGGTTTGTAAATATCTCTGCCCTTTGACTTGAACAAGTATTCAAGAGCCGATTCTAAAATTTTATTGAATGTAAGTGTATGGTCTATGCGATTGATTTGCTCGGGTTGAAATTCATTAGGTAGTGTAAGTTCAGGTTCAAGAACTAAACTCCAAGCATAAATCGTATTTCCATTACGATGAAAGTAGTGCTGCTTGAATTTGCTACGATATTCCTTTATAACATAATCCCGAAAGGGAATTGAATAAATCAATGCCGTTTCTTTGGAAGGAATGATTTCAAGAATATTCAGAGTTATTCCTGTTGTCGGTGCAATTTCATTGCTTACAACATTTGTTGTCTTTTGCTTTTCCGTTGTTGATGTTTCCATTGTAAAATAAAATTTCACTATTTACTTCTATTCATTCTTCTTCCCGAAAGCTTTTTCCAAATGCCTCTCAGCATTTTCACTTCAGATTCGGAAAATTTGAGTTGTTTGATTAATAATTCTTTGTCAATGATGTCAAGTACCTCTTCAATTTTTCGTTGGCGAATGAGTGCATCAATTTTTTTGAAATCAATTTTATCTTGTGATAAAAGCGGTAAAGGAATTTCTTCAATCTCTGTTGGTTCAAATGTCAGCACACCGCCCCCATAACTTCTTCCCAAAATTTCTGAAAAAGCAAAAGTTAGAGAGTTGAGATAAGAGAGTGCAATATTTTCAGGTTTCACTTTTGTTTTAAAACGAACTCTGTGAATTGTATCTGTTGAAGATGCGTTTGTCTTGTTTAAAATAAGTTTCGGATAATCTCCAACTTGTCTTAAAACAAAAGCATCGGGAGACCACAACGAAGGAGTGATAAACCAGTTCTTACGGATTCTGCATTTGTAACCAGAATGAAAATCCATTTCCTCTCCGTAAGCAATGTATTCACGACACACTTTGGGAAGTAAAGAATACGCTTTGTTTTCTGGTAAGAAAAGTTGAACAGGATTATTTTCTTCAACATTCGTTTCAAAATCTGCATTGCTGTAAACGATACCCTTGAAATGATTTGACTTGCTAACTACTTTCGTTGTATGTCCTTTGAGTTTCCATTTTGAAACAAGTTCTTTACTAAGCATAAAGAATTCATTCCGTCCTGTTACAATTCCAACATCAACTTCCATTATGTCAGAACATGGTTTTATTCTGGCATCGGTCTTTATTTTTCTGAGAAGTTGAATTTCGTTTTCATCTAAAAAATATTTCGTCCACTTCTCTGTTGAATGTTCAAGAACTTTTACATCTGCTTTCTGAACCTTATCAATTTCAATAGAATTAAGTTCACTAAGATTATTCATTTCAAGAACTCTGATTCCTTTGTTCGTGGTTACATCTTTTTCACAAAGAAGTAAAACAATTTCCTGTTGAATGTCAGCAAAGACAAGTTTCTTAAATGTTACAATTGTGATTCTGGAAAAAAACTTTGAAAGAAAAACTCTTGTTTCCGCTGCATACTTTACTTGAAATAGTTCTGCTGGAATTACCATTGCCAACTTTCCAAAACGATTCAACTTGCTTGCTGAAATAACTAGGAACGGAACCCAGATATTTGTGAGTTTGTTTGGATGCAAGTTCATTTCTTGCATCATCTTGAAAGCCACTTCACGATGTTCTTCCGGGAAGCTTTGATAACGAATGAATGGAGGATTCCCAATGACTACATCAAAATGTGCTTCTCCATTTGCGTTGGATATGTAATCAAAGAAATCAGCATTGAGAATAGTTGTTGAATTCAAACCATATTTTGCCGCTCTGTCTTTCGATTTCTCTGCTTCATCTTCAATCAACTCAATTCCTTTTATAAGCCCAAACAACTTGCTGTCTGGAACTCCCAATTCTTTAAATCTGCGAATGGCTGATTCAATAAAATTCCCATCACCACAACTTGGCTCTAAAACTTTTTGAGTTGGTTTTGTTATAGCCCACTTGCAGATAAAATCTGTAATGGCTTGTGGTGTGTAATAACCACCACGAAGTTTTTTTGAATCAATGTTCTCAATTATTTCTGTTGCCATTTTAATCTTCGTTTAGTTCGTTGTTTAATTCTTCATCATTAAGCACTATGTTCAATTCTTCGTTTGTAATGCCGTAAAGGGAATTGACTTGCTCAATTAGAGAAGTGAAAAGCAAATTCATTTTGTGTTCCATCACTTTCTTTTTAGCAGTAATGTAATTTCCGTTGTACGTTGCTTTGGTAGCAATTAAACTCTTTACCGTCTTTACGATTTCATTGTGCAGTCTTGTTTCTGCTGCATTTGTAAAGTCAATTTTTCTAATGGGTAGATTCTCAATAAACTGTTTCCCGTGTGAATAGTATGCTCCTCTGAATTCGCTAGCACCAGACTTTACCATTGCTTCAAAAAGCGGATGCGAAAGAATTCCTAAGATGTAGTAAAGCGAATAGTTGGAACTTGTAAATAGGGAATAATAAGGTCCATTTCCACCTCCAGTAAATTGCAAATTGTTTTCGTCAAACACATAACCAGACTTTGTCGAAAGCACTGACCAAATCAGTTTTTTGGTATCATGAAACCGTGTCAAACTTTGTGACCTTCCGAATTGATACCACTTAGGCTCTTTGCTTCCGTTTATACTGCGTTTGGAAAGTTCTTCTTTGAAATTATTTAAGTAAGTCCAGGTCAAAGGAAAGTTTTCCTGAAAATACTCTTCTGAAAAAACTTCTGCTTTATCTTCTTGAATATTGTATGGAAAAATCATTTGAGCATTTGGCTTTACCGTATCAAACAAACTAAATGAACGGTCATACAAACAAGGTTTGCAAATTGCCTTTTCAATTTCATAGGTTGTGTTCTTAAATCTGAAACGGTAAGTTGTTTCTGTTTCTTCTTCTGGCTTGAAAATGTAAATCTTATCAGCACTTGTCTGTAACCCAACTGCAATTTCCGCAATTGAACGAAGTGAAATAGTGTTTGGATTTTTTGCTTTCTCAAATACCTTCTGCGATGACTTGGAAACAAATAGCCACGGTTGTTCGTTATATGCTGCAGAATTGTAATTGTCGTAAGTAATAGAACCTGCAGTTAGCTCGGCTACAATTCTCTTTATGCGTTTGAAAAAAATCTGTTCTCTTTTCTTCTTGTCCAGAATAAGAATAGCGGTATAAGTGCTGCGATTGGGGAAAACTTGCGTAACGCCAAAATGAATGATTTTGAAAATAGAAGAATGTAAAGTGATGAAGGTACGAAGTGCTTTCCCACCTTTCACAATAAAAAATTTATGAGGAACTATGTAGCCCAACACTCCATTTTCATTGAGCAAACTGATTGCTCTTTGAATAAAGAGATAGTATTTATCAAAGGTTTCTGATTCTGCAACTGTGTAACCCGAAATATCGCTTTGAAAGAATTTTATTTCTTCTGCTGAAAACTTAATAATGTTTTGAATCCTTACATAAGGCGGATTACCTACAATTGCATCAAAGCCGTTTTGGTGTTCTAAGAAATTAAATTCTTCTTTCCAGTTGAATGGTTTGAGTTTGAAAAGCAATTCATCATTCTCAATGGCTTCTGGTTGAAATTGAAAATAGGAATCATCAACAAGTGAATTACCACATTTAATATTGTCATCTAAACTTGGTAAAACTTTTTGCTTGTGTTTGGCAAGATAGTTTTCAATTGAACCTGAGTTTTCTCCTTCTAACAATTTCAATAGCAAACTGAATTTACTTACTTCAACTGCATAAGGATTTATGTCAACACCAAAAATATTTGAAGTGAGAATTTGATGTTTTGCTTTTAATGTAAGATGATATGAACCGTCAAATACCTGGTTGATTATTTCACTGTCATTTACGCCAGTCGCAACAAATTCCAAAGTAATTTTCTCAAAGATGAAATCATAAATTGAAATAAGAAATGTTCCTGAACCGCAACAAATATCTGCAAGCTTTAATTGCTGCATTTGTTCAAGATTCTTTCCTGAAAATAATGGTACAAGAGTTTCTTTGACGATGTTCTGAACTATCAATTTCGGTGTTGGTATAACACCACTTGATGCTGCTACTTCTGGTTCTTCAACAATTGAAATTTGTCTGTCGTTTACAATTGCAATCTTACTTCCTAAATATCTTTCGTAAATCTGGCTAAGTATTGTCGGGTCAACTACAGAAAAATCATAGGGACTTTGTGGGTAATAAAGTTCGTTGAAAATTTCAATTAGAATTTCTGATTTGAGATTGATGTTTAACGAAAAATTGTCTTCAATAAAATCAAATAGTCCTGAGTTGTATTTCTTATCTGAGGAAATAAAAAGTTGTTTGAGCTCATCATAGTTCCTGATGTGTTTGAGTGTCTCAAACTTTTCTATTTCTCTGTCTTCACAAATTCTTAGAAATACAATTCTGTTTAATAATCGCTGAATTAGAAAGTTTATATCCTCATTATTGAAACCTTCATTGTTTGCAATAACATCACTTGCCAAACTCTGCCGCCAATTTTCAATCTGCTTTAAAAAGTAATCGTCAAATGTTGTTGTCTCTTTTTGAGTTACTGCAAAGTATTCATCAATATAACCTGATGCGACCGATTGAAAAGAAAGTAGCTGATATAGTTCGTCAAACTTTGAAAGATATTCTGAGAATACAAATGACTTATACCTTGCAACACTTGCGTCATCTTCTGCATTTGGTTTGTGTCGGCAATCGTAAACTGATAATGTTTCAAAGTTTGTAAGAATAGAAATCCCAAGATTGGCATTCCATCCGTATCTCCTTATTTGAAATGCTGGCTTGTTTGATTTGTCAAGGTCTATTGAAACTTTTTTTGCTTCAACAAAAAACTTTCTGGTGCCTTGAATTCTTAGAGTATAGTCGGGATTCTTTTTTGTAACCGAATCTTCTATCTCTACATCAATGCTTTCTTCCTGTATTACATCACGAAGAAATTGTGATTTAGTTTCTTCATTGTCCACATCCCAGCCAAATGTTTTTAGTAGTGGATTTAGAAAATCAATTCTTAATTGTGCTTCACTGTATTTTGGAGTTTTGTAAATGGCATACTCCTTCTCAAAAGCAATGATAAGTGCTTTCAGTTGCTCAAAACATTCTTCTTTTGTTGTTGTTACATTATATGCCATTAAACTTTGCCGTTTGTTTTTCTTAAATACTTAATTTTTTCTTCTGCAACCTGCAATGCTTCAACTCCAAATTCTTCTTCAAGTAATTCATAAGCGACTTTATCGCTTAGAAAATTTACTTGTAAATCCTTTTTGTTTATTTTAAAAATTTTGGCAATTTTCTCAATTAAGTCTGAGTTTGCACTTCTCTCATTTCTTTCAATCTTGCTGAGTGTTGACTGGTCAAGGTCAAGTTGTGCCGCAAGTTTTCTAAGAGGCATGTCGCTTTCCTCTCTCAACTTTCTGAGCATTTCTCCAAATGTTTCAACTTTTTGCATAGACATTTAAGTTTCTTGACAAGAATTGTCCAAATATAACAAGTCATATTTTAATTTGCCAAAAAAATTAGCAACATTTTTTAGCAAGCTGTGGATAAGTTATTATAATAGTGAATTTCTATAAAGCTGGTTTGCTGATGTTCTTGTTTAATTGACGGTTAAGGTGATGATGATTCCGTCCGAAACGATTCCTATCCGAATTATAATTTAGTCTCTAACTAAAGGAGCATAACAATTATGAATAAACGCAATCATTATTTCCACATTAAATACTTTCCTTTAATGAAATAAAAACAGAAATCCCGATTATTTCTTCATTTACTGTAAGCTTGAAAATTATTTCCCTATAGGAACCGCAACCTCATCATAAAATTTCAAAAGTTGAAAATAAGAACTACAGCTAATTTTATAAAGTCCAGCCACGACTGAATATGGTAGACAAGAGGGGATTTATATTCTTGAGCCCGAAACCCAATAAAGAACTAAAGAATCAAGATATTATAATTACTATACAATTGCCGATAAAAGTAATTTCAGCCCCTCAGCAATTCTGCGGAGGCAGGCGGAACAAAAGATGACGAAAAGCATGTCTGCCCCACTGACGCCAAAACGCTTGTGTGTAGTTGCTTTCTGTTATTCTTTTGGTGACGATATGAAGTTTAAAAATTCTTGCCCTAGTTGAGTAGTCCTTTTTACTAGTAGGCCATTGCCAGTCATAGTTGTCATAAGTCCCCCTGTATTATGAAATCCATTGTCATGTAAATCTTGCCAGATGATATCTAGTAAATCTTGCTGCCCACTCAAATCGGGGAACGTATTTATTAAAACACTTGAAAGGCTTCCCATCATAAAACTTGGCGTGGTTTGTCCAACGCTCTCAAACCATTTTGGTGGGTTGTCAATAAAGTGCAGAATTTTAATATGCCAAACAGTAAATTTATCAAGCAGATTTAAAAATATTTGTCCTTTGGTTTTGTCTGGCGATTGTCCAAGCGCAGTATTCAATATCACATTTTGAAAAGATTTGAGTTTCTCTTCGTCGCTAGTCTTTAATGCATTGGTCGTTGCAACCAAAACTGTGTCTATAAATTGGACGTTGCTTGCAAGAGTTGATAAATCAATTGCTCCTTTTTCTTCAAGTTCTTTAAGTTTTCCACCAATCTCAGTCAGTAATTTTCGTCTTCTTTTTTCTAGTGGCGGTGTTACTAATAGTCCTAGAAGTTCAGATGCTAATGAACCAACAATTGGGATTGCTCCAATCCCGCCTTTTGCTACAGCATAAGAATAATCACCTGCAGATGGCTTGTTTATGTCACTCACACTTGATAGGGTTTTTGTGCAATTTTAGTCCTAATATTCTGCATCATTTCTTAGTTCCTCGTTTTTTATCAGAAGTTGCTTCTCTAAACTTTTCCCTTTCCATTTTTATCAATTCTTCAAAAAGCTTCATCATATGCTCAGGGAAAGCGTTTACAGTTTCAATTTTACCAGTTCCTATGACGCCTCCATTTGTTGCTGATACTCCACAATTTTCGTAAAAATTATTAGTATAATATAAGACATTTTCAGTATTGAAATTCTTAAGTCCTTCTACACTTACACCTAACGCCATAGCAACCTTGCTTAATCTTTCATCATCAACATTCTCTGTTTGTTCGAGTTTGGATATAGCTTGCTTAGTTACTTTAAGCCTCTCAGCTAACTCCTGTTGAGTAATTCCAACCAATCGACGGACACTACCGATTTTTAGTCCAACATGTTGATTGCTCTCTAAAAATTTAGATTCAATTTCCATTGCATTAAGATTTAATTTGTCTGTTTATTATGATTAATATACAACTCAAGTTTCTCGCGTTCACTTTTCAATAGTCTTTCATACAACTCCACAACTTTATCTAGCGGATTAATATTCTGATGAGCTGTGCCGCTTCCACTATTAGAACCATTAATCGTAGTGTCTCTGTAATTATTAATATTATATATTGCTTTAGCAACATCAAATTTCTTAATTAATTCTGGGCTAACACCCAATGCATGTGCCAGCTTTGTAAGCATTGGTTCTTCAATCACATCCTGATGTTCAAGTACTGAAAGCTGTGTCTGTGAAATGTCTAAGTCCTTGGCTAGTGTTTCCTGTTTTATACCGAAATAGATTCTTATTCTTTGGGCATTTCTTCCATGATGGCTTTCTTCTAATATTTCAACATCATCATAACTCCTTTTTGATTCTTCCATACACTTAAAATTTTTACCAAATATAATAAAAGACAACCAATTTAGGTAAAAGGACAACCTGTTTATTTTGGATTGTCTTTTTTAAAGTCTTACGATTGCCTGCGATGCTGAATACTGGAAATCATATCGAAATAAATGAAGAACAGGCTATTGGCTTTAACCAAGGCTATGAAAAATCATTATCTTACTTTTATCATGAGTTTTATCCAGCACTTGCACACTACTCCTTTCAATTAACTCGAAGCCGCCCTATAGCAGAGGAGATAGCTTCCGACGCATTTGTAAAAGCGTGGCGAATGCATTATAAACTGAACAGCTACACAGGCATAAAAGCTTACTTGTATAAAATTGTACATAGGGATAGTGTTACTACAATTTTAAGTGAGCAGAAAAGAGATAAAATCTACAAAGACCTCAGACCAGAAATCGCCACAGATTCTCCCTTTGATAATATGGTACGCAGTGAAGTTTACCGGATTGTACACTCTGCCCTTAAAGATTTATCACCTGGTGCCCGCAGGGTCATTATCATGCATTATCTTGAAGGCAAAAGTACGGGCCAAATCTCCAGGGAGCTTAACTTGCATCCCAGCACCATCAAAACCCAAAAAATGCAAGGGCTTAAAGCGCTTAAAAAAGTTTTTATAAAGCCTATGTTGTGGCTGCTTTATTTTTGCATTTAAAATTTTTCTGGTTTTTTAATAGTCCTTTTTTTACATTCTGCCCTTCTTATTATTATCAGATGGCTTAACTTAATACCATGAAAGAAAATCCTTACAGCGATATGGATGAAAAAGCAAGTCGTGTTGCTTACTTGATAGCAGGTTTTATCAGACATACTCTTACGGAAACAGAGCATGATGAACTTGACGCTTGGGTAGAGTCGAGTGATGAGAATATGCTTTTATTTGAAGAGCTTACTGATGAAAAAAATATTGAAGCCAACCTTGAATGGATGGATAAAGTAAATACTGAAAAATCATTAAAGTCTATAAAGAAAAAAATTGAATTTACTCCGGAGCACAAAAATTTAAAAACAAATAAATGGTTTTATAGTGTTGCTGCATCTGTAATTTTATTAATTGCAGCTTTTGGAATTTATAAAATAATAAATAGCAAACAAAGTAAAGATGCATCAATAGCAAAAATAAATCAAACAGAAATTCAGCCGGGCGGTAATAAAGCTACTTTGACATTGAGCAATGGAAGTGTTATTGATTTGGTTAGCGCACCGAACGGATTAATAAAAGGTGATAATGGAACTATCATTAATAAATCTAAAGACGGAGAAATTCTTTACAATGATAGTGGGAACAGTAATAGTGAAGCTAACTACAATACGCTTACCACTCCTAAAGGCGGGCAATATAAAATACAATTACCTGATGGAAGCCTTGTATGGTTAAATGCTGCATCATCGCTTAAATATCCAACTTCATTTGCAACCTTTGAAAGAATTGTGGAGTTAAAAGGTGAAGGCTACTTTGAAATATCAAAAGATAAAACCAAACCCTTTAAAGTAAAACTTACGGATAGCAGCGAAGTAAAAGTTTTAGGGACGCATTTTAATGTTATGGCTTATGAAAATGAAAAGTCAAAAGACGTTACCTTACTGGAAGGTAGCGTGCAAATTACAAAAGGAAATAATCAGCAAAATCTAACACCCGGCCAGCAAGGCAGAATAATTTCATCAAAAATTGTTTTAGTTAACAGTGTGGACACAGATCAGGTGACCGGATGGAAAAATGGACAATTCATTTTTCACGATGCGGAAATCCAATCCATAATGAGGCAAGTAGCAAGATGGTATGATGTAGATGTAAAATACGAGACTACAAATACCCAGCATTTCAACGCAACAATTTCCCGTAATGACCCCGTTTTAAGATTACTACATATCCTTGAAGAAACAGGCCAGATTCATTTTAAAACCGAAAATAAAATTATTTATGTATTACCCTGATGGTTAGACGAAAATAAGTTAACGCAACAAAAACCGGATTCTGTTAGAGCAGAACCCGGCAAATGTTCGGGTTAACCCTGAAAATACAATCGGCAATGACTGCTTTATTAATTAACCCAAACTCCACAAAGCTATGGAATTTAAAGTTTTGTATTCGTCTGTTCGGATCATCGGAAATTTTGCAAAAACCTTTGTCCCAATGAAGACTATTCTGCTAACCATAATTGCTTGCTTTCTTATAGGAACCCGATCCTATTCACAGACAATTACGATTTCATTAAAACAAGTTTCGCTTGAAAAAGCTTTTAAAGAAATCAGGAAGCAAACAGGATATACTTTTGTTTATACAAGAGAGCAAATCAATAAATCTAATCCTGTTAGCATTAATCTTAAAGATGCCCCACTAAATCAGGCACTTAATATTTGTTTTACTAATCAGCCGCTTACATTTATTATTGAAGACAAGCATATTATTATCAAGGACAGGCTGGATCAAACCAATTCCCTTCCTGGCAAAGCAGGCATAGATGTAACAGGAAAGGTAATCAACGAGGAAAGTGAACCTGTTGTTGGAGCAACCGTGGCAGTGGAAGGTACCGAAATGGCTATGGCTACAGATTCTAAAGGAGAATTCGGATTTAGCAATTTAAAAATAAATGATGTTTTGCGCGTTACCAATATCGGCTATCAATCAATAGTGATACCAATACAAGGGAGAACTTATGTAGTGATTAGATTACACACTTCAATTGCAATATTGGATGAAACAGTTCTTATTGCTTATGGAAATACCACAAGAAGATTCAATACAGGAAGTGTGACAAAGGTAACATCAGAAGAAATCAGTGAGCAACCTGTTTTAAATCCCTTATCCGCATTGCAAGGAAGAGTTCCGGGACTGGTGGTCACTTCTACAAGTGGTTTGCCAGGTTCATCATTTAATATACAAATCAGGGGGCAAAATTCTCTAAACCCCGACCCATATAATTCACTTTCCCCAAAAGATAATCCTTTATTTATTATAGATGGCGTTCCATACGCCCCTCAGAACAACAATATTAATCAGTTACGATCAATAGCTTCACCTGGCAATAATGTTTTATTGAATAATTCCTACGGAGGAATAAGTCCATTTAGTTCTATTAACCCTGCAGACATAGAAAGTATAGTAATATTACAGGATGCTGATGCAACAGCAATTTATGGTTCAAGGGGTGCTAATGGAGTCATACTTATTACAACAAAAAAGGGTAAAGCAGGGAAAACAAAATTTAGTATGAATGTATATTCTGGCGTAAGCTCTGTAGCACATACTTTGCCAATGATGAATACAAAACAATACCTGGAAACACGGAGGGAAGCATTTGCCAATGATGGAGTAATACCTACTAGTAATGATCCTTCTAACTTCATAACTTATGCACCCGATCTTTTAATTTATGATACCAGTAAGTACACAGACTGGAAAAAATTCTTTATTGGTAATCCATCTCACACAACTAATATTAATACCTCACTTTCAGGTGGATCAGAGAATACACAATTTTTACTCGGCGCCGGTTATTATCATGAGACTTACATTTATCCCGGAGATTTCGCTTATGACAGGGCTTCAGTTAATATGAGTTTACATCATAATTCCGTTAATAAAAAATTATCAATCGACTTTTCTTCAAATTATTCTTTTGATAAAAATAATTCCTCTGGATCTCCTAATTTACTGGCTGCTTATTCCCTGGATCCTGATTTCCCTAATCTATTGGATGAAAATGGGAATCTGCTTTGGAGTTATAAAGGTGCAAGCTATGGGGTTTCAATAGTAAACCCATTATCGTATTTGAAGACGAAATACAGTGTTACTAATTTTAATTTAATAAGTCACTTGCAAGTTGGGTATAAGATTTTTCAAGATCTTGAAATTCGAGCGAGTTTAGGATACAATTATCTCAACAGTTCAGAATATTCTGGACAACCTTTAATTTCTCAGGATCCGGCAGCCTTTTATCGCATTGCTTCAGCAGATTTCGGAACTAAAAATATTCGTAATTGGATAATTGAGCCTCAGGCTGAATACAATAAATTATTTGGTAAAAGCAAAATAAATATCTTATTCGGCGAAACCATAGAACAGGATATAAATTCCTCTACCCTCATAGATGCATCTGGATATTCTAATGACAACTTAATAACATCCATTTCAGGAGCACCGGATATCACAGCCAGTGATGCCTATAGTCAGTATAAGTATAACGCAATTTTCGGAAGAGTTAATTATATGTTCGATCAACGATATATAATAAATCTTACTGGTAGAAGAGATGGTTCAAGTCGTTTTGGTCCCGGCAAACAGTTTGGAAATTTTGGATCGGGAGGAGTTGCATGGATTTTTTCAGAAGAATCATTTGTGAAAAAGAATTTTGAATGGTTGAGTTTTGGGAAATTAAGAGCAAGCTATGGAACAACCGGTAGTGATGCCATAGGCGATTATCAATATATTGCCAGGTGGCAACCCTCTTCCTATTCTTATCAAGGTTCCTCTGGTTATTTACCCCAAAATTTATTTAATCCGGATTTCAGTTGGGCTATTACAAAAAAGGCTGAAGGAGCAATAGAGTTGGGATTCTTAAAAGACCGCCTTTTCATAAACGCCACATTCTATCGTAATCTATCCGGAAATCAGCTAGTTTTTTATCAATTGCCTTCGCAAACTGGCTTCTTAAATGTTACCGAGAACTCGCCTGCAAAAGTCCAGAATTCAGGATGGGAATTTACATTAACTTCTTCCAATTTTAAATCAAAAAACTTTAAGTGGAATACCTCATTTAACATTACGATACCTAAAAATAAGTTGTTATCATTTCCAGGAATTGAATCTTCAAGTTATGCAACCAAATATATAGTTGGTCAGTCGTTAAATGTTATAAAGGGGTTTAAATATTTAAGTGTAAATGATACCACGGGTGTTTTTCAATTTTTGACTGCAAAAGGGGTACCTACCTATTCTCCTCAAAATATTAGTGGCAACAATTTTAACGATATTCAGGTTATTGGGAATCTCGATCCTAAATTCTATGGTGGGTTAAGTAATTCTTTTGCATTCAAAAATTTTCAATTAGATGTTTTTATTGAATTTAAAAAACAAACAGGGGTTAACTATTTAGCACAAATTTATGGCGTTAACGTTCCCGGTGTTGAATACAATCTGCCTACTACGCTTCTTTCCAGGTGGCAAAAGCCAGGAGATAAATCTGAATTCGAAAAGTTCACAACTGATGCTTCTACAGCCGCAGGAACGGCAGCGAGATCATATTTCATTGAATCCAGTGGGGTTTACAGTGATGCTTCCTATATCCGGGTCAAAACTGTCTCATTTTCTTACAATTTTCATGGCAAATATCTGGAAAGAATAAAAGCAGAAACCCTTAGGTTTTATATTAATGCCCAGAATTTATTCACGATTACAAATTATAAGGGGAATGATCCGGAAACACAAAACTTTTATGGAGTACCTCCATTAAGAACAATTGTATTAGGCTTTCAACTTAATTTCTAAGATTAAAATTTCATTTTATGCAATTCATTAATAGGTTCAATTTATTTATTTTAGCGGGTGTTTCAATTTTTTGTTTTTCGTGCAAAAAATTCTTGGAAATTCCACCTCCTAAAAATCAATTGGTCAATTCAGCGGTTTTTAGCGACAGCGCTGATGCAACAAATGCTGTAGTTGGGATTTATATAAATATGATGCAGGCTTTCTCTCTGAACATAGCAAGCGGCGGGCTTACACTTTATCCCGGGCTAAGTGCGGATGAACTATATCCTACAAGTAACATTACAGATGAGAATGATTTTTATAATAATGAAATTGCTCCCAGTAACAATTTAAACAGTTCTTCGTTATGGGGGAATGCCTACAGTATTCTATACAATGCCAATGCATGCTTGGAAGGGTTGGCACAAAGCAATATATCTGATGTTGTAAAAAATCAATTAATTGGAGAAGCTAAATTTTCAAGAGCATTTTTGTTTTTTAATCTAAGTAATCTCTATGGGCCTATTCCCCCGGTAACTTCAACCGATTATCATAAGAATCAAATTCTTCCACGCTCACCATTGGATAGTGTTTTCGCTCAAATAATTAATGATTTAAAAGATGCCCAGAATTTACTGTCGGTAAATTACCCAACAGCAGGAAGATTTCGCCCCAACCGATTTACAGCTTCTGCTTTGCTTGCAAAAGTATATCTCTATCAAAAAAATTGGACGGAAGCTGAAACAATTTCCACACAAATAATTGATGCAGGCACATATAGTCTCGAACCGGATTTAAACAATGTTTTTCTTTCTGGCAGCAACGAGACGATCTGGCAGCTTTCATCTGTATTTCCCGGACTTGAAACATGGGAGGGATATTTTTTTGTACCTGTAAGCAGCAATACAACGCCCCCATATATTATCACTAATAACCTATTAAATGCTTTTGAAAATGGAGACGAACGCCGACAAAAATGGTTAAATAAAAATACGGTAAATGGAAATGATTATTACTATCCGTATAAATACAAATTAGGCTATGATGGTCTTTCAACCCCTTTAGAAGACTATGTGGTTTTCAGACTATCAGAACAATATTTGATCAGAGCAGAAGCCAGAGCGCAGGAAGGCAATTTGAATGGGGCAATAACTGATTTAAATCTCATACGGATCAGAGCGGGTTTGCAAAATACTACTGCTACTGATCAAACATCAGTGTTATCTGCCATTCAGCATGAGCGGCAAGTTGAACTTTTTTGCGAATGGGGCAACCGATGGTTTGACTTAAAGCGTACTGGAACAGCTACTAATGTTTTATTCCTAATAAAGCCCGGATGGAAAGTTAATGACACTTTATACCCCGTTCCACAAACAGAGTTGAATAGCAACCCTTTTCTTACTCAAAACCCAGGTTATTGAGTGTCACGAATAAATAATGAATACAAATTAGTTCTTTGATTTTATTATTTAATGCTATGTAGATGATGATGGTCGGCCCATCGGTAACGGTTTACAGGAGTTGTTATTAAACCACCTTTAGCTGCTTCAATTAAGAGTTGAGGTAGTGAGCATGAAAGGAAAAGGCACCGATAAAGGTGTCAGGTGCGTGTTAAAGAAGGCGAACAATAGTGAACTGTCGTCAGAGGCGTCGAAAGGATAAGACGATGTCAAAACCAATGTACAGTAGCATCATTGGGATAAGCAGCAAGGCAACCTGATTACTGTTGCTGCGGCATCCGGCGTATAGACAGCGCGAGCGTAACACAGGCGTATACATGGAACGTGAGAACCAGTCGTTGCAATGTTAAGAGAAAACTTCAAGCAAGAGACACTGCAAGAAGGAAAGTATCGATGAGCAGCACTGGGGCAGAAACTTCCGTAGTAGTGATGATAGCTATTGAAAGATAGCAGGAGCGAAGGGGAGTTGTTTTCGAGTTTTTATTCATTAACGAAAACTGATATACAAATCAGGAGGTACGAAGATGAGCGAAACAAAACCGTTTAGTATCAGTCGGCGATTAGTAATGGCAGGCTATCAGAAAGTAAAATCAAACAGAGGAGGCGCAGGAGTGGATGAAGTTAGTATGGGCGAATTCGATAAAGGCTACAGAAACCATCTGTACAAGCTTTGGAATCGAATGAGTTCAGGCAGCTACATTCCACCGGCGGTAAAACTGATTGAGATACCGAAGAAAGGAGGTGGACTAAGACCTCTGGGCATACCCACAATCGCAGACCGGATTGCCCAATCTGTAGTAAGAGGGCTATTGGAACCAACGCTGGAACCACTGTTTGTAAAAGATTCGTATGGTTACCGGCCGGGAAAGTCAGCCAAACAGGCTGTTGAAAGAGTAAGACAACTATGCTGGCAACAGTCATGGGTGATAGACCTGGACATCAAAGGGTTCTTTGACAACATACCGCATGATCTGCTGATGAAAGCAGTCAGAAGGCATTGCCAAACAAAGTGGATACTGTTATACATTGAAAGATGGCTGACAGCACCCCTACAGTTATCAGATGGAACACAGATAGCAAGAACCAAAGGGGTTCCCCAGGGTTCTGTTATCGGGCCGTTACTTGCCAACCTATATCTCCATTACACAATGGACAAATGGTTGAATATAGAGCACCCACAGTGTACACTGGTTCGTTATGCAGATGATGCCATCATCATGTGCAAGTCACAGAAAGAAAGTCAGACAGTGATGAAATCGTTGGAGAAGAGGTTGACGGATTGTGGTCTTGAAATGCATGCATCAAAAACAAAGCTGGTGTTCTGTAAGGATAGTAACAGAAAGTCTTACAAAGACTATCCAACTATCTCGTTTGACTTCCTTGGTTTCACATTTAGACCAAGACAGGCACAGAACGGGAGAAAGGATGGGTCATTCACAAACTTTCTGCCTGCGGTCAGTACCAAAGCAATGAAGGCGATGAATGAGAAAATGAAAAAGTGGGGAGCGTTAGGCAAGACAACGAATACGTTACAGGAAATAGCAGTAGAGATTAACCCTATAATACGGGGATGGATCAATTATTACGGAACATTTTACAAAACAAAAATGAAAGAGTTTATGCACCTATTAAATGTAAAGCTCGAAGCATGGGCAAGACGCAAATACAAAAGACTTCGAACAGGAGGAATGAAGACAGTAAGATGGCTTCATCAAATATCAGTGCGCCGACCAAAAATGTTTGCACACTGGGAACTACTGAACTCGAAACCAACGGTTGGAAAATCGGAGCGGTATAACGGGAGACTGTTACGTACCGTTCTAACAGAATCTCAGGCTGCGATGCCTGGGTTTACTTACTAATTTTTAAAGCAAGACAATGAAAATACTGAGAATAATTTTCTTTGGAATCTTTATTGGCGTAATCAACAACGCGGTTGCTCAATCCTCTGAGATAGTGCCTTTGGTCAAGGGGCAAAAGGTTCCAAACTTACAATTAAGGCTCCATATTGGAGATTCAACCAATACCTTAAATTTATATGATTTAAAGAAAAAATTGACCCTCTTTGACTTTTGGGGAATTTATTGTTCATCTTGTATAGCACAAATGCCTCACCTGCAAAAATTACAAGAAGAGTTTGGTAATAATATACAAATAATCATTGTTACCAAAAACAGTAAAAATGAGGTTGACAAATTATTTAAGAGGATAAAGGGCAACGTATCCCCGGAAATCACTTATGCAGCTAAACATTTACCATTTATTGTTGAAGATAGCCTGTTGTCTGTTCTATTTCCACATGACGGAATCCCCACACATGTCTGGCTCGATAGTGCTAAAATCTTAAAAGGGATAGCGTACGATAATTCAACAACAAGTGAAAACATCCAGGCTTTTTTGAAGGGTAAAAAAATAAGATTAGATGAAATGGTGCAAGCTGAAATAAATACCTCGAATCCCATATCCTGGGTCAATGGCGATAATAAATTTGTAGATCAATTAAAATATTATTCATTTATTTTTTCAAGGCTCAAACATCAAGGAGGAGGAGATGGACAGATCACTCCATTGATTGATTCTACAACAAATAAAATTATTGGCCTTAGCTGTCTAAATATGCGAATTACAGATCTGTATAAACTCGTATGGTTTCACTATAAGCACCCAAACATTGGGATTCCTGACGACAAAATCCTGCTCGAGGTAAAGAATAAAGGTAAATTCTATTCACCAAAAAAAAGTTCGGAATATTTTGATTGGGCCGATACCAGCTTGTTTAGCTATGCCATCAAGCTACCTTTGAAAAATGCTGATGAAATCTATAATTCGATGCGGCAGGATTTGGATCGTTACTTCCACTATCAGAGTAAATTTGAATATAGAAAGATTAGATGCTTGGTACTAAAGCGCATTTCAAAAGAGGATAAAATAATGACCAAAGGATTAAAATCCAAACAAGAACTTCTCTTTGATTCAGATAATGCACGGCTTACTTTTCAGAATATACCTATGAGCAATTTATGTTCAAGAATTGAAATAATGATTTCCATTAAAGCCCCTTTCACACCATTCTTTGACGAAACTAATTACCGTGATAATATAGACATCAATTTACCATGGAATGAAGATCTTGAAAACATTTCAATACCGGCATTGAGAAAAGGTTTACGACAATATGGTTTAGATTTAGTGGTGGAATATAAAATTTTAAAAATGCTGGTAATTTCTGATCAAAAAATAAAGCAGTAGCACCATTCGAAAATGATAATACTGCTTTAAAACAATAATAGTTAATTCTTCAAACGAGGTACACTGGAGGGAACTTGCGAGTTATCCTTCAGTTGATTCGAACTATTAACCTGGGTTGCATCAAAACCTGCTACACAGTCATAGGTGCTGGCGGTGCAACCAGTACCTAAAGGAGCTGTTAGTGATTGTTGAATAAAAGCCGCATCTGCCTGTTTTACAGCATGTCCGGGAGTATATTGATTACTGATTTGAAACCAATATGGGTCTGTTAACTTAGGTTTCTCCTTGATACTGTTAAATGCGCTAAAGCATACTGCGAGGAGTACAGCAATAATTCCCAAAAAATACTTTTTCATAAATAAAGATTTAAAGATTTTAAAATTTGCCTACTTTCTTATACAGGTGTTCGGCTATTCCTGCCTATTGCAATAAAAAGTTTATTTCTAAAAGTAAGCCGCAGTCCTATACAGGCAAGTGCGGTAAAGAAAATATTAAATATGAGATGTTCAGGCCATGTCATGGCCGAGATAACTCCCCCGCAAGAGCATGGAAGATGTCTTGCGAACGAAATCATGTAGGTGATATAGCCTGTAAATATTAACATCAAAATAAGGGAGCTCGCAAAGCCCCACTTTCTCATTGTTGGTATAAATAAAAGCATTGCTGTAAATATTTCTAAAATTGGCAATACCCACGATAATATAGTTGCGTTAATTCCGATTAATGGTGATTGGCTCAATACTGCTATGAAACTTTCATGTTCAATCAATTTGGTTATTGCAGTATAAACAAATAGCAGTATGAATAATGCGGATATAATATCAGGAACGATTGTCTTTTTAACTGTTTTCATCTTGCGTAGTTAATAGACCAAAGGTCAGCAAATCCATGATTGCTATTTCGACGAAAAGGTTTGATTTGATACAAAAGAGTTTTGCAATTAGGACAGTTTTATTTCCGGCGCAGTGAGCCTGGTGTATAACCGAATCTTTTGCGGAAGGCAGTTATGAAATTAGTCATTCGCGGATAACCGGTAGCAACACAAATTTGCTTTAGCGGTTCATTGGTGGAAAGAAGAAGCTCCCGGGCTTTTTGCATTCTGGCCTCCTGGAGGCAATCAAAAACACTTAATCCAAAAAGTTGTCTGAATCCGGCCTTAAGTTTAAACTCATTGATTGCAGCAGCTTTCGAAAGCATTCGTAGGCTAAGTGGTTTTTTACTTAAATCTTCAAGTAGTAATTTGTGAGCCTTAATAATACAGGCTATTTCATAAGGAGTAAAATGATAACGTGCCGAAGGCCTGTTATATGCATGCTCTAACATAACATATAAGTATTCCCTCACCTTTAAATCAAAATAAAACTGTCTGGTAGTTTCATCAAAAGGGCACTCTAATATTTCACGTATAATATCCTGCATCGAAGGAGTGATATAGCATGGATTCTTTATTAACTGCTTCACATGTCCGGCGTTTTGTAAATCTTTTAGTTCCGGAAAATAAATAATCAATTGCTGAAAAAGTGCCGGAGAATAAAAGACATCCAAAGTCCTGTATTCTGAATCCTTTTCAAATCTGCAATTGCAATTGGCGCTATCAGCCCAAAGCATGGTAAATTCGCCCTCTCTTAAATAAATTCTTCCAGCTCCTTTTATTTTATGCCGCAAATTTCCCTTTAATAATATTCGCGAATGAATACCTTCTTTTCTTGATACAGAATCGAGGGTTAAGGTTTCCAGGAACCTGAAGGCATTTAAACGAAGCGTGTAAAGCTCTGTTATTATCTCTTGTATAATTAATTGACAGGTATCTTTTGCAAAATATAAAACTTTACTACCTCTCAAAAGCGGTCCGGAATAATTAACGGGCAAGCCCTCCTGGAATTCAATCAGGCTTCCTGAATTGCTATTGAGGTAAATAGGCATAGTTGTTTCTTAGGTTCCATAAATATATTCAACATTACGGAAATTTTCAAATTGCTATTATGAAAAATGAAAAAAATAAGAATGCCGTTTGTATGAAATTGCTTTTTTATAAGCAGACTTTATTGCAACTTCAGCAACTCAAACATTTGAATAACAAAATAAACAATAAAGAAAAAATACAAGTGCCAAATTACTATTATCATAATTGAAAACACAATCTCAGGAAGCAGATATACACTTAAACCTATATCTTCATCCTCTGAATCCTCATAGCATTTAATATAGCTAACAGTGCTACACCTACATCTGCAAAAACTGCTTCCCATAAAGTGGCTATCCTTCCAGCGCCAAGAATTAGAACGATTAATTTTACTCCAAATGCCAGAGAAATATTTTGCCAAACAATTTTGCGGGTTTCTTTTCCAATGCGAATGGCCGTAGGAATTTTTGAAGGCTGGTCATTCTGAATAACTGTATCGGCTATTTCTATTGCCGCATCACTTCCTAATCCGCCCATCGCAATTCCCACATCAGCCAAAGCTATTACTGGCGCGTCACTTACACCATCTCCTACAAATTCAATTTTCAGATTCCGATTTTTTAGTTCCTGCACTTTTTCAACTTTATTTTCCGGAAACAAATCTCCATAAGCTGCATCAATACCTAATTCTTTTGCAACTTTATCTACCACATTTTGCTTTTCACCTGAAAGTATTACGGTTTTTATTTTCAGTTTATGCAATTGTTCAACAGCCTGCTTCGCATCTTCCTTTATTTCATCAACAATGGTGATGTAGCCAGCGTATTAATTATTAACGGGTAAATCAGAATTCCGATTATTTATCCTTTTACTGCTGCCATTATTTTGTAGCAAAGAATATGTTTATATTATTACTCTTCCTCTCCTGTATTCGTCATTTTTGCCATCGCAAAAAATGCTCCTTTTGTTATAATTTTTGCATCATTGGGTAGATTTTTGAAGGGCGCTATTTCTGTATAACCCACATCCGATACACCTTTTACTATAGGCCATTTTCTACTTCACGATTAACATACTTTCCTGTTGAAGGATCAATATTGTCCAAGACACCTGCACCTCCATCTTCATTTCGCCAAACCAATGCGCGGTTGCTAAACATTAATGAGCTTTTTATATTTAATGAGGTTTGTAGGGAAATGGTAAAATTAGCAAAAGCTGTAACGATATTCCTTGGGCTTTTTATCCAGTTCCTGCTTCTGAAAGAGGACCGTTGATTAGCTTTAAACATGCTGTCAGTAAGGCCGCCGAGCATTTTTATTTTATTTCTTAAAAGTGCATATTCCACTCCCATAATCCATTTTTCAGAAGGAGTATATTGCACTTTACCATAGGCTGATAATTGCAATTGCTTGCTGTTGGGTCTCCATCATTATATAGTCCTGAATTGTGCAAAAACGTAATAGCTTATTTTATGGATTGTGCATCAGGCAGAATTGAATGTATTGAATAAACCATTGCTGCCAGTGGTTTGTGAAGTGTATAATTCAAAAGGTTTATCTTTTGGTGGCTCATTTAAAACATAATTTACTATGCCGCCAAACTGTGGCCCGAACTTAAGTGAAGCGGCGCCTCTCACCATTTCTATCCGGCTTACCGCTTCTATCGGGGGAAGATAATAAGATTCGTTATAGCCAAATACATCCCCGCTGATGTGGTAACCATTCTGCCTGGTGTTCATTTCGATACTCTGGTAAGGATTGAGCCCGCGGGTAGCAATGTCATTCGCTGTAAAGCCGCCGGTTTCTGTTTCCACAATATTTAATCCTGGAATTCGCCCTAATATCTGCCTGGTATTATTAATTGCTTTATTGGCATCTGAACTATCTACAAGAATAACTTCATTCTTTTTGCCTGCATATATAATTCCGTCCCTCACTTCAGGCATGTGACCAGTGCCTCTCACGGTTTTAATGCCATTTACAATTATTTCTTTCAGGGAAATAGTTTTAGTAGTATCTTTTTATGTATATGCTGTGCCAGCAAACTTGATGGAAATAACATAATAACCAATAAAACACTTTCTCTCATACTTTAAATAAAATTTCATGGGAATCTCATTTAAAGATAGCCTGATTATTTACGTAATCAGGAAAGGTATTTTCGAGAAAGGGGATTTTTAGCTTTATAATAACCAGATGATTATTGTGATTAAGAAAGACCTTAAAATCTTTAAGTTTTTCTGGATATACAATTAAAGGAAAAAATTAATAGAACCGGTAACATGACACAACAATTATTTCTTTTTAAAACTACAAAAAGAAAAGTTTGTATAGTTTTGAATGGAATTGTAGATGCCGGACGGAAATTGGAATTCTACCACCGTTAAATCTTTCATTCCAAGGCAATATTTAGGGTTCGTTTATCGTTTTCGATGGAAATGAAGGAGGCTATTATTATTTATTACTAAATTAAACACCCTTTAAAACAATTAAAATCAATCTTATGAAAAAAATCCTAATCGGTTCGTTAGTAGTGTTACTGGCAATTTTTACAGTATCCTGCTCAAAAAAGAGTGATTCCGGCCATGCCGTAAAGTATACAGTTGGCGGATCTTCAAAACTAAATATCACTTACACAGATGCAGATATGACTGCTAAAACGGTAAGTGGCGTTACTTCAACATGGACGCACACATTTAGCACCAGTTCTACAGGGCAGTTGGTTCATTTATCGGTTACAAGCGTGGATGGTACTGGAGTAAATGGCGCTATTTATATCGATGGCCAGCAATCTACTCAAAACGACAGCGGAAGCGGCACGGTAAACATTTCAGCACAAATACCATAAAAAAGTATTAGAGGAAATAACAATAAAAGAAACCTTAAGGTTGTGTTCGACAAACAGATGCCAATCTTAAGGTTTTTCTTTTATATGACACCTAAAATTATATACCAAAATATATTTAAAGTTACCGGATCCTTGAATTCCTAAAGATATCATTTGCATCCGATCCAGTGCGTATAAAATTATAGATATCACCAATTAAAATGGTTCTACATGAACCAAAACGTTTATAACTCTTAATTTACTTTCAAGAAGTGTATCTTTTACCAAATGAGCAATGCGATGACCTTCAATAACACTTAACTGTCCATCTACTTCAATATGAATGTCCACATAATAATCAAATCCCATCTTTCTTACATAGCATTTCTCTATCCCTTTTACCATAGGAACAGCAGCAGCTATTTCTTTTACTTTCTCAACAATTTCATTAGAGGGAGCTGCATCCATTATTTCTGATAATGCAGGCCTTAGTATTACAATGGCATTATAAAAAATAAGTGCAGAAGCAGCAAGCGCCGCCCAATCATCCGCGCCTTCGTAACCTTTGCCTCCAATTAAGGCAATAGAAATTCCGATGAAAGCGGCTATAGATGTGATTGCATCACTTCTATGATGTTGCGCATCTGCTTTTACTGCCTGACTGTTTATTTTATTTCCAACGCTTAAAACATACAGAAACAGGGTTTCTTTAATACCAATCACAATCAGTAGTATCCATAAAGTAAAGCTTTTGGGTAATGCATGAGGTGTACCTATAAAATTAATTGAATGATAAGCAATCCATGCAGCAGCGCCAATTAAAAAAAGTGAAACTGCAATAGCCGCTAAGGGTTCTGCTTTCCCATGTCCATAAGGATGTTCTTCATCCGGTTCCTTTATGGCTATTCGTAACCCCAACCATAATAATCCGGAACTTAAAATATCCGCGCCTGATTCTGTAGCATCTGCAATTAATGCATAAGAATGTCCTAAATGACCTGCAATTCCCTTTACAAAAATCAATACAACACTTATAGCAATGCCATATAAAGTTGTTCGTATCGCAATAGCAGACGGATGAATGTCAATATGCTTCATATAATTTTAGGAGCTATTAAATGTTTAAATATTTATTCAGGAGGAAGTAAAAATAAATTATAGTTTCATAAGATACTGCACTGTAAACTGTAAATAACTTCAAATCCTTAAAATTTCTTTGTTTACTATAAAATTAAAATCAAGAGGAAAGAATGAAAGTCTGAGATGATATTTTTTTGTTGCCAAATAACCTTGCTGAATTAAGAATGAACCCTAATTCGGAAGTAACATGAATTAATGCTGCTACAAGGGGTGAGAGATAACCAGACATTGCTAATCCTATCCCAATTGAATCTACGATAACTGTTCCCCAAAAATTAAACATTATGACATTCATTACTTGCTTGCTGATGCGTAGTGCTTCGGGAATTTTCAAAAGGTTATTTGTAGTAAGCGCCATGTCTGCACTTTCCAATGCGATTTCTGTTCCGGCCCCCATTGCAATACCAACAGATGCTTCCACTAAAGCTGGTGCATCATTTATTCCATCGCCAACCATTGCAACTTTTTTTCCTGCTGCATTCAACTCTTTAATTTTTTCTAATTTCTGATGTGGAAGCATTTCTCCTATCACTTCGTCAACCTGAAGTATTTCACCTATTGCTTTTGCTGTTTCATTAGCATCGCCTGAGAGAAGCAATACACAGCAACCCATTTGTTTTATTTCCTGTACTGCGTGTTTTGCTTCATTGCGCAATTTGTCTGCAATACTGATTGCCCCTGCAATTTTGTTTGCACTGCTAATAAGTATGGTCGTTTCTCCTTTGTGTTTTCTTTCGTTCACATAATTTGTTACTTCGCTATCAACAGGAATAGATTTCCGTTTCATCAATGCTTGATTGCCGACTAGAATTTCATTCTGATTTCTTTGTTTGCAAATCATTCCAAGCCCTGGCAGATATTCAATTGTACCGTAGGATTCATAGTTCAGATTTTGCCCTTTTGCTTTTCGCATGATAGCTTCGGCAAGCGGATGTTCGGAATGTTGCTCGGCACAGGCAGCCAATTCCAATACCTCATTTTTGCTGATACCATTAAAATTTTTAATTTCCATTACTTCGGGATTACCGAAAGTGAGTGTTCCTGTCTTATCAAAAACAATTGTGTCCACTTTACTAAGTTGTTCAAGGTAGATTCCTCCTTTTACGATAATACCTTCTTTGGCTGTTCTTCCGACACCTGCAAGAACCGCAAGTGGCGTACCTGCTGCCACACCACAAGCTCCTGCAACAATCAAAGCAGCAATTGCGGAAACAATATCGTGTGTAATTAAATACGTGATAATGGCGCCGCCAAAAGCAAGATACACAAGGCGCCCAGCCAGTTTATCAGCCACTCTTTGGATGGGCGCTTTTGATTTTTCTGCCTGCTCAATGATGTCAATTATTTTACCGAACATCGTGTCCTTACCGATTCTGCTCGCTCTTACTTCCAAAACTCCGTTCTGATTAATAGTGCCAGCAAAAACTTTGCTTGTCTCTGTTTTTTCTACGGACAAAGATTCTCCGGTAATGGAAGATTCATCCACAAAAGAATTTCCTTTAAGCACCTGGCCGTCCACCGGAATCTTTGTTCCTGGCTTTATAATAATAATTTCGTCTGGAGCAAGTTCAGCGACTTTTATATCCACTTCTTTATCTCCGCGCCTGATGGTTGCCTGATTGGGAAGCAACGCGATTAATTTTTCAATTACTCTTCTTCCGCGTGAAACAGTGAGATGTTCCAAAAGTTCAGCAAACTGAACGAAGAATGTAATGATTGCTCCTGTAAAATATTGTTGTATGAACAATGTAGCAATTACAGCAATAGTCATGGAAAGTTCCATCGTCATTTTTCGTTCCCTGATATTTTCAAATGCCTCTTTATACATCGGGAAGCCGCCTACAATAGTTATTGCAAGTGCAATGAAATCAAATGAAGTAATGCTTTTCAATACGTCAAAGAAGCTTAATATTAATCCCACTGCCATAACAGCAAGGCGTATTAATTCTACTTTATTATTGTGTTCGTGTTCATGCTCATCATGGTCGGCAAGGTTGTCAACGGTTTCTTTAACGGTATTTATTTCTTCGCTCATTTTTTTTGGGTTTGGCAAATTTACTTCATTGAAAAATTAGCAATAGGTAAAAACCCGGCATTTTTCAGTAGTTTTATAGTATGAAGTCATTACAACTCTTTCAGAGTGTTGAAGTAAGTATTAAAGAATTAAAATCAAATACATCAGGTCTGCACAAACATAATTTTTTTGAATTGGTATATGTGCTTGACGGGTCAGGCATTCATACTATAAATGAGAACAATTACGAGTTTAAGAAAGGCGATGTATTTTTATTAACGCCCGATGATGCTCATACCTTTCAAATTGTTGTTCCAACCCGCTTTTGTATTATTGACTTCACTAAAAGCTTCTTTTCAAAAAGTACAGGCAGGCAAGAGGAAAAAATGGACGTAAGTGAATTTTTTAAACGACTGGAATTTGTATTTCATAACCACCACAATGTTATGGGTAACATTATATCAGCTACTGATAAAAATATATTCAAAGTTTTAGTTTATCAACTAATATCAGAAAAAGAGAATGAGCAGTCTTTTAATGAGATTATTACGCAAAATATCGTTTTTTTACTTCTTCATCTGATTGCCAGAAACATACAAAACAATATCAGCAATTATTTTAAAAAGGAAAATCCCAAGAATAAAATGCATGAAATCACCACTTACATCCAGGCAAATATTTACAACAAAGAATTAATTAAAATAGAAAATTTAGCTAAACATTTTAATAAATCTTCAGACCATTTAAGCAGATATTTTAAAACACAAACAGGTAGCACCATCAAAGATTACATTACCCGTTACAAACTCAACCTTATACAAACAAGATTAAAATTTAGTGACCTTACTATTTCAGAAATTGCCCATGAAATGAATTTCACAGATGAAAGCCATCTAAATAAAACATTTAAAAAGGTTTTTGGAAAAACAGTTACGCAATTCAAAAAAGAAGAAATTGCAACTGCTGAACATAGTAGCAAACTAACAAATATTTGAGATTCTTCTTTACATTGCAGAATCTTTTACTAAATACTTACTTCCAAAAATGATTCAGCTTTTTATAAAGAAAATATAAAAGTATTATCCAAATTATTATCATCACAATTGCAAACACCCAATTCGTTTTTTTTATATACCTGCTCATTTTTTGTCACTTTTTCCCTTGCATCATCCAATATTATTTTTTGAATCAGTTTTATTGAATCTATATTTCTGATTTTAATTGTTTTGCTTTTTCTTTTAATTTCTGAATGAACATCATAATTTAATTCTCGGAGTTTTCGTCTCATAATTTTATTCTTAAAGCCACATTAAAAACCCTTCCATCTAATGGTGCATATATCTGTCTGAATGTAGGATTGCTGATTGGAGGAATAATAATATTTTCAAATCTTGTTTGCCTTACGTCAAACAAATTTTCGCAATTGGCAATTAAATCAAAATGCTTAAAATGTTTTTGTGCTATTAATCCGGTGGTGAAATAACTTTTTGTCTTTGTATCTAGATCGCGATACATTGACGATACATAATATCCTTCGAAGGCAATAGAAAAATCATCTTCTTTTTCATAAATGACGTCAATATTTATTTTGTTCTTCGGCGTTAATGGAACGAAAGATTGTACCCTATTATATTTTCTAAGAGCGTCCACAAAACTATAACCAACAAAGAATTGTAATTCATCCATAGTTAAACGCAGGTTGGTTTCAAAACCTTTTGTTACTATAGGCTGGCTCTTATTTACAAAATGAAAAGTATCCAACTCCAAAGGATTGTTTATTTGAGTAATAAAAAAAGATTGATTAATAGTAAATGAGCTTTCATCGTTTAAGATCCTTTTATAATTAAAATCTAAATTTCCTCCCGTAGATTTTTCAGCTTTGATATTTTTTGATAACGGCTGAATATTGTTGATGCCCGCTTCTTCTGCTTCTGTTGAAAAAATGGTAGGCAGTTTGTATCCTAAGCCGCTTCCAGCTCTTACATAAAATTCTTTACTGAACTTATACATGGCAGCCAAACGCGGCAACACAAAAAAACCAAATTGGTTTTGATAGTCGGTACGCAGTCCGGTCTCCAAAGAAAATTTTTCGGTAGGCTTCCAGTCATCCTGTAAAAATAGGCCCGTCGTAGTGTAATTATAATTTCTTTGCAAATGGCTTTTGCTGCTGTCTTCCAGAAACTTTTCTCTGGTTACATTTATTCCGGTTACAAATTGTTGCTTTGCAAATTTAAAATTGAATGATGCTTCTGTATAACTGCTTTTTTGTTTGCCTGCGAAAGTGTAAGAAGCCTGATGAATACTGCGGTTAAAATTGGAAACACTGTTTTTGATTGTCAGCGATTTGCCTTCGCCAAATTGTTTATTAAATTGCAATTGAGAGGAAATGCGGTTAGAGATATCCTGTTCAAAGAAGCGATGCAAACTGTCTGCTTGTTTATTCAATACAAGCATATCGCCGCCTCTGCGGTTATCATAAGTTCCATTAAGGCCGAAACGTAAGGTAGCTGTGGGGTTAAAGTAATAGTAAAATGTGGGCGTTACATTGAAGGTTTTTGTTTTCGGTAAATCAGAAAACCCATCTTTGTTTACATCCATGGCTTTTTGAAAATTATTTGCGGTAAGAAAAGTAAGACCGAACTTTTTCTCCCGACCAAATCGGGATGAAAAATATCCATCGGCATCTGTACCCCACAATGAAGTTTGATTGGCTAAAAATGTCAGCTCTCTTTTTTTCTGTGGCTGTTTTGAAATTAAATTGATGATACCACCTATGGCATCGCTGCCATATAGTGATGATGAAGAACCTTTAATGATTTCAACTTGTTTTAAATCAAGCGGAGGGATTTGCATAATGCTTAAACCCTGAGCAAACCCGCCATAGAGTGGAAAACCATCTTTCAATAGTTGCGTATATTTCCCGTCAAGCCCCTGTAACCGGATACTTACATTTCCGTTAACTGCCGAAGTTTGCTGTGCCTGGATGCTGGAGGATTCTAATAAAAGCTTTGAAATATTTGTCGGTTTAATATTCGTTTCCTCATTTACTTCATCTTTGCCAATTACCTCGATGCGAATCGGAAGATCTTCAATGCGGGAATTTGTTCGTGTAGTACTTACAACGATATCGGCTAATTCGTTGCTTTCTTTTTTAAGAAGAACTTCAACCGGTTCTTGTTGAGATAAAGGAAAGGAAAATTCCATTTCCTTTTTTTCATAACCAATAGAAGAAAAGACAATTTCGTAAGTGCCATTGTGTATGTTGGAGATGGTTAAAATACCGTTGGAATCTGAGGCGGCTCCAAGTTTTAGTTTATGAATGTATGCTGTCACCGCAGCAAGGTTTTCTTTTGTTGTATTATCTTTAATAACCGCCTTTAAACTATTTTGAGCATTGACATAAAGCGGGAATAAAAATACCAGGATAATTAATTTTTTCATTGATACGTATAATTTGATGTGCATTTAAATAAACCAGTATCCCTCTTGTGAAGGATAACAAAGAAATTAATAAATGAATCAAATACGCAGGCTGCGAATCAGAATTAAAGTTTTTACAGAAGCAGATATGGTTGAAAAACTGCAATCACGGAAGTCTTTATAATTTATGAAAGGATACTTTCTATATGGCAAGTTACTTGTTGAATAACCTTTATCTTGTCTATTTTGAAGAGTAATATTTTCCACACCTCTATCAGAAACCTGCACACTATAATTGACGGTACTATAACCGACATTTTTTTCAGTTTTCCATTCAAACGAAGAAAGTAAAAATAAAAGCCCCGCTATTATTAAAAGGCTTTGCTTTATATATTTCTTCTTCAGTAAACTGCCCATACGGAAAATGCCATACTCGAAGCTGCCAAGCCTTTCTATTATGCCAACAAAAAAGATAAATAATGTAGATAAAAGATTGCCTTTTTTATGTTTGCCAGGCAAAATAATCTGCCGGATAGTGTTATATCCAAAAAGAAAAATATCAATAGCAAGGAGGGAAACTTTGCTTAGTATTTTTTTTATTTCATACATGTGGATCACTATGAATAATGCAAAGTTAACTCCAAAGATTTTATTACTTACAAGAAATTACCGATATGCCATTAATGTATCAGGTGAACTATGTTGCGCATTTACCTGCAGAAAGCAATTCATTACAAAGAAAATAACAATCCATCTTTGTTTCATTTGTTGATTTTGTATATCCACAAAGCAGCAGTATTTCCGTTCCGTGCAGGTACCGCAAGTAGCAAAGTTTTTTGTGAAGATAATAATAATGAGGTTCGTGCACCAGAGCTTGTCGCAATGTGACTAATACGTTTTAATGTATCGCCCGCTTCGAAAACATCAATAAAACCTCTACCACCGGAAACAAAAACAAGTTTATCATTCTGATCGTAAAACAGGTCATCTGCATCGCCGGTGCAGCTTATTGAAGAAATATCTTCTCCTGTTTCTGTATTGATTACGCGTAATGTTGCCGGGCTTCTGCATCCTATAAAAAGACGATGATGTTGCTCATCCAAAGCCATAGGAAAATTGGAAGAAGCCTTTGTATTTTTCCATTTTGCAATCATAGAATGTGTTGATAAATCTGCCACTTCAATTTCGTCTCTGTCGGGCACGTTAATATAAATTTTGTTTTGCTTTTTTGAAAGCTGAAAACTTTCAGGATGGCCATCAAGTTTAATTGAAGCCATTTCTTTATTTGTTTTAGCATCAATAATTGCAATGCCGCCGCTTCCATATCCAACATATACCAAATTTTTTTCCGTGTCGTATCTAACATTATCTGCATCATCCGATAATTTTATAGAAGTTGTTTTTTGAAATGTACCTGCATCAAAAACATCACATTCACCATTATCCCCATTTGCAACAAATATTGAATTGCCTTCAGGAATAAAAGCAACTCCTTGCGGTTCACGCAAATTCTTTATGGAATGAATTAATTTCTTACTTTTTAAATCAATCGCTTCAACAGTATTATTTCCTAATGCAGCAACAAATACAACTTGATGCTCTGCGTCAAAAGCAAGATGGTCAATTCGTCCGTTTATATCAGGCAGTGAAATGGAGGTGATAAGTTTAAGCGAATTATTATTTAACCATGTTTGCGCGTGACAACTGCAAAAACTCAATGTGATGAAAAGTTGAATAATTATTTTTTCGTTCATTTAATTCTTAGGTTAATCAGTGTTTTGAATTTGTTTTATCCAATGCAGCCTTTAATCCCTTTGCTAATTTTTCAGGATTATCAACCGCCCAATAATGCATCATGAACAAACGCGGTTCATCTTTCAACATGTGGCTATGAATGGCTGTTGGAGTAATACCATGTTCAACAAGCGCCTTCACAACAGGATTTACTTCATCGGCGAGTAAAACAAAATCTCCTGTAATTGCTGCTTTGCTGCCATCCATTTGAAAATTGATTGAAGTAGCCATACCCATTGAAGGGGGCATTTCCATTCCGCTTTCTGTAAGTTTTTCATTGCGCGGAAAACTATATTGCAACAAGTTTCCATTTTGTTTTCCTGTTCCAAGTATAGCTGTTACTTTACTCCAATCCAATTTTTGTGTTTGTGATTTTGCCTGAGTTGTAAGTGGTGTTGCGGTAACTTCCAAAACTGCTTTTATTTCTTTTGCCAATGTAACAGCATCGCCCTCGCCCTGATAGTGTACATATTTAATCGCGGGAGTTTCATTTATAAGATGGTTATGAATGGCAGTAACTTCAAGATTTTCTTCAACCAGTTTTTTAATCACTTTAGGAACTTCTGAATCACGCAACACCAGGTCCCCCATCATCATTGCATGATTATCCATTTGTATAATGCCAACCCAGGTACCCAAGGCAAGCCCCGGCGCAACGGCAAAACCATTCACTTTTACTTTCAAATCAGAACGAGGATAACTTATTTTGTAAACATTACCTGTAACCGTTCCTTTTTTTCCAAAAACATTATTTAATGCATTGGAATCTATTTGCTGGGCGTTGCAATAAACGAACGCCGGCATAGCAAGAGCTAAAAAGAGTATTTTTTTCATCGTGTATATTTTTTTTGTTTTTTTAATTGCCACATGGAATTACCATCCAAATTTTTCTAATCTTTTTATAGTAAAGCAACAAATAACCTGAATTTTGGTAGTGTCTCAGTTTGAAATTAAATATATAAATTTAGTTGATTATCCTTATTTATACTTTTAATAGCAATAAAGGCCGTTATAATGCGTTCTGTATTCTCAACTAATTTTATATCTTTTATAAACCTTAATCCAAAAAATCTAAAAATGAAATTAAAATCTTTTCTTTTAATTGTTTTAACAAGTATATGCTTTCTAATTTCTTGTAAAAAAGATAGCACAACCGGTATTCAATTTAACTTTACCAACAATTTAGCCTACGGCACGGCTGATTCAAATGGCGATTATACCATTACAGGGCACATTACCTCCTCTGTTCGGCTTGACAGTGTAACATTGATAAAACAGGGGCAGAGTAGTCCTTTTTTAACTGATGTCGCAACTGCAAAAAATAAAACTGATTATACTTTTTCTTACCTGGTGACTGGTATTACGGCAAATACAACCATATTAATAGATGTGTTCGACCAAAATGGTGGAAAAATAGAATCTACGTTTTTGATAAATAAATAAAACGGTTTTTGTTTTTCAAACTGAGACACTACCGGAATTTTAATTTTCTAAATATCAAACTAAATAGGGTCTGCTGTTTAAGTCCGCTTAAATAAAAATATCATTTTTTTGAGGATTGATATTTCAAGATTGCAAAAATAGGATATTGTAAAGCCACGTATTTTTTATAAAATTTTATGAATAGAGACACAAGTGCCCGCCCGATTATTTTAATCAGGTTAAGCACCAATACGATTGAGGCAATCCAGGATTCACTTGTATTTGATAGACGGGCTTTGATTCTATTCATACCATACGCTGTCTTAGCCTGGCCAAACTTTCCCTCAATCGGATTTCGTTCCCCTGGCCTTATGTGATTGTCCACTGCCAGTGAAGGCCGTCCCAATGGTTTGGCCACCAGGATAATCTTTCGCTCTTTTAGCCTGGCTCTGTTATCCCGGTTACAATAAATTTTATCTGCAAATACTTTTTGTGGATAATAGCCGAACCTTCTTTTATAATTTTCTACGGTACTTATCAATCTGGCGCCTTCATTAAATGCTTCCCATGATAAATCTTCCAGAAAAGTAATACCGTTCATGATGCTCATTTGTATCTTGGCGCCAAACTCCACATTGGCATTCGTTTTCCCTCTCACAATGGGCCGTACATGTGGCTGATGGATGCTTACTATTCTATGCTCTATGCTATGGATTTTTTCTCTGTACATCTTCTCCTGCTGCTCATAAAGCGTCTGTATCACTAAAAAATATTTGTATTGACGGGGATTAAATGGCATCTTTTCAAAACTATCCAATAATTTGTAAATGCCTTTAATATCCCTTTTCAAAAAACCTAACTGCTTCCTGATGGCAATACGGATTTCTTTTTTTGTCTTCTTTTTTTTCTGGGCAGTTTTTAAATAAACCTTTCGGGCATTTTCCCGGTACGTTCTTGGCTTTTTATCATGCTTTGAAGGGTCGTATAAAAAGTCTATCAGTTCTTCTGCTTTTTCTCTGGAATCATTTAGCAAATTCAAATCCGTAGGATAACTGATATCCTGAGGACAGGCAGTTGCATCTACTATTAAGCTTCCTTTGTTTTCAGGCAGACTAATAGGAATTTCCTGCATCGTTTGCTGAGTTGGTTCGTTGGATTGTTTTACATCCAATGATTCCACTTCAGTATTTTTATCGTTAGGAACGGTGAGATCAGTTCCTTTTGTATCTTCCTGTTCTTTACGAACCAATCCCATTATGGTTTCATTAATCTCATTTATCTGTTCAGCACCAAAACGCTTACGCAAATCAACAAACAAAGAAGGATCAAAAACCGGTTCATAGCTAAAGCTGGAATAGCCAATAAAATATTGCATGTAAACATTCTCCTGTATCTGATCAACAGTTTCCCGATCACTTAAATCGCAGATATGTTTAATGAATATGGCCCCGATGGCTACCCGGGGATTAATCCCATCGGCTCCGGTAATTGAATTGTTTAATTGCTTTCGGTAAACATTTGCAATCTTATCCCATGGGATTTGTTTTGATAGTCTGACCCAACGATTGTTGGCGTCTAAATGCTTTGTAAACGGAGATTCAAAACCCACAAACTCTAATTGATTTGGGCTTACATACGGGGTTTTGGATGCACGGTTTTTTTGAGCCTTGGCCATTTTTCCTTGCACTTTTGGTTACTGCAAGGTAACTAAAACTTAATCTCCTTCTACATCCTGACGATAAACAGCAGACTCTAAATACAATTTCACTTAGGGATTATTATCATCTTGTTGTATCCTACATGATTAAACAACAACAAAGCTAAAAAACGATTTTGGAGAAATTTAGCCGGTCATTGTTTAAAGATTATTTCAACCTGATGCCATCCATCATTATATTTATAACTGACGATGTAATGATATAAAGTACAGATCTGTTTTACCAATGCAAGTCCTAAGCCGGTTGTTTTTGTTTGGTGAGAATCTTTCCTGAATCGTTCAAATAATAATTCAGGATTTGTTTGTAAAGAAGGCCCGGTGTTTTCTACAAGCAGATGTGAGGGTGATAAATGGATGATGATTTTTCCATTTGGCAGATTATGCTCTACTGCATTTTTAATGATGTTAGATATTAATATTTCAGCAAGAGAATAATTAGCATTTAGTATTACATCTGTTTCGATTTTGGATTCAACCTGGGGAAAATTATCATAATAAACAGTAAGGTTGTTTAATAAGCGTTCAACCATTTGAGAAATATTAACTTCTTCAATTTCGGGAAACTGGTTATTCTCAATTTTTGAAAGCAATAAAAGCGTTTTGTTCATCTGGCTAAGCCTGTTCGTCGCATCCGTAATATCCCCCAATAGTGAGGCATTCTTCTCTGTAAGATTCGGTTGGTTAATTAATAATTCCAGCTTTGAGCGGATGATAGCAAGAGGGGTTTGTATTTCATGTGAAGCATTTTCTACAAACTGTTTTTGATTATAGTAAGCAGCGTTAACCTTATTGATCAGGTTTTTGATAACTGTATTTAATTCATTAAATTCAGTTGTGTAAGTTTCTGCCGGTAACACTAAAGATTGATTTCTAGTGATATCATATTCATTCACTTTTTTCATCGTCGAAAAAAATGGTTTCCATAACAAACCAGAACTTTTACGATTTAAAATCACAATGGCAATTAACAACAACACAAATAATAATGCTTCACCTAAAAATACTTTTATTATGAGATGCGTAATTTCTGTGGAAGAAACGTAAGTTGTTACCAGGTATATTTTATTGTTCCAATGAAGTTCACTGGTAAGGATTTTAAATGGAAGCCATTTTTGTTTGTCAGGATAATAAATTGTTGTGTCTCTTGGTTCGCCAAGTTCTATGAAAGGATTGTTAGCGCCTTGAATAATATCATATTCGCCTGCTATGTGGTTTTCAATATTTCCTTCCTTTGATTTAAAGGCATTCCAAACATTTTCCTGTTTCAAAAATAACTGTTCTTCCTGCATGTGGTGTGCCTGCATCCGCATCAGGTACAAAAAACAATAAAGTGCATCCTAACAACACGACAGGCAGCCATAACAGCAAGTATCGGGTATTCCTTTGTAATAATGTTTTACTCATATTGCTAATTTGTAACCTAATCCATATACGGTTTGAACAATATCTTCACAACCCTTTTCTTTTAATTTTCTTTTCAGATTTTTTATATGAGAGTAAACAAAGTCGAATGATGGCATGTTGTCTGTTTCATCGCCATATATATGTTCCGCTATTGCCTGTTTACTCACCACGCGGTTCTTATTATTTATGAGGTAAAGCAATAGGTTGAATTCATTTTTAGTAAGGGAAAGAATTTGGTTTTCGCATGTAACCGTTCGTGCTGCCAGATCCATTTTCAGATTACCTGCTTCAAGTATATCAATTCCATGAGCATATTTTCTGCGAATCAGCGCTTTTATTCTTGCATTTAATTCAGAAAGATGGAAAGGCTTTGTTACATAATCATCAGCGCCAAAGTTTAAGCCGGTAATTTTATCATCTAATGAATTTCTTGCAGAAATAATTACAATCCCTGCATCCTTTTTATACTCACGTAGGTATTTCAATAATTCAAAACCACTGCCATCAGGTAAGTTTATATCAAGAATGATACAATCATAATTATAATCATCAATCTTCCGAAGAGCTTCTGCGTAGGTCATCACGCCCTCACAGAGAAAGTCAATCTGGGTAAAGTATTCCATGATACTTTGCATTAAACTTGGTTCATCTTCTATCACCAATAGTTTCATTTTACTTTTGACTTTGGATTGTAGGAATTACTTTTTTCCCTTCTTTTAATTCAAGGAAAGCTGTACCCCTGCGCCATAATTATACCTGCTGAAAGCCATACCATCCCATATCTTTATTGATTGATTGATTTCAAATCCTGAACCTCTTGCAAAGCCCGTTGCCCAAACATTTAATTTTGGCAAAAATGATTTTTTTAATAGTTGCTCTTTAGACTTACTCAAATCAAATTGGCTTTGCGAATATTGAATAAGGGGATGATTAGCGAATGAAGTATCATTTCCAAGAATAACTGAAGGCAACCTGTTGAGAAAATTTGTATCGGAAGGAATAGGTAAAGCATCAATAACCATTAGCTGAGCCAATGACCATTGTTGTGTTTGCAATTGCCGTTGCGCATTCAGCAAATCAACTTTTGCTTTTGAAAGTTCGGATAAAAATAATGCTGTATCAACCCCGGGTTTGATGTTACTGATAACTAATGTGCGGCTTTCTTTCAGATTCACTTCTACCCGCTGAATATTTTGTTGCTCAATGGGGATAATGTCAGCAGAAAGCAATATATCTAAATAAGCACCTATTACATTAATCTTGTGGTTGAGTAAATCCTGTTTCCATTCAAGGTTCTTACTATTAGCTTCTGCGACAGATACATTTATTTCTGCAGTACGTTGACCAAACGTAACCGCTTGCCAGTTGAATAAAATGCTTGCAGCGCTTCCCGTTGCAGTGGTATAATTATTATCAGACGAAGGCGGGCCGGTTATAGGTAAAATTCCATTCGGATAAAACATTCCTGTCAGGTTATTGGCTGTTGCCATTCCAGCCTGGTAAGTTGCGTCAATGGTTGGAAGCTTACTATATTTTACAACGTTTACATTTTCATTCGCTGCATCAGCTTCATATTTACGAGCTTTCAATAAATGATAATTTTGTTCTGCCAATAAAATAGCATCTCTTAGACGGACGAGTGTATCTACAGGAGTTTGAGCGATTGCAATTTGTACTAAAAGTACACTGATAGAAATCCCGATTAAGCGTTTATACAGCCCTGAAAATTTATGAGGCATAATTGCAGCAAATTTTTTAACCACTCAAAGCTAAAAGGCGATTTTGGAGAAATTTGGACATCAGTCTCAATGATTTTTGCCGCTGAATAAATATGTATAGGAAAGCTCTGTAAGTATGATTTCAGAAAAGCCCAATTCTCTTTTACATCTGCATGGATTTTTACGAGGTGCAATTTGCAAATTGTTATAAAATGACTTTGATCAGAGAAGTCTGTCCGATATCCCATTTTGTAAGAGAATAATCCGAACCTTTTAATAATTCAATTATCTTTTCTATTCTAATCCTGTTGCCTGTCCTGCGAGATCATGCCTGTCAGTATCTGCGGCTCATACAATAATTGCCATTGTAAGATAGCCGGATCTGTTAATTTATTTTTTTGGCAAAATAATCAAAAGTGCATTTGTCTTTATAATGTGAAAACTCCACATCCGGAATGTCGAAGGGGATAGCGTTAAAATTTCTGCCTTTAACTTTACCTCATCAAAAGGGGCGTAAATAAATCCGGCTTCTTTATCAATGAAGTTTTTAATTAGCCAGGGACAAGCAATTCTATCTATTTTTGGATGTTCCCTTGTTATCCATTTCATGATTTTATTTTTTGAATTTTATAAGACCCCAATTTTCGAATGAATGAATTATATTCCATGTACAGCATATAGCATTTGTATGAAGCCAATTTTAATATTTGATTAATTGCAACAGGATTCATTCATTTGAACCGGGGACAGAGCATGGCGCCATAACTACAAAAGACACAACAATCGCCCTCCTTCGGCGTTAAAATCGTTTCTCAGTTGGTACATTTATAAAAATACTGACAGGCGTCTGTGGGCATTGTTTCTTCTTTTTTAAAACCACATTTGGAGCAGGTAATAGTGGACTGCAATGTTATTGTATTTTTCATTTATTTTAATTTTGTTTCAATTACCTTATATCCTGTTGAATTTATTGCTTTTGTTATTTCAGCAATATTTGTTTTTGAATTCTTGAACTGAACCATTGCATTCGCTTTTTGATTGGATGCTTCCGATTTTAAAATCCCCTGCAACTTATTGACTTCGTGTTTTACTTCTTCCATGCAACTTTCGCAAGTTTCTTAAATACTTATATAAAGCTCAATTCTTATAAATTTTATGAACTTTCCAGAGCCTTATTTTACTCCCAACCCCATTTCTTAAATATCGTATGGCCTGTTGTCGATTTCATATAGGAAATAAACAGGCTGCATAATTCCGCTTGTTTTGTGATGGTTGTCAATGCGATAGGGGTACCTCTGTAAACATTTATAGCTGAGGGAATCTTTACAGATTGTGTGATGTCTTTTAGTCGCACATGCCACGAATAATAGGTTATCCAGGCATCATAACTACTATCTCCTTTCCACGCCTCTATGCCAAGGGCAGTGTTTATAAAGGATTGTTTTATATTTTTCTGGATACCTCCGATTAAATTTTGTTTGCCTGCAATATCTTCCCAAAGGCCGAACTGGCCAGCGCCATTAATGTCCAATATATTGATGCCGTTTTTTGTGAGGTCATCGAATGAATGAATATTTTTAGGATTTCCTGGTCTTATTAAAATAGCCGCTCCTCTCTTGAATAATTCCGTTCTGGTGTTTTTATTAACAAGATTATTATGTTTTATCTCAAATTGCGTAAGCATGTATTCCGCACCGCCATAAATTAAATCCGCATTCTTTTTTGCTTGCTCAATCCAGTTAGCTTCAGGACCTGCAGTCACTTTTATTGTAATGTTGTGATGCTTGCCAAAAACCTGCGCGCATTCATTAATAGGGCCAAAGGGCCCGCCTGGGCCGTATACAAATAAGGTATCGTTTTGTGCCACTACTGAGAGACTTAAAAATGCACAAAACATAATAATGCATCCTGATATTTTTAAACTTTTCATCTTACAGATTTGAACTCAAAGTTAAGTGAATGAAAATTCGGTCATCATTATTGCAATGCCAAACCGGATATTTAATCCTCTACGCCATCTAAAACTTAGCAGAAATACCAATATAAAAACTTCTTCCAATAGAAGGAATAATTCCGGGGCCAGGGTATTCATCCGCGCGTAATGTAAAATATTTTTTATCAGCAATATTATTCATACCTGCTTTCAAAGAATAACGATCGATCCTGTAGGTGGCGCTTGCGTCAAAAACGCTGTAGGCGGGTATGTAACCTGCAACCGGATCGGAACTTACCCGGGCATTAGTAGCATCACCAAAAGCATCACCCACGTTACTCATTTGCAGAGTGCCTGATAATTTTTTATCAGAATAAGTTAAACCAATCCTGTTGATATATTTTGTGGAAGCCTCTACCCGGTTACCCTTAAATTCGCCCGTTGTATATTTAGCGTCAATTAAAGCAAGAGAATTAAAAATACTCAACCCTCTTTTGGAATGCTGATCCAGGTATTTCAACAAATTAAATTCCACATAGCTTTCTAATCCATGATGAACACTATTGGCAACATTTGTCCGTAATGTATAAGGGGCGCTTGAACCCTGATTAATCAGGACAGTTCCAATTCTCTTATTGTATGCCATATAAAATAAGCCTACATCAAAATTTAAATAATTTTTTACTGTTCCCCGGTACCCAAAATCCGCATTAAAACCACTGGCATCTTTAAGGTTGGGATCTATCTTTGAAGTAACACCAATAGGTGAAATCTCTGAATAAGAAATCGGCCGGTAAGCCTGACTGATATTGGCATAGAGGTTAGTATTGGCAGTTGTTTTATACTCTGCCCCGATGCCAAATAAAGGAATATATCTTTTGCGGTTTTCATTGGAAGGAATCGTTATGCCATCCGATTCTTTATAGCCGTTACTGATACTTTTAAGGTATTCAAAACGAAAACCAGGCGTGATACTTAAACGATTGTTTATCCTGAAAATATTCTCTACAAAAGGGGCAATATTGGTAGTAGTGAAATCAATATTTTTTTCAAAATCGCCTGTAATGGATAAATCAAAACCAGATCCGGTTGTTCCTTCGCCACCACTCTGTTTTTTAAACCACGCATAAGTATATCTTACACCACCAGCCAGCGTATTCTTCATTTTCCCCAGGGAATAGTTATGTAGCCACCTGATTTCGGTAGAAGTATTATTCATGTCTTCATTTTCTACTTCACGATTAACATACTTTCCCGTGGAAGGATCAATATTGTCCAATGCGCCTGCGCCTCCATCTTCATTGCGCCAAACTAATGCTCGGTTGCTAAACATTAATGAGCTTTTTATATTTAAAGAGGTTTGTGGGGAAATGGTAAAATTAGCAAAAGCTGTAACGATATTCCATGGGCTTTTTATCCAGTTCCTACTTCTGAAAGAGGACCGTTGATTAGCTTTAAACATGCTGTCAGTTAGGCCACCGGGCATTTTTATTCTGTTTCGAAGAAGGGTATATTCTACCCCAATTTTTAATTTTTCAGAAGGGTCATATTGCACCCTGCCAAATCCTGACAACTGCCATTGTTGGCTGTTAGGCCTCCATCCATTCATCGTTCTGTATTGTACAAAACCATAATAGCTCATTTTATTTATAGTACCGCCAATTGAATTAAAGGTGTTGAATAAACCAAAACTGCCTGCGGTTTCTGAAGTGTACCACTCAAACTTTTTGTCTTTTGGAGCTTCGTTTAAAACATAATTTACCATGCCGCCAAACTGCGGCCCAAACTGAAGCGAAGCTGCGCCACGTACCATCTCGATACGGCTTACTGCTTCCATCGGAGGAAGGTAATAAGCTTCGTTATAGCCGAAAACATCACCACTGATGTTATAACCATTTTGCCTGGTGTTCATCTCGATACTCTGGACAGGATTAAGACCACGGGTAGCAATGCCATTTGCCGTAAAGCCGCCGGTTTCTGTTTCCACAATATTTAATCCGGGTATTCTCCCCAATATCTGCCTAGTGTTATTAATCGCTTTGTTGGCATCTAAACTATCTACAAGGATAACCTCATTTTTTTTACCGGCATATATAATTCCATCTTTCACTTCAGGCATGTGGCCAGTGCCTCTAACGGTTTTAATTCCATTTACAATTATTTCTTTCAAAGAAATGGTTTTAGCGGAATCTTTTATTTGCTGGGCCAATAAACTTAATGGAAATAAGATTGCAATTAATACGATACTCTTCTTCATTATATTGTTCCTCATGCGCTTAGAATAAATTTTTTGCAAATCTCATTTAAAGAGAAAAGGAGGATTTATATAATCGGGAAAAGGTATTTTCGAAATGAGGAATAATTCTAAACGAAAAAAATTATTTAATTCTTGAAATATAAATTGCAACTGCAATAGCAATAAGCCCGCTTAATAAAAAAGTAGCGGACGCTCCGAATGAATACCATATTACTCCTGCCAAAGAACTTGCAATTAATGCGGCTATACTTTGGAAAGCAGTATAAGTCCCGATAGCTGTGGCTGTCTTATTTTTTTCACAAACATTGCTAATCCATGCTTTGGCAATACCTTCGGTAGCTGCAGCATAAACGCCGTAGGAAAAAAATATCAGGAAAAAAATAAAAGCGCTTTTTGCATAAGCCATTCCGATGTAAGTAAATGCAAATAACATAATGCCTGATGCGAATATTTTCTTCATGCCTAATCTATCAGCCAGCACGCCTATTGGATAAGAAAAGATTGCATAAATAATATTGTAGAAAATATAAATTGCTATTACGATTGTATCGCTGGAGCCTGCTTCTTTTATTTTTAATAGTAAAAAAACATCTGAACTGTTGAACAAGGTGAAAACCAGTAAACCAATAACTAACCTTTTATAAGTAGCAGGGCTTGTTTTCCAATACCTGATAAAATCCCAAAAACGCGTCTTTGGTTTTGAGGCTATGTGTACTTTCTTTTTTTCTTTTATCCAAAATGTAAATCCGATTGCCAGGATACCCGGTACAAATGCAATCAGGAATAACTGGTTATAATGAGCAGGATATTTGGCTAAATAAATTAAGGCAAATACAGGCCCTAATACTGCACCAAGCGTGTCCATTGAACGATGAAACCCAAATACCCTTCCTTTGGTTTCCGGTGTTGCTTCATCAGATAACAAAGCATCTCTTGCTCCTGTCCGGATTCCTTTGCCTAACCTATCAATGGTTCTTGCAAAAAATATCCATAAAGGATAAATAAATGCAGCCATCATTGGCTTTGAAATAGCGCTGGATGCATAACCAATTTGAACAAAAGGTAAACGCTTCCCTTCGTTGTCGCTTAAATTGCCAAAATAACCTTTGCTCAGGCCTGCAATAGCTTCGGCAAAACCTTCAAGCACTCCAATCAAAATAATTGAAAAGCCGATAGACTTTAAATAAATCGGCATTGTAGGATAAAGCATTTCACTTGCTACATCAGTTAAAAGGCTTACCCATGAAAGTATCAGGATATTTCTGGTAATTGTTTTCTCTTTTGAATTAGATAACTTCAATATGTCAGTTTAATTATAAATTTTTTGTTGCTGATTGAATTATTTTTTATAGGGTAAACCATAATTGCTTTTCTTTAAAATTCCATTTCTTTGTTGATAAACTCCCTTGTTCCGCCAGGGCCTGTTATCTTTAAAACGATGCTGCTTTGGTCGTCTTTAATTGAAAGATTAAAACTTAAAAAGTCACAACATTGTCTTTCAGCTTTTATAAAAATTATTAACTGATCAAGAATTGCGTCAGAGCCTGAAAATGTGTAGCGATAACCCTTGCTTAATTCTTCCCTCTTTAAAATATTGTCTTTAAAAAGGGTAATGACTTCTGTTTTATATTTTTGCAATTCAAGGCTTGTTAGTTTGCAAGCAATTATTTTAGGTTCCATGTGCTAACTGATTTGAGTTAATATTTTAGAAATAAGTAACGATTCTTTTCAAACTTAAATAAAAAATGACGACAATCTGAGTTTTATCTATCAATCCTGGTCTCCACCTGCGCCTTTATTTTTTTCTGAAATAATATAATAAGTGCCTTTAGTTACTATCCTGGCATTTTGGGAAATGTTTTCCGGAAAAGCAACCTCAGTAAATCCTGCATTGGAAATACCGGTTTTAACTTCTTTTGCTAAAAAGATATATTCCTTATTTTGTCCTTCCTTTTTAATTTCTGATAAAATAAAGATATTTTCCGTTTGTCCTTCTTTATAGATTGCTTCATCGGGAACAGCGGTTACCTTATCATTACTTGTTTGGATATACGCATTCACATAAATCCCCGGAATTAAGACGCTGGTTCCATTTTTTGTAATTTTAGCATGTACAGTGATAGATTTAGTGGCACTGTCTAATGCTCTATCAATAGCATAAATAGTGGCTTCCCCAATGGGTGTGCTTTCATTAGGAAGACTAAGCAATACTTTCTGGCCCGCTTTTATTTTATCCATATCCTGCTCATATATCTGCAAATCAATAAAAAGCCGATGGCTGTTAATGATTTCAAACATCACCAGAGAGGGGTCTGCAAATTTTCCTATATTAACATTTACTTTTTGTACGTAACCGGTAATGGGAGATACAACGGAGATGGCAGTAGTCATTTTACCTTTATCAAGATCATTAGCGGAGATATCCAGTAATTTCAATTTATTTTGCAGTGAAAGCACCGTTGCCCTGATAGCACTATAGTTATTTAGAGCCTGCTGAACCATTTTTTCTGAAGTGGCATTAGCGCTTAGCATTTCTTTCTGGCGCGCATAATCTTTTTCCAGAAAAACCAGGTTACTTTTTGCTTTTAGATAATCTTCCTGCAATTGAATATACTCTGTGGATTCCAGTAAAGCAAGTATTTGCCCTTTTTTTACCTGATTACCGGCGATAACATTTACAGATTTTACGACTCCACCTATAAATGTGGAAACGTTTGCTTTTTGTTGCGGGGGAAGTATAATAAATCCGTTTGCTTTTACCAGGTTTGTCAGATTTTTTTTCTCTACTGAACCTAATTGGATTCCCATGGTTTCAACTTGTTTTTCAGTAAGCATGACTTCATCTGCTGGTAATGCAGTATCTTGTTTTACATTTTCCTGAACAAGTTTATCTTTTTCTATAGTTGTATTTTTAGACTGACATGAATACAGTATTAGCATTATTGGCAACAGGAATATAGGCGGCTTTATAATTGAAATTTTCATTTGCTTAATTTTATTGTAATGAGATTATCTTCCTAACAGATAATTAATGTAAATAATGGTTTGGTTATATTGGTTTAGGGCCTCCAGATATTGAAGCCGTATATTAAAAGCCTTGGTAATATCCTGGATATATTCCACATAGCTGATATTACCAGAACGATAATTTTGGTCTGCGTTTTTTATTATAGCATTGGACTGCTGTAATCCACTGCTATCATAATAAGTAAGCTGCTCCTGCCATTTCTGATATTCCTTTATTTGCTGATTATAGGTCGTCATGATAATGCTTTGCGTATTTTCATAATCGGCTTGTGCTATTTTTGTGGCAATGCCGGCTGACTGGATTCTTCCCTTTTGCGGTCGAAACCATAGCGGAATGCTGATACCAATTTGGTAACCATAATAGCCGCCACTACCATTTTCCGCTTGTTTACTATAACCTACTGTGAAATCCGGAAGCAATCTGCTTTTTTCCAATGATAACTCCGCACTGGCAACATTTATATTTTGCTGATAATAATTTAAAACAGGATTTTGTGATAGAACCGAAGAATCTGCATTAAGCGGCAGGCTTAGCTTTTCCAATGTTATGGTTAATTGAACTGGCTGACTTATATTTAACCATTTTTGTAGTTCCTGCTCATCAATCTGTGCATCTTTTTGTGCCTGTTTTTTCTGCAATAGTACTTGTTGATATTGCACATCGGCGGCTACCTTTTCCAGATAATTGGTTTCTCCGCTTGTATATTTTACAGTTGCTGCTTTTGCAAAACCGGCATACACGCTATCCTGATATGCCAATACTTTCAGACGGGCAATTCCATATGCCATTTGATGATAAGCCGACCGTACATTTCTTATTAAATCAGTCTTGGATATTGCCAGTGATTTTTCACTTAACGTTACCTGTTGCTTAAGCACTTTACTTTGCCGTCCGTACACGGTAGGAAAACTAAATGCCTGCTGCACACCTATTGTATTATTGCCTAATAACGTAGTATTATCTGCCCCATAACTGAAATTCGTTTTAGGAAGATCAACCGCTGTTTTTTTCAAAGTTTTTTGTTGTTGTACTACATAATTAGCGCTTTTGATCCCGGCATTATTTTGCAGCGCTAAATGAATAGCTTCCTCTACAGATAGTTTTAAAGGCAGGGTTGTGTCCGCAGTAATATCTTGACTCTTACTTAACATGGGCAGTGTAATGAAGCCCACTAATAAAAACAGGATAAGAGCAATATTACCAGGGATTTTCTTTTTTCTACGTTTACTCTTCCCTGAAAAGATATAGTAAAGAACCGGCAAAACGACTAAAGTCAGAATGGTGGAAGTAATTAAACCTCCTATCACAACAGTTGCTAACGGACGCTGTACTTCCGCACCTGCAGAAGCGGAGAGCGCCATCGGTAAAAAACCAACAGATGCCACTGTAGCGGTAATGACTACTGGCCTTAAACGCATGTAAGTTCCCTTCAGGATTCTTTTGTTTACATTTGTTACACCTTCTTTTTTCAGCTGGTTGAAATAACTTATCAATACAATTCCGTTTAAAACAGCTACCCCGAATAACGCAATAAAACCTACGCCGGCAGAGATACTGAAAGGCATTCCCCGAATCAATAAAGCAAATACACCACCTACTGCTGCAAAAGGAATGGCAGTAAAAATTAAAAGTGCTTCTATTAATGAACCAAACGTAAAAAACAGTAAGATAAAAATAAGTGCAAGCGTTAGGGGTACTACAATCATCAAATGGCTTTTGGCCTCTACCAGGTTTTCAAATTGTCCCCCATAAGTAATGGAATAATCGGGTGGTAATTTCAGCTTGGCATTCAGTTGGTTTTGGATATCAGTTACCACGCTTTGCACATCACGGTTCCGAACATTTAAGCCTATGGCAATCCTGCGTTTGGTATTATCCCTGGAAATTTGTGAAGGGCCTTCCTGATATTTTACAATAGCTACTTCATTTAAAGGGATCTGATTGCCATTGGGTAAAGAGACAAATAAATTCTGCACATCGTGCAAATCTTCTCTGTGCGCCGAATCTGAACGTACTACCAGATCAAAACGCCGATCGCCTTCGTACACTTGCCCAGCCTTTGCTCCGGCGAAAGCGCTTTCTAATACAGTATTTATATCGTTGATCGTTAAACCAAGTTGTGCAATTTTTTTACGATTGTAGTTCACCACTATTTCAGGAAGCCCTTGCGTTGTTTCCACTAATACATCCTGTGCTCCGGGAACTTTGGAAATAATGGCAGACGCCTGTGTTCCCAATTGGGTTAGCACGTCAAGGTCTTCCCCATAAATTTTAACGGCCACATCCTGTTTTACACCTGACATTAATTCATTTTCTCTTAACTGGATGGGTTGTGAAAACTCATAGTTAACGCCTGGAATAACCGACAAAGCTTCTTTCATTTTACCCGCCAGCTCCGCGCTGTTATTGGCTGTAACCCATTTACTTTTGTCCTTCAGCACGATGGTTATCATGGCCGTTTCAATGGGATCCGGGTCTGTAGGAATACTAGTAACACCTATTCTGCTGACCACTTTTATTACCTCTGGAAAATCCTTTTTCAGAATGTCTTCTATTCTGATCGTTGTTTTTACAGTTTGTGATAGGGAACTTCCTGGCGTAAGCCTTGTTTCTACCGAAAAACTTCCTTCCTGCAAAGTGGGGATAAATTCACCTCCCATTTTGCTAAAGATAAAAAAGGTAACAACTAATAATATAATGGATGAAATGATAACGATTGCCTTTCTTCTTAAGGCAAAATGAATAACTGGCTTGTACAGGCGATGAAGGAAATCCATGATCTTATCTGCTATTGTCCTTTTATGAGTGGTTTTCTTACTCAATAATAATGCAGACATCATCGGCACATATGTTAAGCAAAGTATTAAAGCGCCTATAATCGCAAATCCTACTGTTTCAGCCATTGGCCGGAACATCTTACCTTCTACACCGGTTAAAGTGAGAATAGGGATATATACCATCAGGATAATGATCTGTCCGAATGAAGCAGAATTCATCATTTGCCTGGCGCTCGAAAATACCTGATCATCCGTCTGCGCCTGATTCAGCTTATTGAGACTTGATAGTTTTGTATTATGATGAATATTATATACGGCACTTTCCACTATAATTACCGCGCCATCTACCACTAAGCCAAAATCAATAGCGCCAAGGCTCATCAGGTTACCGGATACGCCAAACAATTTCATCATGCTGATGGCAAACAGCATAGCCAATGGAATAATGGAAGCCACTACTATACCTGCCCGCCAGTTTCCTAAAAAAAGCACCAATATAAATATCACGATCAATCCGCCTTCGATGAGATTATGGCTGATGGTAGATACAGCCCTGTCAATGAGGTCACTCCTGTCGAGAAATGGCATTATTTCTACCCCTTCAGGAAGTGTTTTTTGAATGATGGCAATTTTGTCTTTTACATTTTTTATTACCTGCATGGAATTTTCTCCCCGAAGCATCATTACGACTCCACCAACCGATTCGCCATGCCCGCTTTCAGTCAAGGCGCCATATCTAACAGCATGCCCAAAACTGACCTGAGCCACATCATTGATGAGTACTGATATCCCATTGTTGTTTTTAATAACAATATTTCCAACATCATCCAATGTTTTAATCAATCCTACTCCCCGTATAAAGTAGGCGTTTTCTTCTTTTTCAATATAGGCTCCTCCTGTATTCTGGTTATTAAGTTGCAGCGCCGTAAAAATGTCTTTTATAGTTACGTTCATACTACGCAGTTTTTCCGGGTTTATCGATACTTCATATTGTTTGATATATCCACCAAAACTGCTTATTTCTGCAACGCCAGGCGTTCCTTCCAAGTTGCGTGCAATGATCCAGTCTTGCATTGTCCGCAAATCGGTCAGAGAATATTTCTTTTCGTATCCAGGGGCAACTTCCAGGGTATATTGGTAGATTTCACCAAGGCCAGTAGAGACTGGAGCCATACTAATACTGGCTATGCCCGGAGGGATCTGATCCTGCGCTTCCTGAATTCGCTGAAACACCTGCTGCCTCGCCAGGTAAACATCTATATTGTCTTCAAACACGATAGTAATCACTGAAAGCCCGAAGCGGGAAATAGATCTTATTTCAACAAGCCCGGGAATGTTCGCCATGGCAATTTCCAGAGGAGAAGTTATGATCTGTTCAACATCCTGTGCCGCCAAGGCTGGAGCGACGGCATGTATCTGTACTTGGTTATTGGTAATATCCGGCAAAGCATCCATCGGTAAAGACTTTAGTGAGTAGATGCCGCAGCCAATCAAAGCCAGAATAAAAAAGCCGATGATAGCTTTATTTCGAATCGAAAAGCCAATTAATTTATCAATCATTTTATAATAATTTGAGAAGAAAAATAAATTTATCCATCTCCATTTCCTATGGAGTTATGGGAGATTTTTTATTGAACCAGAAAGCGTTTAATAAAAACCATATAATAATTAACCAGATGAAAATAAAAACCATTGCCACCCACCACTTTTTCTTTAATGAAAAAGGTGTTTCAGCAGCTTTGATCCTGCTTTCTTCCATTACTTTATCAGGAATTAATTTTATAGAAAGCGTAATTAATAAAGGCACGATTATTAAGTCATCCAGATATCCCAATACAGGAATAAAATCGGGTATAAGGTCTATGGGACTTAATAAATAGCATAGGGTAAGAATGATCATCACTTTAGCCTGCCAGGGTGTACGAGGGTCTTTATAGGCAAAATGAAGTGCATAGCTTTCCTCTTTCAGGCGCTTGGCTTTTAGCTTCAACGTAGAAATAATTGCTCGAAACAATTTCACGGTTCAATTGATTGTACAATACTCTGTAATCTCTTTGCTTCAAAACGCTAAGGTGCAATGTCTTCCATCACAATTTTGAGGACACACGTATTTTTGTTGAAAGAATAATTTGATTTAATGGAGAGCAGGATAAGCCGTTTATTCTGCTTGTAACCAAGTCTTATTAGCTCTACGGTAGCTTATCAAAGGATCGTTACCTGTAAGGCAAACTTCACAGTAAGAATCATATTCGAAATACCGAATTGCGAAGAAACAGTTTGGGAGGGTATTGGTTGTAATAAGCAAGATGAGAGAACTTACTAGTTTGAGACAGGCTTTGTAGTGCGTGATATTGGTTAATCAGATAATTAATGAAAACATAAGCATCATGCTCCGGTTGCAAAGAAGTTTCTTGTTCAAAGGAAACATGTTCGGCGTTTACATAGGTGTCGTATTGGTCAAAAAAGGTATTGTGTGCGTTTCCAAAATCCATTTCCGTAGCAGAAATGAAAAAGGAAATGCTGACGACAACAAATAATATTTTAGAAAGCCATTTTATCATTGGATTTGCAAAAATATAGAAATCAATACAATTTATTTCAAATAAATCTCAATGAGGTTTTACGCATAATACTAAACTGGAAATGTTATACTAATTGGGACATTGACAAACGTGAAGGGTAATATCTATGACTTCAGAAGGCGGAAAACTAATTATTTGTTTGTTTACTGTTGCAGTAATTACAGGAAATGACGATGGTAAATGGCTGATGGTAAAACCCACGCAACATGAACATTTACAAAAGGGCGAACATACTTTACTTATTGGATTATCCTGTTGATGAGATGCTTGTTTAAATTCTGTTTTTACTTTAATCATGGCATTAGCGTCATCGGCGCAGGGCATTAAGCTCATCGCCAAAACCAATATTGCCATTACGAAAGCTATAAATTTCATCGTGTGCAAAAGTAGCTTTTCTATTCAAAAGATTTCCGATAAGAGGCATTAATTCATCTATCCCCTCTAAAATATAACAGGAAAACATTTTATTCATTTTAGCAAACGACTATTTCTCCCAATCCGCTTCAATTCATTTTTATTCCTATCTTCTTTTTTTTCACTTTCTTTCCACTTTCGGATTTTGGTAAAGGGTAATTTCAAAAGATTGCCAATCGTTAATTCATTTTTATCCGAATAAACCGGCACGCCAATCACAATTTCATCCTGATGAATGTTCAATCTTACTGTTTTATGAATTCTATCCCAAAAAGAAAATATGATGGAGAAATTGCTGTCTGATTCCTGCTTTACCATTGAATGATGAATGCCATGCATTCTTGGAGTTACAAAAAGGAGATTCAATATTTTTTCAAAACGAAAAGGAAGTTTCATATTGCTGTGATGAAACTGTGTTGCCGCTTCAAAAACAATTTCATAAATGAGAACCACTAAAGGTGAAGCGCCAATTAAAATTACTGCTGCTCCACGAAAAAAAACGGAAGCGATCAATTCGCCAAAATGAAAACGGAAAGCAGTAGTTATGTCGAGGTCAAGATCCGTATGATGCACCAGATGAAACCGCCACATAAAAGGAATTTTATGCAAAAGAATATGCCAGATATAAAGTGAATAATCCAGTAAAATAAATGCGATGGTAAATTTCAACCAAACCGGCGCATTGTATAAATAATTTAATCCAAAAAGCCATTGGTGATTTTTAAATGCCAGCCAAACCATTGCAGGAATAAACAGAAAACGAAGCAGAGCGAAGGATGGAATTGAAACAATAAAGTTGATGAAGATTCTTCTCCAGCGGCTTTGAACTCGTTTTCTTAATTGAAATTTCTTTTCAAGAATAAAAAGAATGATGAAAATGCCAACTAATATTGGCGTACAATAAGTGTCAAAAATAGTTTTAAACATCTTTTCTTAATTTTTTCCTTCACCTTCTTTAGTATGCAAGGTTACATCTTTAATGAGACCAAGCTTTTCTTGTATTTTAGAGGAAGATCCTTTTGGTGCTTTGCCCACATCATTTCAAAATAACGAATGCCATCTTTTACGCTTGCCCAAACATGGCTTGGTGGTTTATAGCCATAAGCTCTGTATTTATTGGGTTTTACTTTTCCTTTTTGCTTGATTTAAACTTAATTGTTTCCATTCTTGTGTATGTTCAAATGCCATCTCCTTTTCAGGATTTTTATGATCAATGGTTTTTTCATCGGGATTACCGCCATTCATACAAACCAAACGGTCGAACATTAATTTTAAATTGGAGCTGCAGCTATACCAGTTTATCGGTCCAATAATTGACCAGGCATCAGTCATGTCAAGTCTTGCATACATGTTTAAATTCCAAATTAAGTCCGGTTCTTTTTTACTGTCTTTTTCATAACAATTGCAAGGCCACACACAAAGAGCCATCGAAGTGGAAACACATGCATTGCAACTTTGTATTTTTTCGCGTGCATATACGTTTCCCAAATCTTCATAATCAATTTCCCAATCCGGTGAAAGCATTTCCGCCATCTTTAACATCAATGTTCTTGATTTACTGTCAATGCCCGGACAGTTATATTGCCGTCTTTCCGAGCCGGAAATAATTAAAATTCTAAAGGGCCTTTTTTCAGGCGGAAGTTCTGCATTATCATCATTTGGTTTCATAATATGCTGTATTTATAAATTACAAAATCGAAGTAAAAGTTTGTTTACTGTTAACCACTTTTTGTTTTTGCTTTTATCTTTTTGATGGTTGAATAAATTCCATACACAATCATCAATCCAATAAAAAAATAGACCTGAGCTTGTTAAAAACTGATGCAGAAAAAATTTCAAATACGCTTCATGTTTTTTCTGCTGCCTTATTTATTTTTCAGTTGCTCCAATGCTTTCGACACCTCCGTTACCGGGCGCTTGCACACTTTATCCCGGCAAACATAAATGGTTGTTTGACCTTCTACAAGTTTGTTTTCAAGAAGCGGAAGGCTTCCTTCATTGCGGCCACCCGACAGAAGGATATTGGGCAAATAATTTTCATCCATTTTTTGTCTCATTTCATTAAACTGATTTCCAATGATAGCAACTTCGTATGGTGGTGCAACAAATGCTATTTCCAATAAACCCCAGTTGGAATAGAAGGAAACATTTTTTTGTATATCATCCTTTACGTTTACAAGCATCTGTTTAGCTTTGCTGATGTAATCATCGTTATAAAAATATTGTCCCAGTATAAACAGGTTTTTTCCCATTTCAGAATTGGAAGCCGGTATTACATTATCAGCTATTTCCATTTTCCTGGAGATAAGGTTTGAGTGTTCGTTGCTTGTATAAAAAAACATTCCCGATTTTTTATCAGAAAAATGCTCTAATGTATATCTGGTAATCTTATTAGCTTCAATCAGCCATTTTTTATCAAACGTAGCCTGGTACAATTCAATAAAAGCGGATACTGTAAATGCATAATCATCCAGCAAACCGTTGATGGATGACTTTCCGCTTTTATAATTGCGGGTAAGTTCCTGGTTTGTTCCTATAGCATTCTTCATAAGGAAGTTCGCATTTTTAATAGCTGCCGCTAAAAAATTTTCATCACCGAATACACGGTAGGCTTGTGCATACCCTTTTAGCATTAAGGCATTCCATGAAGTGAGAATTTTGTCATCTAAAGCCGGCTTTATTCTATTGGTTCGAACCTTCATCAATTTTTCTTTTGCATCCTCTATTTTCTTTTTTAATGCAGGAAGGGAGAGGTTATATTTTTTAGCAATGGCTTCATGTGTTTCATTTCTGAACAAAATATTTTTTCCATGCTCCCAATTACCTGCTTTTGTTATGTTATAATATTCCGCAAAAAGTGCAGCATCATTTCCTAATACAGTTTCTATTTCCTGCTTTGTCCATACGTAATATTTCCCTTCTTCTCCATCGCTGTCTGCATCAAGCGATGAATAAAAGCCACCTTCCGGGGAGGTTAATTCACGGCTTACAAAATCAAGGGTTTCATACACCACTTTTTTGTATAAAGGATTTTTGGTAAGCTGAAACGCATGAGCGTATAAACTCACTAATTGCGCATTATCATAGAGCATCTTTTCAAAATGCGGCACATGCCAGTCGGCATCAGTGGAGTATCGGGCAAATCCGCCACCAAGATGGTCATAAATTCCACCATAAGCCATATTATCCAAGGTTACGGTTACCGCTTTTAGCGCATCAACATTTTGGGATAAATAATAATACTGCATCAAATATTCCCAGTTGGATGGCATAGGAAATTTAGGCGCACCCTTAGTTCCGCCTTTTTTAAAATCAATACCAGCCTTCATGATGTTGAATTGCTTATCGAGGTCATTCATCGTAAAAGTTTTGTCTGCTGCTTTAAAAGATAAATTTTCAACACTTTGAATTCCCTTTGTAATATCCTCCGCCTGCTTTACCAATGCACCCGGGTTTTTCCTATTCATCTCAACAAAATAATTGAGCATTTTCATCCAGTCATTTTTTGGAAAGTAGGTTCCTGCATAAAATGGCCTGCCATCCGGTAATGCGAGTGCATTAAGGGGCCACCCACCGCTACCGGTTATCAGTTGAGCCGCTGTCATGTAAACCTGGTCTACATCAGGGCGTTCTTCCCTATCTACTTTAATGCTTATAAAATGTTTATTCATGATACGGGCAACCGCAGTGTCTTCATACGTTTCCTTCTCCATCACATGACACCAGTGACAGGCAGCATAGCCAATACTGATGATAATCATTTTATTTTCATCTTTAGCTTTTTTTAGTGCCTTTTCGCCCCAGGGATACCAATTAACAGGGTTGTGTGCATGTTGCAACAAATAAGGGCTGGATTCGTGGATAAGATGATTCGTATATGGATATTCACGATCCAATGTCACATTATTTTCTCCTGCTTTCCCCTTTTCCTGAGTTTGTCCACATCCACTTAAAAAGAAACAAATGAGGAAAACCGGTTGTATTAAAAGATATCTCATCATAATTTTTTTATTTTAGTCCGTAGGTTAAAAATATTTTGGCAGTTTCAACAATGTTTCTCTTCCTTTATCAATTTGCCATCGGGAGTAAAAAAAAGAGAATAGTCATCTTTAAGTACATAATCTTCACCATGAAATTCACTTTCATTATCAACTTCAATCACAAATAATTTAGAATTCTCAGGCATATCAATTACTATTATTTCGTTTTTCTTCCAACTAAGATATTTACTCTTGGCAAACGCTGTTTTAATTGATTCTGGAATATCTTTCCATTTGATTTTTGTCTCAGTCTTAACCCATTTCCCATCTAAGGTGAAAGTAACTTTTTGTTTTTTGTTTTGGGATTCAAAGATTGCAGTATAGTTTTCTTTTACCTTATTCCATTTCTTAACCCGTGTACCCGGAAATTTTACCGCAAATGATTCTTTAACTGATTGTGGAATCTTAGATGTTCTCTGCGCAGTTGCAACTATTGATGTTGCGATTATTACTGCTAAAGTCATAACGAATGTTTTCATTTTGTTTATTTAAATTGTTAATAATAATTAGTTGTATTATAAAGCCTCACCAAATGCCACCTTCAGCGCATATTGTGCCTTATTGTATTCTGACACAGCTTTCAAATAGTCAATCTCTGCCTGTAGGTAAAACTCCTGCGCCTGAAAAACTTCAAAGGGTTTTACAGTACCCAATTTTTGCCGCTCAATGCTTTGTTTTAATGCTTCGGCTGTAAGTTGGAATGCTTCTTTGGCTATAGTCATTTGGTCATTGGCTGTTTGTGATTCTGCAGTCGCTGTTGATGTTTCCTGCTGATATTGATTTTTAAATTGCTCCACCTTGTTTTGTTGCAATGCAATCTTACTGTTCCATTGTTTCAAATCGCCTTTGTAGGTTAGTCTGCCTATTGGAATTATCCATAACAGCGAAGCATTTAATTGATTGGTATTATAAAGCGCAGACGAATACGCTCCAAATGCTCCGTTGTCAAATCCAACTCTTAATTTTGGTAGCAGCAAGCCCTGATTTATCATTTTCCTTGAAAGTTGAAATGACCTGAGTTCAGCATTCAGCGCCGAATATTCGGGCCGCTTTTCAAAACCATTTGTGTCGATTGGTTGAATAGAAAGCGGCAAAGGAATTAATGCAGAGTCAGCACTTATCAAACTAACGTTGTTATCCAAATTCAGAAGATTGGCTAACAAGGCTGATTTCTTTTGCCATTCCATTTTTGCCTGAAGCATAGAAATTTTTAAATGATTAAAATTGCTTTGCGCCAATAAATATTCCGACTGGTAACGCAAACCCGCATCTACCTGTATTTTTATTTGCTGAGAAAGTGTGTCTGATTGATTAACCAATGATAGCAAAAAACCATATTTCAATTGTTCTGTCTGTAAATCAAAATAGGTTTCAATTGCATTCAATACTTCTTTGTTTTTTTCCGCAATGCTGAAAAAATTTGCTGCTTTGGTTTTTTGTTTCGTTGCTAATGATTGATAAATTCCTTTGCCAAAATCTATCTCTGTTGCAATACCCAAACCGGTCCAAAGGTTGTTTTGTTTTACATCCGTAAAAATTTTTCCATCCGTATTCATTGCTGCGCCGTTCAGGTAGTGAGTTGTAGCTCCTGCATAGATATTAGGCAGCCACCATTCTTTGGCTTTGCTTTGGTCGGCTAATGCCTGTTGATATTTTAACTGGTATTCCTTAATCGTTAAATTATTCGCACCAGCCAGCCTTAAAACTGTTTCAAGATTTACTGGAAGGGTTTGTTGTGCATTCGCATTTAAAGTTGCTACTAATAAAATGATAAAAGCAACAAATGGTTTATTTAAACTTTTCATATTCTTGCCTTTTATTAGTTGGTTAATGTTTTAGTTTGAACCGTTGCGCCATCGCTGCAAAATTCTTTTCCTTTCACTACAACCTCATCATTTGGCTTAATAGCAGCGTTCAATAATTCAGTATATTTTGCATCCTTAATACCTGTTTTTACATCTACTTTTCTTGCTTTGTTATTTTTGATTACATAGATAAAAGATTGTCCATTTATATTTCCGATGGCTTCGTTGGGAACAGACGGAACATCTTTATGTCCGCTTAACTGTATTTCTACTTTTGCATACATACCCGGCCTTATCTTTAAATCTTTGTTAGGCAAATCAATTTCCACTTTCATCGTTTTGGTAGCATCACTAAGCCCGTAAGCAATCCGGGTAACAGTGGCTTTGTAATTACCATTAACCATTTCAGGAAATGTAATTGTTGTTTTGGTATTTTTTTCTATCATCGTTGCATCTGATTCAGGTACATCTAGCTTTAATCGAATGGGCTTCAAATCCTGCAATTCAAACAAAGGCATTGCATTGGCATTGTTTAAACCATTTTGAATTATAGCACCTTTGTCTGCCAAACGATTTACAATTACTCCTGTAAACGGGGCTCTTACAGTGAGGTAACTTATTTGCAAATTAATAGCATGTAATTGCGCAGCCAGGCTTTGAAAATCAGCTTCCGCTTTGGCTGTTTCAATCGTGAGTAAAGCTTTGGCGCTTTCATAATCGGCTTTTGCTTTTTCAACATCGGCTATTGTAGTAAGTTGAGGCGTTTTTTCATAAATACTTTTGAGCCGTTCGTAAATTGATTTTTTACCAACCATATCCGCACCTGTTGGGGTGCTAAACGGACTGGCTGAATAACGATTGTATAAGATTTTCTTTTCTTTTAAAAGCGCTTCCAGCTTTGCTTTTTGGCTGTATAAATCAGGGTTTTGCAGAACTGCCAGCGTTTGCCCTTCTTTTACAAAACTGCCTATGTCAACTTTTAGTTGTTTAATAAAACCATCTGTCATAGCATATAATTTTACTTGTTGATTAGGTTCCGCTGTCCCGCTGATTTGCAAGTTGGCATCAAACAAATGTGTTTCAGGATTTGCAACCATTACGACCGGGATATTTCTTACTTCAGTTTTTTTATTATTTTCAGTATTATTTCCGCAGGAAGAAAGCAGCAATATCGCAGCAAGCGGTATGAAGATGGAATTTATATTATTGAGTTTCATTTTTCTTTGAGATTTTTGATTGAACAAATAGAATAATACCGGCACTACAAAAAGTGACAGAAAAGACGCAGCCAATACGCCGCCAATGATTGCTCTTGCCAGCGGTACATTAGCTTCACCCCCGGTTTCATAACCTATTGCCATTGGCATTAATGCAAGGACCGTTACAACAGAGGTCATCATGATTGGACGGAAACGATTGGCTACACCTTCTTTAATGGCTGCTTCCAATGGCTTTCCTTCTTTTAAAAGATTGTTCATTTTATCCACCAATAAATTACTGTATGCCACTGTAATGCCCACCATCATTATAATCCCCATCATTGATTGAATGTTGAGATAAGTATTGGTTGCCAGCAGGATTGCTGTTACGCCAATTAAACCAAGCGGAATTACAGTGATAATAATCAAGGGTAATTTGAAGGAACGCAATAGTGGAACGATTACCAGGTAAACTAAAAGAATTGCCAGTACAAGGCCTAAGCCCAAATTACTAAATCCCTCATCCATACTTTGAACTTCGCCACGGGATGCAATCGTGTATCCTTCGGGCAAATTTTTTCTTATATCAGCTAACTTGCTTTTTATTTCTGAAGCAACAGAACCTATATCCCTTCCTTCCACATTTGAAAATACATCTGTAACCCGCTGAATATTCAGGTGATTGATTTCAATAGGTGCAGATGAAAGCGAAGTTTTAGCAATATTTCTCAATAAGGTTACCTTACCGCTATCACCATTTAAAGAAATGTTCTCAATTGATTGCGGATTATCTAAATCTGCTTCAGGATAGGTAACACCCACGAAATAGTGATTACCGTTTTTTTCGTCAATCCAAAATGAAGGTTTAAAATTGACAGATGAATTGAGCGCTGAAACGGTGTTTTTTACAACATCTTCTGCACTGATACCAAGCTCTGCTGCCTTTGTACGGTCAATATCCAGTTTAATTTCCGGATGGTCGTAACGCTGCTGAATTCTTACATCTTCTGTTCCTTTTATATTTTGTACTGCATCCCGAACTTTTACGGCTATGTCGTGAGATTTTTGTAAATCGTTTCCGGTTATCTGAATATCAATAGGCGAAGGCAAACCAAAATTTAAAGCGGTCGTTATAATTCCCCCTGTGTTGAAAATGAATTGTACACCGGGAAATTGTTCTTTAAGATTTACCCGTAATTTTTTTACATAATCGGCTGTCTTTGTTTTATGACCTTCAGTCAATTGAATAGAAATAGTTGCATCCTGGGTTCCTGAATTGGGCGTGTAGGCAGCGGGCCAGTCGTTTAATACGCCAATGTTGGAAATAATAATTTTTTCATCCGTTCCTATTTGTTGTTTAAGATAATTTTCAATTGCCGTAACTGTTTTTTCCGTTTGGCTTATTGCAGTTCCGCTTTCCATTCTTACATCAATAGAAATTTGCCCTACATCCATCCGGGGAAAAAGTTCTGTTCCCAACCTGCTAAAACCAAACATCGAAATAACAAACAACAATGCTACTCCTCCCAGCAGCCACCACCGGAATTGTAAAACTTTATCAATACTTTTTACATAGCGATGCGTTAGGCTGGTTACTCCTTTTTCAAACCTGCCCGTAAAGCTTTTCGTCTGATGATTGCCGTTAGTATCACGATTTTTAAAAAGTGACGCCGCCATGATAGGTACTAAAGTCATTGAAAAAAACCTTGAACCAATCATTGCCAATGATACCACAACTGCCAAAGGGGTGAACAGGTATTTTGAAATGCCGGTTAAAAAAATGATAGGGAAAAAAACAATTATTATTGTTAATGTAGTTATCAATACAGGCATTGCCACTTCCTTTGTTCCATCAAAAGCCGCCTGTGTTGAAGTTTTACCTAGTTTCAGATGTTTGTCAATATTTTCAATCACCACGATACTATCATCCACCAGCAAACCTATTGCTAATGCAATGCCGCCCAATGTCATACTGTTGATGGTGTCTCCGGTAAAGTATAAGCCGATAAAAGCAAACATTACAGAAAGCGGAATGCTTAACGCAACAATAAACGTAGAACGGAAATTTCCTAAGAAAAGAAACAATGCCAAAGAAACTAAAACCAAACCTGTGATGCCTTCTTTCATTAAGCCATTAATAGAATTGCGTACATAAGTTGATTGGTCAAGCACCACATCAAGATTCACTGATTTTGGCAACCTTTCTTTCAGTTCAGCCAGCTTGCCCTTTATCCCTTCCACAGCCGCGATGGTATTGCCACCTGTGCGTTTGTATATTGGAATATAAACCTGCCTTTTGCCATTAATGTGAACCACATTGGTTTGTATGGCGCTGGCATCTTTTGCATAGCCAATATCTTTTAAAAAAATAGGCGAGCCATCTTTACTCATTTTAATTACAATGTTGTTGAAATCATCCACTTTTGGTAACATTCCATTTACATTCACGCTGTAATTCATGTTGCCAATGTTTACATCGCCGGTAGGTATCATCACATTGTTTTTTTGCACGGCGTTTACCACATCTGTTTGAGTAAGGTTGTACGCCTGTAGTTTATCCGGATATACATACATATATATTCTACGAAGTTTTCCACCATACACAGCAGGGGCAATAACTCCCGGCACCGAACCCAATAAATTACGTAACTGGAAATAGGCAATATCATACAGCCCTTTTTCTGAAAGGCTATCACTACTTACCGCCAAAAGGGCTAAGGGAACAGAAGCAGTAGGGTCAAATGGCATTACCATGGGTGGAATAGTACCCGGCGGCAGATAAAATAAATCTGACATAGCCAATGATGTAACCTGCGACAGGGCAGTATTTGGATCAATATCTTCCGTAAAAAAATCTTTTACAATACTTACCCCAATCATGCTCTTGCTTTCCTGACGGGCTATTCCATTGGATTGTCCGGTCCATCTTTCTATCCGGCTGGTGATATCTTTTTCCATTACTTCGGCTGGCATCCCGGGATAAAGAGTTAGCACCTGTACTGCAGAAGTTTTGTAATTAGGCAGAATGTCAACCGGAAGTTTTTTTAAGACAACAATGTTGATTATTGCTATCAATAAAGACAACACGATAATCAAATATTTATTTTTGAAAGCTATTTTTAGCATAGTTTATTTGTTAATCGTTTAGATAAAAAAAGGGAATGCTCCTTTCGCTTTAGACAAAAGAAGACCTGCTGACAAAAAAAGAGTAATGTCAGAAACGATTAACAGGAAGGTGGGCCACGAAATGGATTATCGGAAATTAAAGGAGGTCCTCCACGACAAGAAAATAAGGGGATAACCTGTCTTTTTGAATATGAAAAGGCTGCAGGAATTCCTGTTATTATTGAAAGAATAAAGAAATAGTTGTTGAAACTTTTGAACGAATAATCTGCCTGCTGATAATTTTTATTTAATTGAACATCGTGGCAAAAATATTTCCTGGGATAAAATGATATCCTCGAATGGCTGGTAAGTTCTGCCTTCCTAATGTATTCAGTGGCATCGCCATAAAACCGGGTGCCATCCTTAGTATAGCAGTAAAGCGTATTGAAAGTGAATGAATACGATGCAAAAATGGTCAGTAATAATATGGATGTAAAGCGTGACACTAATAGTAAAGATAATAAATTCAGAACTCAGGTAACATTATGTTTTGCATTATCATTATTTGGTTTCATAACATGCTGCATTTATAAATTAAAAAATCGAAGAAAAAGTTTGTTTACTGTCAGCCACTTTTTGTTTTTTCTTTTATCTTTTTAATGGTAGAATAAATTCCATACACAACCATCAACCCAATAAAAATATATACCCACATAGGAATATTTTTACCAACGATTATCAGATATAAATAAGCGGATATAAAAAAAAAGCCGGTTAATAATGCAGGTAAAACAAATGATTTTTTATTCTTAATATTTTTAATTGTCCAGTAAAGAAATAAAAAGAAAAAAGGAATAGCACCAACATAAATGCCGCCGAATATATAGGGGTTTACATTGTATTTTTCACCGAGGCTGAAAAACCATTCCTTAAATATTTCCCACCATTCCATCAACTGAAAATTTTAAATGCAGTTTGCAATAATTTTTTAATCGTGTTTGTCAAACTTTCTTCTTTGTGTTTTGAAATAATTTGCTGGTTGATCCTGGAAGCAACCGGGTATGGATAAATTTTATTAAAAATAGCGCTCAAAGATAATTTACCGGTATTGGCCAAAATTAATTCCTGGATAATTTCACCTGCGTGAGGGGACACCATGGCACCACCCAGTATTTTTTCCTTTTTTAAAAAGCCACCTTTGCTGATAAATAAAATCATTTTGGCATACTGGTAATTGTCCACCACCGCGCGGTCATCATCTCCAAAATTCTGTTCTAATTTTTTATAAGGAATACCTCTTTCTTTTAGTTGATTTTCATTAAGGCCAAAACTGGCAAGTTCAGGATCGGTGAAAGTTACCCAGGACAAATAATCGTAGCTCAGTTTCTTTTTAAGAGGCGAGAAAAAATTGTTCAATAAAATACGTCCATGATATTCCGCCGCATGTGAAAATATGAGGTCGCCAGCTATATCGCCACAAACAAAAATATTTTTATTGGTAGTGCGCAGGTATTTATCTTTTACTATTTTATTATCTTTTACTGCAACTCCGGCTTTATCTAATTGCATAGATTCAAAATCAAGTTCTCTGCCGATGCCTGCAAACACTGCATCCAAAAGTATTTTTTGAGTTGTTCCAACTTTTAATTTAATGAGCGCTTCGTTGGAAGAAATAAAATGATCTGCCTCGGCATTGAAAATAAAGCGAATCCCTTCTTTCTGTAACTGTTTTAAAAGAATAGTTGTAATTGCGCTGTCATCAATTTTCAAAATTCTATTTCCATGTTGTACTACCGTTACTTTACTTCCGAGCCTATTCATTACCTGCGCTATTTCAATACCAATAGGGCCTCCGCCGATTACCAATAATTTTTCGGGTAATTCCCTAATATGAAATATGCTCTCATTATCATAATAGGTTACCTTTTCAACTCCTGGAATTTTTAATTTTTTGGGCTTGGAACCAGTAGCTATTACTATTTTCTTTCCGGTGTATTTTTTACCATCTACCTCAATTTCATCTTTACCGGCAAACGCGGCATTGCCAAGCGCTACATCTATTCCCTGCTCTTCCAACCATCCTGCATTTTCACGTTTCCGAATTATTTCCTGCCGTTCATAAACATAATCAATCGCTTTTTTTATATCCACTGTGCCGGAAACATTCAAGCCAATGTGAGCGGCTGTTTTAGCGCTGTGTACAATCTTTGCAACATGGATGAAAGCTTTGCTGGGCACGCATCCATCGTTCAGGCAATCGCCGCCAATATCTTCGTCGCTACTGGAAACCATCAAAACTTTGAAGCCCGCTTTGCACATAAATAACCCTACAGTTAATCCGCCCGAGCCTGAGCCGATAATTATAATATCATAGATTTTATTTGCCAATTTTTAGAAATCTTACTGGTCAAAGTTTGGTTTTACGAATCAGTTTTTTGTGCAATTTTAATAAATACGGCTGCGAATAACCCAGGTAATACAAAATCCAAATCCAAAAAAAAATAAATTGCATTCTGTAAATACCATTGTCTAAATATTTTCTTGCCGAAGTTGTTACTGCTGCATTCATCATTTTAAATTTTCCCCGCTTTTTAATCCGATGAATGATTTCCTGGTCTTCCATCATCAAAAGATTTTCATCAAAACCTCCACAATTTTTAAAGACCTCTTTTGTTACAAACAGGCTTTGGTCGCCAAAGCGGACTGCATTTACATCGAACCGCGTAAACCAGCAATTGGCTTTCAAAAACCAATGTGGATGATCAAAAGATAGCCTGAAACATCCACTTAAATATTTTCCTTTAAAAGCATTTAAAATGTATGTAGTAAAGTTTTCCGGTGGAATACTATCTGCATGCAAAAAATAAAGGATTTCTCCTTTTGCTGTTGACGCTCCAAAGTTCATTTGTGCAGACCTGCCTTTTTTTCCGCCCGTAACTACAGTTGCGCCTGAATTTGAGGCAACTGTAGCGGTGTTGTCTGTGCTTTGCCCATCAGAAATAATAATTTCAGAAATGAGGTTTTCATTATCCCTGCGTTTTATTTCTTCAATAGTATCTGCAATATTTTCTTCTTCGTTATAGGTGGGAATGATAATACTGATCATAAGTTCTTTTGTTTTAGCATCAACTGGGTTTCAAAACGATTCAAATCTTTTTCTTCGTCAATGTCTGAAAGCTCCGGCAATAAAAAAAAGGATAATTGATTCTGGTTACAAATATCAATTGTATCTTTTAAAACCGAATTGGTACTCCATTTTATATTTTTGAATAAAAAAGGATGCTCTTTTTTCATCCCTAATAAATAATAACCTCCATCTTTTGCAGGGCCAATAACTATGTCACATTCATTTAAACTGTTGAAGGCATTCATTATGTTATCAGTTTTAAGTTCAAAACAATCCGTTCCGATGATCAGTATTTTTTCGTAGCCGGCAGTAAACGAACTTTTAAAAGCATTTTCCATTTTCATTCCTAATGTATCGCCATCTTGGATTTGTTTTTTATAAACATTATTCTTCCAAACATCGTTTTCATTTATTGAATCTGAGTAAAAAACGATTTTATCAGCCTTTAATTCCTGAGTGATTGAAACGGTATGATACAACAGTTGTTTATAAACCGAAAGCGCCTTTTTGTTACCCACAGTAGCCGCGAGCCGTGTTTTCACATGGCCGTATTTTAAATTCTTTGCAAAGATCAACAGCGCTTCTTTTTTCATAAATCTTCAATAGTTTCTGCAAATAATTTAGATAGTTTTTCATCGGCTTTTGCTGCGATTGCTATTATTTCTTCTATGTTCACCAGCTTTAAATTTTCAGGATCACATTCATCGGTAATTACTGAAATAGCTGTGCAAGGCAGGTTCGCATGATTGGCGGCAATTACTTCCGGAACGGTTGACATACCCACCATATCAGCGCCAATAATTTTTAAATAACGATATTCCGCTTTGGTTTCAAGATTGGGTCCATTCACCACCGCATAAACGCCTTTCTTTAAATCAATCTTCAATTTATTGGCTTTTTGCAACAATGCATTTTTTAAATCCGGGTGATAAGGCTCATTCATATCAGGAAAGCGGGATCCCAATTCATCAAAATTTTTTCCGGTTAACGGATTGCCCGATTGCAGATTGATGTGGTCATCAATTAAAACCAGGTCGCCTTTTTTAAAATTAAGATTAATACCTCCTGCCGCATTGGATAAGAAAAGATATTTTACTCCCAATAATTTCATAACCCTTATCGGAAAAACAATTTGCTGCATGGAATATCCTTCGTAGGAATGAAACCGGCCTTGCATGACCAGCACATTTTTATTTTCTATTGTTCCATATACCAGATTGCCTTTATGAAACTCAACAGTAGAAGCACAAAAACCAGGAATTTCTGTGTAAGGGATGGTTTGCTTAATTTTCACATAATTCAACAAATTGCTTAAACCTGTTCCTAAAACAAAACCTACTTCTGCCCTCTCAATTCCTATTGAATTAAGATAGTTCTTAGCAATTAATAATTCTTTCATATTAATCAATCAGTTTAATTATCAGCAACATCCACCCCCGTCATAAAAATAAGTGCTCCCTGAAATAAATATACTATTAGGGCTCAATGCCTCAAAAGCGCCTGCCGTTTTATCACAAACAGCTAAAGGCTGATTAGGAAACAAAAGATGACCTTTATCATCATCAAAACATTCTTCGGTTCCATAATAAATAGCTGTTTTACCGGTGAATATACAAGGGCCATCGGCAGGCATTGGGTCTTTGATGGCACAAACTTCAACACTTTCAATAAAAATTAGCTTATCGGTTGCATAATTTTTAGAATCTAAAATCCGGTATGGCCTTTTTGCTCTCACCTCTACGGTACCGAATCCAACATCTGTAATCATCTTAATATATTGCTTCAAAGGTAACGAACCACTCAGGCATAAGGCCCTCAGCCGCTCATCATCCCTTAATGCTTCGGGCATTTCTGCCTCACAAATCGGGTCGCTCATTATCAGCCGGCCCCCTGGTTTTAAAACTCGGTACATTTCTTTTAATGCGGTTGTTAATTCTTCGTGCTTGAAAATATTAAACAGGCAATTTTGCGCTGCACAATCAATGCTGTTATCTTCAACAGGCAAGTTTAAGGCATCGCCTTTTTTTAAATTCACAAATTCTTTATCAAACCAGGGGTTTAATTTTTCAGCCTCCTCAAAATTTTTTTTACAGGCTTCCAGCATTTCATCCACCATATCTACACCAATCACACCATTTTTTTGTCTGATGAAATAGGCAAACTGCAACAATTCCATTCCGCCGCCTACACCAACATATAAAATTTTAGATTTGTTCAACAAATCTCTTGAATTTACTGTACTGCCGCATCCATAATTCATTTGTTGCATGATTAAAGGAATATTCAAACCAGGCAATTGCCAAATTGGTGTGGTGGTGCAGCATAATCCGACATCGGGTTTTCCTGCTGCTTCTTTGTAAACCTTTCGTGTTGTCTCTAAATAGGCTTTTGACATAAAATAATTAATTGAATGAATGAATGACCAAATAAAATAATGCGCTTAACAATGCCGCAACCGGTAATGTTAAAACCCATGATAAAATAATTTTTGAAATTTCTTTATGGTTAGCGGTTTTATTTACTAACCCAATACCATAAATACTTCCCACAGATACATGTGTAGTAGAAACAGGCAATCCAAATTTAGAAGCCATTATCACCAAAGCTCCAGTTATTAAATTAGCTGTAAAGCCCTGCCCATGATTGAATTTAGAAATTTTACTACTCATAGTTGCTGCCACTTTTCTGGCATTCAGCAGCCCACCAGCAGCCATTGCAATTGCAAGAATAGTGATATAAACAGGTATCTTAAATAATTGTGTAATCAATAAAAGTGATACTAATTTCGGTGTGTCATTTAATCCTCGTGCAAATGATACAATGGCTGCACTTGCATAGTGAAGATTGTTCAACAACGGTTGAAAATTGATACCCAAAAATGTTCCCTTGTATTGCATAGTGCAATCTTCCTGAGTATCAATGGCCGCCTGAACAACAGGTAATGCTGTAAAGCTATTATATGTATTGACTAAATCGGTTACAGGTAATAATTTGCTACCAACACAAAAGCAGCTCTCTTCTGAAATGCCCGCTGATTTTCTTGAATAATGAAACAACCAATAAAATAAACTACTCATAACTATTGCAATAAACGGGCTTACTAATAGAGGAAGAAAAAATGTGTTTCCAAGTTTACTAAAGTTAACGCCCGTTCCAACTGCCACCAAGCCCGCACCAACTAATGCACCCACCAAACCATGCGTTGTAGAAATGGGAAAACCAAATCTTGTCGCCAATAAGACAGTGGCGCCGGCAGCTAACGTTACCGCTAAAACGAAATCTGTTGAATGAATAATACCATCAGGCAATAAGCCTTTGCCGGAAAAATTTGTGATAAGTGTTTCAGCAAAAAACCAAGAACAAACTGAACCCGTAAAAGTAGCAACTGTAGCCAGTATTAATGCGGATTTATAATTTAAAGTTCCACTTCCCCAAAGGGTGGCAACGCCTTTAAAATTATCGTTAGCTCCATTTGAATAAGTGAGAAATAGAACGGCTAAAAAAATAAAAATAAGCATACGATAACATTTATTTTTACGCAATGGCGCCGCCACAACTTGAGCCCGCGCCCGCGGTGCATCCATAGCAATGTTGTCCAATCATTATATTTCTCTTATTTAATTCAGCAACATTAAAATTACTAACATGATTAGATGGAATTTCTATTTTCATTTCCAGCATCTGGTTAAAATCGCAATCGTATAAATATCCATCCCAGCCAACAGAAATCAGGTTGCGGCACATCACATTAGCAGCCGCTACAGGGTTGTAGGCTAGTAACAATTTCTCCATGTATTTTTCGTAGTTGTTACTTATGAGCAAATAATCCATGTACCGGTTGATTGGCATGTTGGTGATAGTAAACAAATGATTAAACACAATTCCAAATTCCTTCATCAAAGCCGTTTTATATCCTTTTTCCAAGGATTGTTGTAAAGGCGGAAGAAAAGCGCCGGCGGGATTATAAACCAGATTTAAGATCAGCCCGGTTTCTTCTTTACCATAACCTATATCATTCAACATTTGTAAAGCTTTAATACTATTTTCAAAAACACCATTGCCTCTTTGCCTGTCGGTTCTGTCTTTTGTATAAAATGGAAGTGAACAAACTACCTCTATATTATTTTGCTTATAAAATTCAGGAAGGTCATTGTATTTTTTATTGGCCAGGATAATGGTAAGATTGCAACGAACTATTACATGTTTGTTTAACTTTTTTATTTCTTCTACAAACCACCTGAATTCCGGATTCATTTCCGGCGCGCCACCCGTGAGATCAACTGTTTTTAAAGAGGGATTATTTCTCAATGCATCAATACATTGCTGCATGGTTTCTTTTGTCATTATCTCTGTGCGGTCGGGGCCTGCATCCACATGGCAATGTTTGCATGTTTGGTTGCACATCTTTCCCACATTTACCTGGAAGATCTCTATGCCGGTTGGCTTTAACGGATATAAACCACTTTGTTGCAATTTTTCCTGAAAAGGCGGTAATACAAAATCATTGGTTTGACTATGTTCCAGTATTTCTAATTGTTCATGTACATCAGCCAGCTTATGATGTTGTCCATGTAATGAGATTTTACTTTCCTTGCCGGATATGAAGTTTGTATTTTCTATCATAATATTTTTATTCAAGTAGGTGTCAGGTATCTGCTTTCAGCTTTCTGCCAGTAAACAAACCCCGCCTGACTGTGTCCCCGTCCGACCGGGCCATCCGGGCGGGTTTCGGGCAGGAAATAACCTGGATTCTTATTTACCCAATTTACCAATTAACTAATAAACCAACCCCCAGTTTTCTTTCCGCCTTCGGGGTTAGGGGGCTTCTACATCGCTATCTCCTTCACTTTATTCATCATCTGCACTCCATGCACCAGAGAAGCGCCGCCACGGATAGCACATGCTACATGCACAGCCTCCATCATTTGGCCTTCGCTCCAGCCTTTCTCATACGCATCGCTGCTGTAGGCGTCAATGCAATAAGGGCATTGAATTGCATGAGCCACTGCAAGTGCAATCAACGATTTTTCTCTTGCGGTCAATTCGCTGTCTTTAAAAACTTCGCCATAATAATCAAAAAATTTATCGGCAAGTTTTTTTTGGAATTCGCCCACGTTACCAAATTTTTTCAGGTCTTCTGAATTGTAATAATGGTTACTCATTTTATTTTATTTCGTTTTATTCCGGGTTTATAAAAATTGTGTGATTAGAGAGTTTCACAAGGTTGCATAAAGGTACAATATCATTGAACAAAGCTATCTTATACCGAATATAAGTTATAAATAGTCCAAAGCATTTTTCTGTCGGTATCCCGGACGTCCGGGACCTATAGTCCGTTGGACTATTTAGTAAATAAAGATGGTATTATAAACTATTTTTGAAATAATAATGACGAATGAATGTCTTTCCCCTGAATGTTAATTTGGGAACGCTAACAACTTTATGATGGATCAGTTTTTCGTTTTAAATAATATTTACCGGATTAGTTGCTGCATTATTCAAAACCTGACAGAAGCTGGAAAAAATTGTTTAAGTATCGGGTGAAAGTTGCTGTAAATGTTGGACTTTAATGAATGGCACTTTTTTAGCCTACAAATTAAAAAAGATGTGGCAAATAATCAGGAATCGGATTTTATGCATTACCATTATTTCTCTTAAAATGCAAAACTCATCACCATTGTTTTTTTGTTTCAATTAAACCATATAAACAATATCAGAGGCATTGGTAGGATAAGAAAAAATTGTTTTTTTCATATCATTTGCCTTCACTCCTGCATTCATTGCCAGCGTAAAAATATTGATGATTTCTTCGGCATTGGGGCCTAAAAGATGTGCACCAATGATCTGGTCTGTATTATTATCAACCAATACTTTGAAAGCGGAAACCGGTTCATTCAGTCGCCTCGAAGAATACCAATCCGTAGTCTCTTTAAAATGTACGGTGTAATTTAAGTTTTTATTTTTTGCCTCCTGTTCCGTTAACCCAACAGCCCCAAGAGCCGGAATGGTAAATACATTGGAAGGTATGTGGCCATAGTCAATTTTAGAATGATTTCCTTTTAGTAAATTACTGGCCAGTACAACAGCCTCCTTTCCTCCAACGGGTGTCAAAGGCAGGCCTTTATCGTTGGCATCACCACAAGAATATATGTTAGAGTTAGATACACTTTGCATATACTCATTCACGGCTATTCCTTTTTTATCAAAAGAAATATTCATCTTTTCTAAACCCATATCTTCTATGTCTGCGGTTCTTCCTGCAGCATGTACCGCAAGGGAAGTAGAAAAATCTACTTCTTTTCCTTCCTGCATAGCATGAACTATAAAGCGGTTATTTTCTTTGGTGATACTTTTCACCTCAGTGTTTAATTTGATCTGAATACCTGACTCTTCACTGGCTTTCACTAATAGTCTAACCAGGCCGGCATCAAAGTTTTTCAAAGGCCTCTCACCCCGGTGAAGAATAGTTGCTTTCGCCCCAAACTGCGAAACAATATGTGCAAATTCAAAAGCAATATAACCACCCCCAACAAACAAAATATCTTTGGGCAATTCCTCAAGTTCTAAAAAAGCGGTGCTGTCAATCAGTAAATCTTCTCCGGGTATATTGAGTTCCCGCGGTTTAGCTCCGTTGGCAATAACAAACTTTTCCGCCTGTAAAATATTTTCGTTTACCTGAATGGTATTTTCAGAAATAAATTTTGCCCTGCCGTGATAGGTTGCAACGCCAGCTTCTTTTAATCCGGCTTCGGTTTTGGGTATTTTAGGTTCCGTAAAACTCTTTTTAAACTGCATCAAATCTTTCCATGAAGATGTTGCAGAAGTTGCGATGCCTTTTCCCTGCAATTGTTTATTGAGCGCTAATACATGAGCAAGGCCCACCAATACTTTTTTAGGATCGCAACCTCTTAGGGCGCAAGTGCCTCCATAGGGTTGGTAGTCAATGATAGCAGTTTTTTTGCCTGCAATGGCGCAACGCTTAGCTACGTTACTTCCGGAACCCGTGCCGATCACTATTATATCAAATTTTTCCATTCTAATTGTTTTAATTTTAAAAAATATCTTCCCAAAAATAAAGGCGCAATTCAATTTGTCGTTTCGGATTAAAGGTTGCCAACCTTCGAAATATATTTTTTAAACCGAAATGAAGTGATTAAGGTTGGCAACCTTTGCGACATTTGGAAATGCACCCTTTTTTATTTTATCAACTGGCACAGCAACTCAGCTTTGCCACATCTTTCCCAAAAGTAATTGCAGCTAATTTGATACCTTCCCCCAAAGTCAAATAAGGATAAAAACTTTCTGCTAATTCTTTTACAGTTATTCCGTATTTGATAGCCATACTCAATTGTTGTATCAACTCTCCGCCTTCTGGTGCTACTATTCTTGCTCCTATCAATTTATCAGTTTCAGTGTTACGGATGAGTTTGATAAAACCTCTGGTATCGTTGGCAGCCAAAGAACGGGGAACATTATCCAATGTAAGTTTGGATACTTCAAACGGAATATTTTGTGCAGCGGTCTGTGCTTCATCCAAACCCGCGCCTGCTATTTGTGGATCTGTAAATACTACCCAGGGAAGAGAAGAGTAATCTGTTTTATTTTTACTTCCCGTAAAAGCATTTTCAACAGCAATTTTTCCTTCAAAAGCGGCGGTATATACAAAAGAAGGTGTATTGGCGACATCACCAATCGCATATATATTTTGCAGGTTGGTTTCCATTAATTCATTCACCTGTACATGCCCGCCTTTGGTTAATTGCAAGCCAATTTTATCCAATCCGAGTTTTTGAGTGTTAGCCTTTATTCCGGTGGCCACTACTATTTTGCCCGGTTCAACTAATTGGGTAAAAGAGCCATCGGGGCATTTGCAATGAATGATCGTGTCGTTACCCGATTTCTCAAATTTTACCGCATGGAAGTTGGGCAATATTTCAATGCCCTCATTCTTCATGTGCTTTTCAATTTCTTCGCTAATGTCAGGTGTTTGGGTTCGCAGCACACGGTCAGTAAATTCAATAATGCGCACTTTTGTGCCCAAACGGTTATAGGCCATCGCTATTTCCAAACCGATATAACCTGCGCCCATAATGGTGATGCTTTCAGCCTGTTCTTCAAAATCAAATAATGATACATTAGTGAGGTGCCCAATTTCTTTCAGCCCTTCAATATCAGGGACATTGGTAGTAGCGCCGGTAGCAATGATAAATTTAATAGCTGTATAGGTATCCTTACCATTTACCAAAATGCTTTTATCATCTACAAATTCGGCCCGGCCTTCAACCATTTGAAGATGCTGGAAATCGCTCACCACATCCATATACTTTTTTTGCTGCAGGGTTTTCACCAATTGTTTTTTATCTTTTATCACCTGTGCAAAATTGATATCGAAACCTTTAGGTTTTATTCCTGAAAAATTAGAATGAGTAGCATGGTAAGCTGTTTCGGCAGCACGGATAAGGGTTTTGGAAGGCACACAGCCTACATTTACGCAAGTCCCACCAAAAGGCAATCCTGCATTTACCATCAGTGTGGTAAGTCCTAAATTTTCTGCAGTGATAGCAGCAGAAAAGGCAGCCGAACCGCCACCGATAATAATAAGTTCAAAATGATGGTCAGCTCCGTTTCCATTCGCAGTCGCATCGCTCAACTTCGCCCGGTAAGTTTTCGAACTGTTGATGGCATTGATGATTTCATCTTTGCTAATGGTTTCAGGATTAAATTCAATTTCACCTTTTCCATTTTTATAATTGATTGCCGCGCTTTTAACCCCGGTATTTCTTTTGACAATTTTTTCAATGGTTACAGCGCAATGGTCACAGGTCATACCGGTAATGGTTAAATCTATCTTATCTGATGCGTCTTTTATTTGTTTTTTAATTTCAGGCATAACTGTTTTTTAATTTATTCTTTAATTAAATTTTTCGATGGCTTATCAGGCTTTTTAGCACTGCTTTCTTTTACCACTGTTGCCTTATATCCTATGGCTTCAATTACCTTGATAATTTTTTCTACGGTAATTTTTGCAGGATCGTAGGTGATGATAGCAGATCCATTCTCGTAGGAAATATCATCTTTAATAATCCCGTCAGTTTGTGATAACCTCCTGTGGACGGCGTTGGTACACATGGCACAATCCATTCCCGTTATTTTTAGTTGTACCGTTTTAGGATTATCATTATTATTAAAACGAGAGGACAATACCGTTCTGTTTGTGGTGGTAGCTGAACAGGTACCTCCGCAGCCACCGCAAGTGGCTGCACTTAGTAAGATAATTGAGCCGAAAATGATCAACAAATTTTTCATGTCTTTTCTTTGTTATTTGAGTATTGAAAGGTTTATTTTTAGATAGCCTCCAGGCATTGCCCCTGTTGGTAATCACCCAAACGGGGATAATAATTATTGAACAGGCTCTATATTGGTTACTTTATAACCGGTTTCATTTATTGCATTTACAATCGCCTGATCGCTGGCTTTGGAATGATCAAACTTTACTAAGCTGCTGCCATCTTTATAATCGGTACTATATTCCAATACGCCGGGCACTTTTGAAAGGGCAAGGTTGATCGTGTGTGTGCAAGCCTGGCAATCCATTCCGCTAACACTCAGCTTCAATTGTTGAATATTGCTTTTATCCACCACAATTACCTGCGTTGCGGGTGTTTTTGGAAAAAACATTTTGGAATAAGATGGAAAAGCCATCAGCAAAAAAGCCAATATCGTTACAATGCCGAGAAAACTTTTGCTTTGCCAGAAAGAAGGTTTGTCTTCTTCGCAGGCGCAATCCATTGCCGCTTTCTTTGGTTTTAGTTTCTGGTACCAGGCAAATACCAATACCGCAATAGTTAGTCCGATTAAGTATGGGCGGTAAGGCTCCATCCACGAAAAAGTGGAAGCAATACCTGTGGCACCGCTGAACAAAGCCAGTACAGGCGTAATGCAACATAATGAGGCAGCAAAGGCGATAAGCAAACCAGCCCCGATAATTCCTTTAGATGATTTTTTCTGCTTTGCAGAAGGATTTTCATTATTCATAATGTACCTTTTTAATTAATTTTTAGTGGTCACTGTATGCAAGTAAAATGATTTAATACTGCCGTTACTAATTAGCATACTTATACCAATTCCATTTTAGCATTCAATTCATTGACATATCTAAACAAAGAGCGAAGCATTTTCAGATGTCCGGGCTTTAATGAATAATAAATAGTTTGTCCTTCCTTGCGTGCCCTGATAATGCCTCCATCTTTCATTTTGCGCAAATGCTGCGAAATGGCAGGGATACTCATTCCAAGAATATCACTCAAATCACAGGGGCATAATTCTTTTTCTTCTTCAAGCAGGTAAAGGATTTTGAGCCTTACCTCATTACCGGCTAAGGACAACACTGCCGACATCTCAGAAAAAGCATTTTCTGTATTTTCAACTTTTTCTCTGCAGTTTTTAATTTGAACAGGGTCGGCATACAAACGGATACAAGTGTCCATATTTTTACTTATTTGGATACAAAGATAATAATTAATTTATTATTTAAGCAAATACTTAAATAATAAAAATAAAAAAATCTCTTCTGCAGATCAATTCGAAATCTCTAATTTCATCTAACTACGTATCTGTCTAAAAATGAAAATTTCATTTTCCTATCTTGCGGTTGGCGTCTTCGCCAACCGTAGCGTACCACTGTGGCCGGCGTTACCGCTGTCCACTTTCCAACACACTGTGAATTTTCTTTTTGATTTTTAAACAGTTTCTAACGGATTTATAAAAAAGTTTAAAAAAAATGAAAGTTATTTTATCAGGTGCTTCCAAACTCTGCAAAAAACGACTGTTAAAATATGGAGTACCATTCCAATTTTACTTAATTGACTCAAGAATCTTTTTTTTCAATTCTTCATTTTCAACGATACCTTCATTTTTAATATTATCGCCGTAATTGTGAATATGCTTACTCAATAATTCGTCCATCAATTTACTTTGCTTCTCATAAGCTGTGCAGGCATCGCACAGGCTTTTATGCATTTTCAATTGTACTTTTTCTCTGAAAGAAAGCTTTGTCAGTAATTTCTTTTCAATCAACTCTGTTGCCTTTTTACAGGAAAGCATTATTAATTGCATTATCTTTTTCATGTAATTACTTTTTAAACCAATGAATTTCCAGGCATCTTCTAAGTTGCAACCTTGCCCTGTGTAATAGCTGCCAAAAGTTAGTGGGCGAAATCTTTAATTCCTGACATATTATTTCTCCTTTTTTCTCTTCAAGATATTTCAATTGTACTGCCGCATGACAATCAGAAGGCAATTTGCCCAAACACGACTGCAATACTTTTATAAAGATTGTATTATCGAGCAGATGCATGTCTTCTGCAGACCATGCACCGGGCTGTTGTTCTTTTATCCAACTGCCATCCACGTCAAAATAGGTTTCGAAAAAAGATGCTTCTGAAGATAGTTTTATTTCGCTCTCTGTTATCGTAGGATTGCGGTACCTCTTTCTAAAATGATCTGCAATCTTATTATTGAGAATACTAAAAAGCCACGTTTTAGGATCACTCTTTCCTTCGTACTTATTCATAGCCTGGAAAGCGGCCATAAACGTATCCTGTACCAGGTCTTCGGCAGTTTCCTTGCTGTTGGTTTTATACAAAGACCAACTGTACATTTTATCGGAATATGCCTCTACCCATGATTTGATTGTACTAGTCCGTTCACTTTGATACTTTACTGCTTCCATCTTTTTGTGTCATTTCTTTCACTCTTAAACTCTGTAGATTAAAGAAAAATGAGTTTAATATTTACTTCATCAAACTTAGTCAAATTCTTTTTGATAAAAATAGTGAAAGTCCAGAATGCACCCTCACTATTTTATTGAATCAAAATCATGAAAAATCTATTATTCCTTATCCTTTCTTCAGTGCTGTTTGATAGGCTTCTTTTATTTCTTCATTAGTGCTCGCAAGGCTTACTTTTGAAAGAAGTTTTTTTGATTTGGCTTTGAAAAAATAGAGCATACCAGTGGCAGGATTTTTTTCAGCAAATTTGTATATCCCGGCTTTTTCCAGCATCCCTTTCGACATAGCTTTTGAATTATTATCAGAGAGGTCGTTCATTACCATTTTTACATCCTTGTTTTCCATTACCATGGGCATAATATCTTTTTCAAATCGTGGTCCATTGGCCTTGCATACCGGACACCATGAGGCTTTGGTGAGTAAGGCAATCACTTTAGGACTGGAATTTTGAGCGCTGGCAGAAAAGGAAATGCCCATAACAAGGGCAAAAGCAACAATTAAATGTTTCATTGTTTTTTGAATTTTTTGGTTAAAAGTTTTATTCAAATAAATAGTCTGGAGCATTTATAAAACCTGACAAACTTTATTATTTTTTGTCAAATTTTTTAATTGCCTGAAAAGAATTCTTGCAATAAAACAGATTTGCAAAGGAATAGATAGAGATAAGAAATGCCATCAGGATTATTTTTTTCATGTGCTTTTATTTTTATTGACAACATTTTTTCTTATGAACAAAAACTGCTCTAAGAATTTTAAGTATCACTTTTTTAAAAATTTTCATTATGGATTTATTTTGTCAAGGCTCTCCTTATTATGCTGTGCCCAACTAATAATCAAATCTTTTTGCTCTTGAGTAAGCCTTGCATTTCTATGAATAAGTGTATAAGAAGACAATGGCATTTCTCAGTCTTTAATCTGGTCTGCTATTGCTTTCAATTTGCTTTGCTGCTTCCTGGTTGGATAAGAACCGAAGTCGCTAAAATTCAAATCCTTTTTTCCATGTTTAATATGATTTGCCAAAATCCACGCAGTTGGCTGCACATAATTGTACCAGGGATAATTGGTATAGTTGCTATGGCAATCGTAACAGGATGTTTGTAATATTGTTTTCACATTTTCCGAAACAGGAACTGTTTTAGAAATATCAGTCGCTAAAACCTGCACGCTTTTGTTGCGGGCAGGTTGTATAAACTGAATCGCAATAAATGCGATTAAAAGAACCAACAAGATTTTTTTTAAAATTCTCATGTTTCTTAGTTTAATGTTTCTTTTATAGCTCCACAGGTATCCATTTTTTTACCTAGAAAAGGATTTTTTATTTCCTTGATTTCACTAAGCCAGGTAGCTTTTCCGTTGTCGTAAATAGGGCATGAATCCAAGTATAGTGTTTTATTACTACCCACAGATTTTATCAAATCATACATCTCTTTACTTAGCATTTCAAAGTGTTCGCGCTGATGATGAACTTTATCGCCATTTACACTTATATGCTGGCTGTTTTCTTTTATATCACCAACCAAACCAAGAAATGTTTTTTTCTGTTCAGGTGTTAAAGAAGAAGAATCGAACTTTGACACAGCATCCAGAATTTCCTGTCCGTTTTTTGCCGCATCGCTTCCATTATCGGCGGTCAGAGAATTTTTCAGGTTTAAATAGCCGGTTAAAATTCCATCTGCTGGTTCTGCATCAGTTGCTGCAACTGGTGTTGATGTTACAGAAGCTTGAGTCGAATCATTATTATTTGTTTGTTTGCTTCCGGTAGAATTACAGGCTGCAAAAGAGAGCGCTAAAATTGAGGCGCTAATGGCCATTGTTGTTTTCATTTTTTTTGTTTAAAATTTAAAATTTGAGTTATTTGTCCATTTACTGTATGGTTTCAGTAACCTTTCCACAAGTAAGCATCACTGAACCGTAATATCGATTTTTTATTTCTTTAGTTTTACTTAACCATATTGCCCCTTTATCATTATACATCGGACAATAATTAGCATAAATACGTTCACCTGCAGCGAATTTTTTTACCATTTCATACATGTCTTTACTAAGCAAATCAAAATGTTCACGCTGTTGTCCTATATTTCCTGCGTTCAATCCTATGTGTTCTACATGTTCTTTTGCATCATTGGCGATATCTTCAAACGATTTTCTTTCTTCGTCTCTTAATATAACTATCTCAAAATCGTCCAAAGCTTTTTTCATTTCATTTCCGGCTTTAGCAGCATCCATATCATTATCATTGACAAATGCATTTTTCATTTGCAGGTATATTTGCAAGAGACCGTTTACAGGCGAAGTAAATGCCGAAACCTTTTGTACAGCTGGTTCTGTAGAACTGTCGCTCATTTTATTTGATTGCTCATTTTGATTGCTGCTGTTGTTGCATGCAGATTAATAATCTTCCTTTTTACATTTTCATTCCCGACATATCCATTCCCGCCATTGGCGAAGCGCCTTTTCTAAAAATATATTCGCTTTGTAAAAGATAAGCGCCCGATATTACCACTTCGTCATTTTGCTGAATACCTGATTTTATTTCAATCATGTTGCCACTTTCCAAACCGGTTTCCACCATCACGCTCTTAAATTTATTTTGTGAGGTTTGCAGCCATACCATAGCCATTTTTCCATCTCTCAAAACTGCATCAGATGGCAGAAAAAGCGCATTAACTCCGCCTGTTTTTACAGTGACATAAGCCGCCATACCGGGTTTAAGTTGATTGCCTTCGTTGGGAATAATTATCCTAATGAGGTTGATTCTTGTCGCTGGATTTAATTCAGGATTTTGAAATGAAATCTTTCCCGGAATCTTTTTTCCAGGGAAATCTGGTATTTCGACCATCACATCTTTTGCTTTATTCAATTGCGAAAGCTGAGTGGCATATACCTGCACTTCTACCCAAAGAGTGGAAAGGCCAGAGAGCTTTACAATGTTGCCGCCTTCGGAAACATAATCGCCCTCCTTTAAATTTTGTTCTGTAATATAACCTGAAGCAGTGCTGAAAAAAGTAGTTCGCGGATTGGCTAACGCATCCTTATTAATGTTCCTGATTTGTTGTTCGCTCATGCCCCAGAGAAGTAATTTATTTTTGGCGGCTTCAATAACATCATCAAAGTTGATGACTGAATTATCAAGTGTCGCTTTCTTTTGTAATGTATCGAAATCTACCAATCACTCAAACTTTCATTCTCTGAATTCTTACAATATTTAATATAGCTGACAAAGCCACACCTACATCTTCAAAAACTGCTTCCTATAATGTGGCTATTCCACTGGCGCCAAGAAAGGAACTATTGATACTCACTGTCAAAATTTAATTAATAAACTTGATTTAAAAAATTGTTGGTTTGGTAAAGGCGGCTTATAAATTGAATTTGATTGAGGATGATTTTTAAATAAAAAGTATGCCGTTCCCTTCGGGGCGGGCTTTCCGCTTCAATCTTCTGTGAAGTATTTTCACTTCAATCCCTAACGGGATAAACTACATACTATTTTAAATTCTTCTGAACAATTAGAATCGTAATCAATATTTGTATTTCAAAAAATGTTAAATGAATTATCGTAACCACATCCCACATACTTACGGAAAATGTGCTTTAAGAATTAATGATAGTATGACCTGCCTCAGCATTAAGAATTTAAAGTAAGGCTAAAGATCTAATAAAAATTTTCTTTAAGTTCCATTGCAGTACACCCGTCTTATTTCTTTACAGCCTTCGGCAAATAAGCCGTGAGAACTGCACCGGATAAAGTTATTATATAATTGAGATTGGCTCCTCCCTCACTAAACACAATTACAGGAATATTTCAATGAAAAGACACTCGCACCCCATCCTCCATTCTTCCGGAAGATGTGCTTGAAAAGATAATTGCGTATCCAGCTTTTTCGCTCCTTCCTTCAATGCAGTCTTCCCGTTTTCATTCGCCAGCCAACGCAGCATTAGCTATGGCAGCCTTTACCCTTTACACAAATGCCTGCCATTCAAAGCCTGACACATAGCTGTTCCCTAAAGGCTTATTCAAACGAGAACTGCTCTCAGTCATTAGCTTCAAAGCAGGATACATGGATCCTTTTAATGAATCCTGACTTACAAATGTTTAATGATTACCATGATACTGATTTCAAAAAGACGTATGAAAAAGTTCTTGATTATTCTTTATGAAGTTTTTCTCAAGATGTCTGAAAATACTTCATGAAAATCTAATTCATTACCTCATTCAGAAAAGAAATAAAACTTCCTCAGCATTTATTTTCCTGCACTCAAAGAATTAAGTTTTTCACTTAGCTCCGTCAGTCCTGCCTTTGTTAAGCAATCATCTGCAAAAGTGTGCAATTCCTGTAATGTTTCCAGAGGGACACTTCCTAATAAGTTTGTTGATTTGTCATCATCCTTTGTATTTAGTCCTCTTTTAATAACGCTGTTCAGGAGTAATACATTTTTGCGTGAGATTTTCATATCAATCTTCACAGTTTCATTCATGCCAGGGATACTTAATATAGTATCATAAACTTTGGCTACATCATTTGTTGTAAGCATATCTACACGTTTTAAAATTTGGACCACAAAAATAGATACCGATGTTTGCAATATCCTCATTAAAATATAATGAGGATAGGTTGAATTGAAACCTGGTGTTTAATTTCGCACCTCTTAATCTGATTGTGAAATTGAAAATGTGTAGTCATGGATTTCGGGAAACAACAAAGGCTTTCCATTCAGGAAGCTAAAGAAATGGATATGGTAGATTACCTATCCAACTTAGGTTATAAACCAGCAAAAATCAGGAATGCTGATTATTGGTATCTGTCTCCTTTACGAAATGAAAAGACTCCTTCTTTTAAAGTTAATAGGAAACTCAACAGATGGTATGACCACGGCTTAGGTGAAGGTGGTGACCTTGTTGATTTCGCAATCCTCTATCAAAATTGTACGATCGGCGAATTTCTGCAAAAATTAAATAGTGATTTTTCTTTTCGTCAGCCTGTTTTTCATCAGCCAGAGCAATTAAAAACAGAAAAGAAAATAACCATTTTTCAAGACTATTCAATCAGTTCTTTTGCGTTATTGCGATACGTGGAACAAAGACGGATTCCGATTGATATTGCAGATCAGTTTTGCAGAGAAGTCCGATATGGATTGAACAACAAAATATATTATGGCATAGGTTTTAAAAATGATTCTGGAGGCTTTGAAATACGCAATCCTTATTTCAAAACGAGCAGTTCTCCAAAGGACATTACGACAATTAAAAATAAAGGAAAAGAAGCCATCGTCTTCGAAGGTTTTTTTGATTTCCTTTCCTTCATAACTATCCATAAAAAAGAGGGAGCTATTGAAAGCAATTTTGTAATTCTGAATTCGGTTTCTTTCTTCGAAAAAGCGCGTCCTTTTATGGAGCAGCATGAAATCATCAGATTGTATTTGGATAGGGATTCAACCGGTCAAAATTACAGTCGTTACGCTTTGGCCTTAAGCGATAAATATAGAGATGAAAGCATACTATATCGACATCACAAAGATTTTAATGAATGGATAGTAAACATTGGAAAATCTCAAAAGAAAAATTTTGAACAAAAACTGTAAGAACGTTTTGGATTTTTAGAGAGAAGATAAATAAACGTTTTATGGTTTTCCAAAGACTGAAAAAATAGCATAGCGAAAATTAAAATGTCTTTAAGAACATTCAAAAGGCTGAAAGATTGCCACGTTCCTGCAATCGGCAAGATGAACCGTTGTTTAACAACGGGATATTGCTGCCCTTCCCTCGGAACTCGAGGGCAGGGTATATGAAAGGTAAAAATTAGTTTGAAAAAGTGAAAATGATTAGTGATGGAAAGAAAAACTTCAAGTAGAACACGCATTATCGGTTTGCGGTTAACACCCGATGAGTTTGCAAAAATTGGAAAAAAATGGAAGGCTTCTACATGCCGAAAGTTAAGCGATTATGTTCGCCGCTGCCTCTTTGATAAACCTATTGTAACGACTTATCGTAATAGTTCACAGGATGACCTAATGGCAGAGCTTACCCGTTTGCGTAGCGAGCTTAATGCAGTTGGAAACAACTTTAATCAGGCTGTAAAAAAGCTGCATACGCTGCATGAGATCAGTGAATTTAAAAGCTGGTTAATGGTCTATGAAATTGAGAAAAAAATTGTTCAGAACAAGTTGGATGATGTCCGTAATACGATAAAAAAATTGCTGGAAATATGGTTGCAGTAATCAAGCCTTCTCATTCCATGCACCGCATTTTTATTTACAATGAGAACAAGGTTAAAGAAGGTGTAGCGGAATGTATCGGGGCAGAAAATTTTCCGCTCAATGCGGATGAAATGAGTCTTAAAATGAAGCTGGGCTTTCTTCTGAAAAGGACAGAATTGCGCAAAGATGTAGAACGCAAAAACGTTCATATCTCTCTCAATTTTGACCCTTCTGAAAAACATTTGACCGGCGGGAAGATGATGGAGATTGCGAAAACCTATATGCAGAAAATAGGCTTTGGCGAACAGCCATTTATGGTATATCAGCACCATGATGCCGGGCATCCTCACATCCATATTGTTACCACCAATATCCAGTCCAACGGCAACAGGATAGACTTACATCATCTTGGCATCCGAAAATCTGAACCGGCGCGTAAAGAAATTGAGAAAATCTTTGGGCTTGTGGTTGCGGACGAGCATTCAAAAAAAGATGCATTCAAATTAAATCCGGTTGATGCGAAAAAGGTACAATATGGGCGTACAGAAACCCGCAGGGCTATTGCTGGTGTACTTGATGCGGTATTAGATAAATATAAATACACCAGCCTGCCGGAATTGAATGCGGTATTGAAGCAGTATAATGTAATGGCAGATCGTGGCAGCGAACAATCAAAAATGTTTCTTAGCGGTGGTTTGGTTTACCACATACTGGATGAAGATGGAAAGCCTGTCGGCGTGCCGCTGAAAGCAAGTGATTTTTATAACAAGCCAACACTGAAATTTTTGGAAAAAAGGTTTAACCCTAATGAAGCGCAACGAAAGCCTTATAAAGCCCGCATCAAAAATGAAATAGATAAATTATTTATTGGCAAAGCTCCTTCACTACATGAACTGATTGAGCAGCTTGAAAGAAAGGGTATCCATATTTCTTTGCGGCAGAATGATGCGGGTTTGATCTATGGAATAACTTATGTAGATCACTACACAAAATGTGTGTTTAACGGCAGTGCATTGGGAAAGCAATACAGCGCAAAAGCTATCCAGGAAAGATTCCTGCTGAAAAATGTTTCAGGGCAGGAATCGCTGTCGCAGCATCCAGCCCCGAAACCACTCATTGGGTTACAGTCCCGGTCTATCGTCGGGACAGAAATCAAAGTTGTTACCGATGACCTGCAGCCTGCAAAATCAGCAGGCATTTTAAATGATTTAATGCAACCGGAACAGGCTGCTAATTGGTTACCCGGACAGCTTAAAAGAAAACGCAAAAGGAAGAAAAGAAAAAATATTTCAGATAACAGATAAAAATTAAAAGCTATGGCTATGCAGACAGGTGAGAACGAACAGGCATTAAGAAAGATTCTGGACATGACCAGGTTTATCAGCATTGTTATTTTGTTGATACATTACTATTATTATTGTTATGCTGCTTTTCAGCAGTGGCAATTGGTAAGCGCATTCAGCGACCGTATTTTAAACAATATTTATCGTACCGGAATTTTTTACAGCTTCATTAAAAGCAAGCTGATTGCCTTAGGTTTTCTGGCAATTTCTTTACTTGGTGCAAAGGGACGTAAGCATGAAAAGATGAACTATAAAACAGCATTTGCATATCTCATCATTGGACTGCTGCTCTACTTTGTAAGCTATCTTTCATTGCTATTACCACTGCCTGTACAGGAGGTGGCAATGATTTATATCGGCATCACCTCTGTTGGATTTTTGATGATACTTTCCGGTGGTACTTTGCTTTCCCGTATTATCAAAAGCAGGTTTAACAACAAAGATATTTTCAATAATGAAAATGAAACTTTCCCGCAGGAAGAACGCTTATTGCAAAATGAATATTCCATCAATCTCCCCGCCCGCTATCGGCTGAAAAATAAGGTACGCAATAGCTGGATAAATATCATCAATCCATTTCGCGCCATCATGGTGCTGGGTACACCGGGTTCGGGCAAATCATACTTCGTAATAAGGCATGTTATTACACAACATATCCGGAAAGGATTTACAATGTTTGTCTATGATTTTAAGTTTGATGACCTTTCTAAAATTGCCTACAATACCTGGTTAAAGTACAAGCATCATTATAAGAAGCCGCCACAATTTTTTGTCATCAATTTCGATGACTTAACGAGAAGCCACCGGTGTAATCCATTAGAGCCTTCAGCCATGACAGACATTACGGATGCTGCTGAAAGCGCAAGGACTATTTTAATGGGCCTGAACCGGGAATGGATTAAACGCCAGGGCGACTTCTTCGTGGAATCTCCAATTAACTTTCTATCTGCCGTGATATGGTATTTAAGAAAGTACAAGGACGGTGAATTTTGCACTTTGCCTCACGTTATTGAGCTAATGCAGGCTGACTATGATAGCTTGTTTACCCTGCTTCGCACTGAGAAGGAAATTGAAGTGTTAATCAATCCCTTTATTAATGCTTATCTCAATGATGTGATGGAACAATTGGAAGGACAAATAGCCTCTGCTAAGGTTGCCATGGCAAGGCTTTCTTCGCCACAGTTGTATTACGTTTTATCCGGCAACGATTTCAATTTGGATATTAATAATCCTGGTGAGCCTAAGATTGTATGCATGGGTAATAACCCGCAAAAGATACAGATATATGGCGCGGTGCTTTCGCTATATGTTACACGGTTGATAAAGCAGGTAAACAAAAAAGGAAAGCTGAAAAGCAGTTTGGTGTTTGATGAGTTCCCAACAATTTATTTGAACAACATGGACAGCTTGATTGCAACTGCCCGAAGCAATAAAGTTGCTGCCTGTTTAGGTGTGCAGGATTTCAGCCAGCTTCGTAAGGATTATGGCCGGGAACAGGCTGATGTGATTATGAATATCACCGGGAACATCATTGCAGGTCAGGTTACAGGTGATACCGCCAAACAACTTTCAGAACGTTTCGGCAAAATCATGCAGGACAGGGAAAGCTATTCCATCAATAGCGGAGATACATCAGTCAGCCGCTCAAAGCAATTGGAAGCAGCTATTCCTCCTTCAAAAATATCAGGGCTGAGTTCAGGAGAGTTTGTAGGCATGGTTGCTGATGATCCGGATAATAAAATCGAACTGAAAACTTTCCATTCTGAAATTATAAACGACCATGAGGCTTTGAAAAGAGAACAAGAGGATTACAGGGACATTGAGGTTATACGCAAGTTGGATAACAGTATGGTACAGCGAAATTACTTACAGATTAAGCAGGATATACAGGATATTATTCAATCTGAAATGGAAAGGTTGTTGAATGACCCGGCACAAAAACATCTTGTCGTTCAAAAGAAAATGTCCTGATTTTAAATTCACGTGAAAAAAAGTTTTATTGGTATTTCCAGAGGTGAAAGAGGTGAAGGGAATGAGAATGGACAAAATAAAAAAGAACATAAACAATTTCCGCCAGGGGAATTGGAAGACGGCATTGCCGCCTTACAATTATGTTCCCTGTTCGGAAACGTTTCCCGAAGATTGCACCGCGGGAATGAAGCGTTATCCTGATAAGTGGTTTGACCTTGCTATTGTTGATCCTCCCTATGGAATCAACAGGAGCGGGCAAACAGAATCTTTTACAAAAAACAGTAAGCATAAAAGAAAATATTTCGAGAAAAAAACCTGGGATCTGGCGCCGCCCGGCAATGACTATTTTGAAGAGTTATTCCGGGTTTCAAAAAATCAAATCATCTGGGGCGCAAATTACTTTCCGCAATACCTGTCGCCTTCAATGGGCTGGATATTCTGGGATAAGGGACAAAACCTTACCATGAGCGATGGGGAACTGGCTTACACATCTTATAAAAAAGCATTACGCCGCATTATTATCAACCGAAATCAATTACGCACTGAAGGTGGTACGATTCATCCTACACAAAAACCAATACTGCTTTATGATTTTTGTTTTCAGTATGCTAAGGTAAAACCCGGAATGAAAGTTTTAGATACGCATTTGGGAAGTGGTTCAAGCAGGATTGCTGCGTATAAAAACAGGCTTGATTTTACAGGCTTTGAAACAGACAGGGAATACTTTGAAAAACAGGAACATCGTTTTGAAAATTATATACAGCAGCTTACTTTATTTTAGGAAGTTGATTTTTTATTTATTTTTTTAGTAGGGCATGCCCCTTCGGGTCGGGTGATTGCAGGGTACGCTTCGCTTCCGTCTCTCTTTCATCGTGACCGGCTCTCCCGAATGCTTTCGGGATCACCGCCTTCCATTTCCCTCATGCTTCATTCCTGATGATCCTATAAATGCTGATGAAAATACCATCCAACCTGCTGTAAGCATTTTTTTCCAACGAAACGGGTAAAAAGGCAGCTAAGTTAGTGCGGAGCCATCTCACACACCCGAACCAAAAGACTACGGCATAATGAAAAAGGAAAAATCAGGCTTCGCCAAATATAATTTTTCCTTTTTCAGCCTCCGGCACTTATTCCGTTTCCTTTTGGTGTCTTTTCATTTCCGCACTTTTTCGCTGCTTTCTTTTTTCCCGTTTTTCTTTTGGAAAAATGCTCTTTAGGGCAGGCGGGTGAAAAAAAGAAAAATCAAACAAAATTTTTAACGATAAAATCAAACAACATGAACATCATCGGACGACTAACAAGGGATGCAAAAGTAAACACCCTGCCAAATGAAAAGCAGGTAGTCAACTTTTCAGTAGCGGTAAACGACAGCTACAAAAACAAACAGGGCGAGCGGGTACAGCTCACAGAATATTTCAATTGCGCTTACTGGATTTCACCTAACGTGGCGAAGGTATTGACCAAAGGCGCATTGGTAGAACTTACAGGCAGGGTGAGCGCACAGGCATGGCTGAATAAAGAAGGAAAGGCAAATGCAGCCTTGCACTTTCACACTTCGCAAATCAAACTGTATAGTGGCAGGAATACGGAAGCCGCTTCGGGTAATAACGGTAATGGACAAACGAAAACTGCTGACAAAGCAACCCAAACCACCAATGAAGATTTACCCTTTTAAAACCGGAAATAAAAAATTGAAACATTAAAAATCAAACATGATGAAAACGCTAAGCACAAATAACAACATTAACGACGTGTACAGCCAGGTCACCAATTTTGTAATGGAACAATTGGAAAAAGGTATTATAATATGGCGTAAAGGCTGGAACAGTAAAGGCTTTCCAAAAAATATCATTACAGGGAAACCTTACAGGGGATGGAATGTATTTTTCCTGAATTTCATTACTCATTTAAAAGGATATGCTACGCCATATTTTTTGACCTTCAAACAGGCGCAGGCAAAAGGCGGTCATATACGCAAAGGTGAAAAAGGGATGCGCATTGTCTATTGGGCTAAAATAGAAAATAAGGAGGAAACCGGTACAGACCCTGCGCCAACCGAAGAAAGCCGCCGCGTTCGCCTTGTTCCGCGCCAATACATTGTTTTCAATATTGCACAGGCAGAAAATATTCCATTGCCGGAAAATACAGAACAGCCGCAAATTGCCATTGATAGCTTGGCTGCCTGTGACCAGATAGTAACCAATATGCCTGATGCCCCTGAAATCCGGTATCAGGGAGACAGTGCATGGTACAGCCCCGCCCGTGATCTGGTAAACATACCGGAAAAACAGCTTTTTAAAAGTACAGAAGAACATTATTGCACTTTGTTCCATGAACTGGCACATTCCACCGGCCACACAAGCCGCCTGAACCGAAAAGAGTTGATTACATCTGATGGTTACGGCGGTGAATTGTACAGCAAAGAAGAATTGACCGCAGAACTAACCGCCGCTTTTTTGTGCGCGGTGGGTGGCATTGAGCAGGGCAATACCCTTATCAACAGCGCCGCCTATATACAGGGCTGGTTGCAATCTTTCAAAAATGATAAAACGATGATCATAAAAGCCGCAGCACAGGCACAGAAAGCAGCCGATTATATCCTTAATCGGATAGCGGAGGAAATTGAAACGCCGCCCGTTAAGGAGCTAATAGAGGTTTAGCAGAAATGTAACAGCCTCATTTTAATCACTTCAAGCGGATAATTGCCGCCTACACTATTCTTAAAAATTATATCAATCACTAAAACATTTATCATGAAAACAGTAACAAAAAAAGCAGTGGTACGGGCAACGCAGTCTGCTACCGGAGAAGTACAAAATGAAGAAGCAGATTACGTTGTGCTTCCGGTTGATAAAATTGATTTTTCGCCTTTTAATTACCGCAAGTTCTACGACCCGATGGCATTGGAGGATTTCGCTTCGCAGGTAGCTATCCGCGGCATCCTTTCGCCTGTTATTGTGCGTAATGTTGAAGAAGGTCGTTACCAATTGGTGGCTGGTGAGCGTAGGTTGAGAGCGGCACAGATTGCGGGTTTGAAAACCATGCCTGCACGCATCCTTGAATTTACAGATAATGAAGTATTGGAAATTCAGTTGGTGGAAAACCTGCAGCGGGAAACCCCGCATCCCTTACATGAATCACAGGCTATCCAATTGTTACAGCAATCGGGTAAAACACTGGATGAGGTGGCGCGGATTTTGGGAAAACCCAAAGGCTTTATTTACAATCGCCTCAAACTGGCTGAACTGGTTGAACCATTGCAGGAGGTATATTTTGCGGGTAAGCTGACATTATCAGAAGCTACCGAATTGGGAAGCCTTCCGACAGATGCACAGCAGGATTTTTTTTTAGAGCATTGCAAAGGATGGAAGCAGGAAAAACATTTCTCTATCGGGAATACGAAGTATTATATCAGCAGGCATAAATACGATTTGAAAAATGCCCCCTTTAATACGCGCGATAAAAAATTGCTGCCGGATGTGGGAGCTTGCACAGGATGCCCCTTTAATTCAGCATCCCTGAAAGAGCTTTTTCCAGATCTGGCAAAGCAGGCGGTATGCAGCAATAAAACCTGTTTCAAAAATAAATGCCACGCAGATGCAGAAGCCAAAATACGCTCTGTGTTGGAAACCAACAAACCGGAAGCCTTAATATTTGGTTATTGTGTGAGCGATGAAATCCAGTCCCTGATGGACACCATGCCGGAAATCGCCACAATAACCCGTTACAGCCAGGATGATGTACAGGTGATGTATGAGCCGGTACAGCCAACGAAAGAGGATTACACTTCTTACAGCAAAGAGAAAGGCAGGGAGGTAATGATGCGCGACAGGTACAGCGCAGCGCTCCGGGAATATAAAGAGGATATGGCTGCTTACAGGCAACAGGTTGGCGCAAAGGGTACGCAAAAGGGACTGCTTTTACGCAACGAAAAAATTGCCGCTGTTTTTTATAACCCTCTAAAAAGAAATACCGCTACCGCTAATCAGGTTACTGCTAAAGAAGTGCAACAGGCTATCAGGGAAAATACAGCCACCAAAGACCTTCTTACCGCAGAAATAGAACGGCTGAAAAACAGGGAAAATCGCTCTAAGGAATTAGACAGCGAAAAGATACAGGTAAAACTGCATGAACAATTTTGTCAACACTTACAGGAAGGAAAATTAAAGCCGGCACTGACTAAAGCCGACATGGTTGGCCTGCGGCTAATCGCCTTCAATTCTTTAAATTATTCCAACCGCACATTAGCCGAAAAAAAACTGTTTCCCAAAGGATGTAAGGACAATGTCAATTTCTACGAAAAACTTGTGGGGTTGACAAACGAACAGGTTGCCTATCTTATAAGAACCGTCATAAGCGGTAGTGGTGAAAGTAAATCACCATTACAAAACCATGCTTTTTGCCTGTATAAAATGGCAGGGGATGCGGGATTGGATATTAAATCCATTGAAGCAGAACAGGTAGCAGTAGCCGAACGCAGAGAGGAACGATTAAAAGAACGGGTTAAGGATTTACAGGAAAGAATAAAAAAAATCAGCAATAAAAAGAAATAATTAATCACAGGCGACCGCCTGCAAAGGTGGTCGCCTATTAAAAACAAGAGACATGAAAGCAAAATCAATAGACGAAGCAAAAAGTTTGGCTAAAGCGCAAAGCCTTGAAGCGAAATATAAAGACGAAGCTATGTACATCATTTATTGCAACAGAACGGAATATTTCTATGTAGATACTAACGGATTAATACGGCTTTGGGAGCAGCTTGTTGGCTACTATGTCAATGGCGTGTATGCCGCCGAAAAATCACACTCCTAACATTAAAAAGATTAACAACAAAAAATTAAAAGATATGGCTAATTGGTGTAATAACGTGGTTTGGTTTAAAGCAGACCCAATCACTTTGCAGAGCATAAAAAAAATGTTTTTACAAATGGCAAAAAAGCAACTGAAAACAACTTGCGGACAGTTGCCTCCCTTTATAGAGGAAGATAAAGATTGGTTTTTTAATATTCGTTGGGAAGCAGAGGAGGCACTCTATTATGATACCAAATGGTCGCCCAATACTGAAATAGTCCGGCACATAGCAGACCACTATAAAGTGGCTTTTACATACGACTATGAGGAATTAGGATGCTTAGTATATGGCAGGGCAACCTATGCAGACGGCATACTGACCGACACCTGTTTGGAGCAGACCGACTTTGACAGCTTTGAATTAGACGAAGAAACCGACACTTACCATTTTGAGGGCAAGGACTACGACAGTGATTGGGAAATACTCGAAACCCTATTAGAGCGTAAAATCGAAAATCAGGTTAATAACATTAAAATTCAGAACAATGAAACTATCAGATAAAGCAACAGCATATTTATTGGTAAAAGCAAATACCAACAGCGAATGGGATGATTGCAATTTTGCCCTTATCCACATTACGGACGAATGGAAAAAGGAACAGCAACAGCGCATTGCATTTCTTACATACTTGCAGGGAAACTATCATTTCCAGTCCGTGAATTATTATGATACGGCAGTAGATTTTTATAAGAAAGGGGAAGATGACCAGCCCGACATTGAAACAATGCTTGCAGATAAAGAATGGGGATTTGTAGAACTTGACCATGAAGAACAGGAAGCATTTACCGTACCCGAAAACCGCATGGATTGTTACAGGCTTGTATTGCGTTCAAACGGTACTGCCTACTACACAGCCTGCGGGAAGCATACAGGCGAGGAATTTTGGACGGAGGAGTTTGACCTCAATATCCTATGCAATCCTATTGCAGAGGAAACAGAGTTAGAAAGGTTTTGCAGGGAGCGTTTTCAACACCTTACCAATGCACAACTTGTGGCAAGAGTAAACAACCTGCCGGACTTTGGTTGGGATGATGAGGGAATAGAACTTCAAAGGCGGCATGGGGTTTCAAAAGGTGCATTTGACTATCAAACCAAAGGTAATACAATCGTAATCCTAAAAGATGAACAGCGATGAGAATAACAGTTTTGACCGGGGCTACATATAAAACAAGCTGATTGCCTTGCTAGGCAAACCAGTTGACAAAAGTTAAAATAAAAAATAAGGTTATGGAAACAATCATCAAACTATTACAGGCTATGCCTTACCCGACAATATTTTTTGTTGGCTTAGCAATCAGGTTACTGGTATGTATGCGACAGTTTAACCGCAGAGGATTAGGAGGACTACAGCATTTCAATAATTATTTTGTAGCACTATTTACCCTCCTCATAGAATGGATGTTCAAGTGGGTAAGCATTGGCTTTATGCTATATGGACTTTGGGGATGGATTTTCAGGTAATGCCACCTAATGAATTACCTACAAAATTGTATAACTTTTAGAATCCATCCAGAGCGGCGCAACGGCATTCCTTTCCCCGTAGGCGGAAAGCCCGTTGCGCGGAGAAGCGGTGCAGCCACTTGTCCGAAACCGGACGGCGAACCAACACAAAATCCAGCAATCCGCTTCAGAACAACAGACTGCGGCACTAATTATTATTGTTATTGTTGCAGCTTTTAATCATTTTAATGCTTGCATTAGTCGTGCATCCTGTAAGCACACCGAGCAAGCCACCTGCGAAGATGAACAGGTATTGGGCTTTCAGCCCTTTGAACTCAACTGTTCTTCAAATGCCTTTATTGATGTTGTAATTACCCATAGGGCATCGGATTAAAGGAAGAATGAACGCAGGATGGTTGCTGCAACGATTAAGAAAATACACGCACCAAACCAGCTTGCCGCCGTTTTCGATGTGTCGGGTTCGCCACCGCTGAATTTGTTGTACACCTTTACACCTGCGATTAACCCCACGACCGCACCAATCGCATAAATTAATTTGGTTGCAGGGGCGAAATAAGAAGTTACCATCTGCGTTGCTTCATTGATGCCCGCACCTCCGTTGCCCTGGGCAAACACACCACAAGCTGACAGCAACGCAACGCCTGCCAGCAACACTTTTTTGCTTTGTCTTTCCATAATTAATCTGAATTATTTTGTTACTGATTTCCCGCTTCCTGCGGGCTTGGCGACAAAAGTGTTATGGAAAACAAGGCGTGATAGTGATGTGTCTTTTGGTGGAATTACTTGGCAGTTGGTGGCTGCTAAGGGAATTAATTTATATCTTAGAGGGCTATATAAACCCTTATTAAATTATTATCGGTGTATCTATCTAACATAAAACTTTGGAATTTTAGAAAATTTGGTTCAGAGAGGGAAATAGACCTTGAAAATCCGAATTTGAATTTAAAGCTCTCTAACGGTTTGAATGTAATTATTGGCGAAAATGATTCTGGCAAAACAGCTATTATTGATGCTGTTAAACTTGTACTTAAAACTCATAGCTATGATTATATCAGAGTTGAGGATAAAGATTTTTATAGTACTGCAAGTCGCTTTAGAATAGAATTGATTTTTGAAAACTTAATACCTGATGAAGCCAAAAACTTCACGGAATGGTTGGGTTGGACAGGAAATAGAGAAAACGCAAAGCCCTTTTTAAAATTAAATTATGATGTAAGGAGGCAAGGAGAAAAAATATTACCTGTAGATGTAAAAGCTGGTGCTGATGAAGATGGATATCTTTTAACGGCTGAAGCAAGAGAATATTTAAAAACCACTTACCTAAAACCCTTAAGAGATGCAGAAAATGAATTAGTTGCTAAAAGAAATTCAAGACTATCACAAATTCTTTTGGGTGATAAGGCATTTAAAGGGAGGGAAAGAAATCATGAACTTGTGCAGATATTTTGCAGTCTTAGCGAAGAACTAAAAAAATATTTTGATGGAGAATTTGAAATTAAAATACCTGTTGAATCTGGGGAGGTGCATATACATAAGCCAAAAGAAGGAAAGGAAATCAAAGATAAAATAGACGGTTATATTAAAGAATTTTATGGCAATGATTATGAGATACAATTCCATGCTTCATCTAATGATATAAAAAGCATTCTTGAAAAACTTACTTTACTTCTGAAAAATGAACTATATCCAGGTTTAGGAACCTTAAACAGATTATTTATGGCAGCAGAGCTGCTTCATTTGAGTAAGGAAAATTGGAGCGGTTTACGTTTAGGACTTGTAGAAGAGTTGGAAGCACATCTTCATCCTCAGGCACAAATGCAGGTAATCGAGACTTTTCAAAAACAAGATGCCATTCAACTTATCCTCACAACGCATAGTCCAAATTTAGCCTCCAAGTTAAAATTGGAAAATCTGATTATTTGTAACAATGGAAATGCCTTCCCAATGGGAGAAGCATATACGCAATTAGGTAAAGACAACTACAAATTTTTAGAAAAATTTCTTGATACTACGAAAGCAAATTTATTTTTTGCCAAAGGTGTGATTTTAGTTGAGGGTTGGGCGGAAGAAATTCTTATTCCGAGCATTGCAAAAGCTATTGGAATTAATCTGATAGAAAAGGGTGTTTCGGTAGTAAATATCGGACACACGGGTTTTGACCATTATGCAAAAATTTATCTGCGAAAGGCAGAACCCAATATGATAATTCCTGTTGCAATAATTACGGATTCTGATATTAGAGAATACGAGAAACAACTGCAATTAGATAATGATGGTAAACCAGCAAAAGATGCAAAAGGTAAAAATCAATATGAATTTATAAAAATTGATGAAGAAACTATTAAGAATGAATCAGGGAATGCGATTAAAAAGATAAGCGAGCAAGGGAAACAAAATGTAAAATACTTTCCTGCACTAAATTGGACCTTTGAATATTCGTTGTTCAAATCGAAGAGTTTAACAACGGTGTTTCAAACTGCAACAAAAAATATCCATTCTGATAGCCCTTGGGATAATGACTTTGAAAAAGAACTTGCTAAAAAGCTAATCAATAAAAGTTTTGAGAAAACAAAAATTGCTTATGAAATAGCAAATGCTATTGATGAAGATTTAGAGAAGTTCGGAAAGAAAGAAATTGAAGCTAAAACAATTACAATTTCAGAAGACGAAGACGATACGGTTAGTTATCTTGTAAAAGCGATTAAATATGCCACAGGAAATTAACATATCGGAAGATGATATTCACTATGCAGAAAAAATACTTTTACCTGACGGAAAAGAATTTGACGATGAACGAAAAGCATTTATCCGCAATCTTGGTACAATAGATTTACAAGCCGTTCCAGGCAGTGGGAAAACAACAGCTTTATTAGCAAAGTTGCTTATTATAGAACGGAAACTGCCATTTCCCGATGGATCAGGAGTCCTTGTTATATCTCATACTAATGCAGCCGTTGACGAAATAAAAGAAAAAATTCAGAAGCATTGCCCCAAACTTTTTTCTTATCCAAATTTTATTGGTACAATACAAAGCTTTGTTGATGAGTTCTTAGCTATTCCGTTTTACATTTCAAAGTTTAAGAAAAAACCTATAAGAATAGACAATGAAATATACAACGAAAAGATAAAAAGTTGCCTTGATAAAATTTGGTTACATAGGTTTAATTTAAGCCAAGAAGTCAACAACAAAGTTGCTCATATCAAAAACAACAATGAGGCTTTGTTTTATAATTTTAGGTTTCAATTTTCAAACGAAATCCAATTAGTTAAAAAGTTAAACGATGATATTTTAGAAATCAAGAAGCCAAGAGGCAATACAAGACCTCAAAACTATCGTGATTATACGCAGCAAGAAAAGCAAGACGTGTATAATTGGTTTTTAGAGTTCAAAAAAGTAATTCTCAAATCGGGTATTTTACACTTTGATGACGCTTATTTTTTAGCGGATGTTTGCTTGAACAAGATTCCAGCTATAAAAAATATTTTACAAAAACGTTTTGCATACGTTTTTGTAGATGAAATGCAGGATATGGATACTCACCAATATAATTTGCTGGAAAAGACTTTTTATGATGACGGCAACGGAGTTTCGATAATTCAAAGAATTGGCGACAAAAATCAATCAATTTATCATTCTTCAAATTCTGTTAAAACTGTAGAAGTTTGGCAACTCAGACCAAATCCTGAAAATATTTTAAACTTAATAGGCAGTCAAAGACTAAGCAAGCCAATTGCAGATGTTGTAAAAAAATTCGCTTTATATAATGATGCCAATTTTGATATAGTAGGGTTAAATGAATGTGATATAAAGCCACATATTTTAGTTTTTGAAACTGAAACGATTGGAAGTATCATTCCTTGTTTTGCTAAAATCGTAAAGGAATACAAAGAAAATGGCAGGCTACAATCAAAAAGAGATTTTAAAGATATTAAAGTTGTTTGTTGGAATACAGACTGGAAAGAAGATGAAACAAGTCGTAACGATACAACAAAACTACGTTTAGAAGATTTTCATAAAGGTTTCAAAAAAGAAAAAGGCAAACCAAAACAAGACTATAATAACCTGAAAAGCTATTTACTGTATTACGAGAAAAAGCAGACATTAGAACCTGTCCGGAAAAATATATTAAACGCTTTTTTGAAAATATTACGATTGGAAAACATCAACACTTCAGACGACAGACCCTACACAAAGAAAAAACTAATTGACTTTATACATGAAAAAGACATTGAAAAAGGCAGTGCAAAATATGGTGAATTAAATTTGAACCTTTACAATTGGACAATTGGAATAATCAGAGAAAAAACAAACGAAGTTTGGGAAGGAATAAAAGCATACGTTCCGACTTTACTTGAAATGTTTGACAGAACAATTTCCAATAGTTCAGATTTCATCAATAATGACAATGTTGAAATTCTCCCAGAAAATGCTGAAGTTTTAACAACAACCAACTATTACAAAGAAGACGGACTTGAAATTGAAATTACAAGCGTCCACGCAGTAAAAGGACAAACGCATTGTGCGACTTTATATTTAGAGTCGTGCTATCAAGGAAAATACGAATCTGAAAGATTATCAACACAATTTTTGGGCAATAGTTTTAATGATACAAAAGTCCATCATAAAAGTTCCGTCAAGATGGCTTATGTCGGCTTTTCACGACCAACAGATTTGCTGTGTATTGCTATTCATAAAGACAGATTTGATAGATGTCTTCAGAATATTAACAAAGAGGAATGGGAAATAATAAATGTATCTTGAAAAGATAACGAAGTATGATTGATTTTTTTACAAAAGATGATACGCTGGTTCTACGTTATATTGCTGAATTTGCAAATTCACCTGATTGGGTAAGAGAGACTATTAAAGTCAAAGGCTACGTTAAGCTTAAAAAGACATTTTATTTTGAAGAAGACGATATTCTAAATGATAGCAAATTTGGTGAGGAAACTGAAATAGATGATTTTGATGACCCTGATACGGAACAAGTCACTTACTTTCTATTTGCAAAACTTACCGGAGATTATTATAAGGTCAAAAAAGGAATACTCATTGATGACTTCGATATATTTATACACAAAGATGTTTCATTAAGTACAAATTTTTTTGTCGCTGATTCAGATGTATCAGTTTTTAGGGTAATCAAGAATATATCCTTAAACAATTTATACTTAGGTGGTGATTATCCAAGTGCTGTGCCCGTTGAAGAGTTTGAAAGCCTCTTAAAATATTTCCCGACTTCTTATGAAAGGAGAAAATATGTAGAAGCACGAATTGCATCCCTGCTAAGGAATTATTTAGACAGCATCAAGGATGCCGAAAAGATATATCAGAAGCATCTAAATACAAAGCTATCTAAACAAGGTACAGATTTGGCTAAAATTTTTCAGAATGTTGAACTCGTGAAATATCAGACAATCCTTGAAAAATTATAGGAAATGCTAAAAGATGAAAATCAGTATAATGAGCATCAGTGGCAGGAAGAAATTTTACAGATTATTTTGTTACTCTATCCAAAATATATTTTTGCTTTTAAGTCAGTTCCAATACAAGCAAAGTTGGCAGATGGAATAAGAGACAAACAGCTTGATTTTCTTTTAGTGGATTCCAATGGATATGTTGATGTTATTGAAATAAAAAAACCTTTTGAGAATGCCATTATGACTAAAGGTGTTTATCGGGAAAATTATATTCCTCTTAGAGAACTTTCAGGAACAGTTATGCAAATTGAAAAATACATTTACTATTTAAACCGTTGGAGTTTAGAAGGAGAGAAATTTTTAAGTACAAAATATAAAACACAGTTGCCTGAAGGTTTTGATATTAAGATAGCAAATCCAAGCGGAGTAATTATTATGGGGAGAGAAAATAATTTGTCGCCTGGACAAAAAGATGATTTCGAGGTGGTTAAAAGAAAGTATAAAAATATTGTTGACATTATTACCTATGACAATTTATTAGAACGATTACAGTTTACAATTGAACAAATTCGAAAAATTTAATTTTACGTAACAAATCAAATATTTATTGGATTGCAAACTGAAACGATACTGAATAAAAAACAATTTTTAAACGATTTTTTTAAATGGCAAAATATCAACTACCCCCGTTAAAAGATGAAAGACTATTTGAGGAACTTGTATGTGATTTATTCAATTTTGTAGAAAATACATCGTCCTATGAAAATATAGATTTTCAGGCTTTTGGTGTCAAAGGTCAAAACCAAAAAGGGATTGATGTCTTTTCGACTAAAACGAAAACAGTGGTGCAATGTAAGTTGAAAAGTATTGGAAAAAAAGATGAGATTATCCGGAAAAATCTAATTCAGGATATAAATGCCGATTTAGAAAAAGTAAAAGATTTAAGAATTGATTTTGATAAGTTTGTTTTTGTTTCAACATTCCGGGATGACACCCAAATACAGGAATATTTAAGCCAGCTTAAAAATGAACAACAATTACCGTTTCATTTATATTATTGGGGATGGGACACTATAACAAAACATATTGAGCAGTCAGAAGGTCTATTGCAGAAGTATTTCCCTAAGTTTATAAAGAAGACTAAACCAGTAAAGCCAAAACTTGAATTGCCAGAAGGCGCTTTAGGCAAAGTGCTTTCCAAGAAAAACTACATTGATTATCTTAAAAAGAGATATGGAGATTGGAAGCAAATTGAATTAAATAAGAAAGGTGAAAAATTTAATTGGGCAGCATTTACTATTTCGTTGTCCAAAAGATATAAGGCTTCGGGGATTAATTATATTGATGTCCGATATTTTGATGATTTGGCATCGTATCTGAAAAGTCGCATTGACGGAACAATAATGGGGAAAGTAAATAAATCTAAAGGAATAAAAAACTACTCATCGTTTGAAGAGTTTTTAGAAAATCCGATATAAACAAAGGGAAGCTGTCTTATCAGACAAACTCCCTAATGTCGAAACCCTCCAAATCCTTATTCCGCAAATTGGAAGAACTGAAATACGTTCCGGCTGAGAGGCTCTTATCCAACAACACTGCTATCTTCCTTGATGCCTCCAAATTTGCACCATCAAGCAATGTCTATCCACCTGGAATTTAAGAGATGTACGATCGGCTGAGTTTAAAAATTTTCTAATAGTGGAATTTTAGCTGCTCGTGTTCTTTTCTTAAGTAATTTCTTAGTGTGATAAATTGCAACTGGTGGCATTTTTGGCAAACGCTCAATGACGGCACAACTGGATTCCTTTCCCCGTAGGCGGAAAGCCCGTTGCGCGGAGAAGCGGTGCAGCCACTTGCCCAAAGCCGGTTCCTGTCCATTTCATTCCCAGTAATCCGTTTTGTGAAAGAGGCTGCGGGATTTGTTTTATGGCATGGTAGTAGCTTGCGAACAAGTCTCTAATAAGCTTAATACCTATTCAGTCTTTCTGAATAACTAATATTTTTTGATAGAGTAATTTTTATACCTTTGTAAGGACAGGGAAGAAGTGGTAAAAAACGAACAGAAGTTGTAGTATTGTCTTTGACAGAATTTTGACATAACCATCTTATAACTAATTGATAATTATAGCCTGGAGAATCCGGTCCCGGGCACTATAAAATAAAAAGCCCGGAAGCTTTTGCTTTCGGGCTTTTTTTTCAGTAAACCAACTTTTATTTAAGATTTTTATTTTGCATTAAATGGTCTTATTCCAAAGGAATCCGTTTTCCATTTTCTTCAAGCCACATTTCAAATGATTGTAATTCGGGGTTTAGCTCGCGCGAGTAATTTACATCCCTCACACTATTGCACACCTCATCAAAGTCGCGGTAAAACTGGAACATGTTTCCCAAATCATCGGCACCGGGAAAACCAAAACCACGATACTGTTCAGGTGTCACTTCATTATAAGTTACTTCTTCTTCCAAATATTTCGTGAGGGTTTTTGCCATCTCCGCACAGGTAACCTGGTCGCCGGCCACGCCTATTCTTTTACCAATCGTCTCCTCTCCTTTTTTAAAAATACCATAGGCACATTTGCCAATATCGGCTGCTGCTATACCTGCCATTTTTTTATCACCCATTGCAAAGGTGATCGAGAATTTACCATCTTCGCCTCTTTTGGGCCCTGCACCAAAATAGATCAGGTTATCAAAATACCAGGAGGCCAGCATAAAAGTAACAGGTACACCCGCATCTATAAAATATTGATCCGATTCTCCTTTGGCGTCAAAATGCGGAACCTTATATTTTCCACGCAGCGTTGGCATGCTGTCATCATCCAAAGGAACATACTTTCTTACATCCTCTAATGTAGACCATATCACATGCTTCAGCCCGGCCTCTTTTGCAGCGTCCGCATAAATTTTGGCTTCGGCCATTTCTTTTTCAGGAGAAAAATGCGCCCAGAAAAAGGTTACAAAATAAGCGCCGTAAGCACCTTCCAGCGCCTTGCGCACACTTTCCGGATCATCGACATCTGCTTTTACTACTTCAGCGCCCATAGCTACCAATTCTTTTGCCTTATCTGATTCAGGATCTCTGGTAACAGCCCGAACTGCAAATTCACTGTTGGGATCGTTTAAAATGGCGCGGGCCAGGCCACCACCCTGGGCTCCTGTTGCACCAAAAACTGTAATTATTTTTTTCTGAGACATATTTGTAATTTTTTCTAAATTTAAGTTATTTTACTGTAACGCGGGGATTACATCGGCCTGTCTTTTGTTTCAGCCGCTACCATCCAAAGCAAAATAAAAATCTTAAATAAAAGTTCTTTTACTGTCAGCCGTTACCGCATTTTTATACATCCCGATTTCAAAATAATTTTGTAGCTTGAATTCATTCACTATAACAATTTACCAATGTCGCAATTCCAACTTTCACCTCAACAGATAGAATCTTACAACAAAGACGGCTTTGTGATCGTAAAAAACTTTTTGCAGGCAAAAGAAATCGACAAATTATATTCGATAGCTACTGGTGATGACACTTTACGCAAAAATGCATTTGATCTGAACGACCAGACGGGCAAAAAAACCAAACTCACCTTGTGGTATACGCCGGGAAATGACGCGTACGGCTTACTTACCAAAAGTGAACGCATGATCAATTCTGTTGATCAATTGATGGATGGCGAAAGCGCCGTTTGCCATTTTCACAGCAAACTGATGCAGAAGGAACCAAAGGTTGGCGGCGCGTGGGAATGGCACCAGGATTATGGCTATTGGTATAAAAATGAATTTTTATTTCCCGATCAGATGATGTCGGTAATGATTGCCATCACTGAGGCGAATAAACAAAATGGCTGTTTACAGGTGATAAAAGGTTCGCACAAAATGGGCCGCATCGAACATGGCTTTGCCGGTGAGCAGGTTGGCGCTTCGCAACATTATGTTGACCTTGCTTTAAAAACCATGGAGCTGGTTTATGTAGAAATTATGCCGGGCGATGCCTTGTTTTTTCACAGCAATTTATTGCATCGTTCTGAAGCCAACCTTTCAGAAAAACCGCGATGGTCTTTGATCTCCGTTTATAACAGGAGTTCGAATGTGCCTTACAATGAACCTTCACAATCTTCTACCGTTCCTTTAAAAGCTGTCCCTGATGAAGCTTTGATGGAATGGGAAACAAAAGGCATCAGTGCTGCGGCTAATTTTTTGGAGAAAGAAAAAGATGAAGCCCTGAAATAGGCAAATCCAACCCTTTTAAGAAAATCAAAACTAATAACGACAGTTAATACAGCAACCTCTCCAAAATAATCTTTAGATTTGTTTGCTTGAAACGTATTGTGGATTAAACCAAATCCAGTACAACAACTTAGAAAAATATTCACAGTAAAAAACAATTAGCAATTATGAAATTAGCAATTCTTGGTTCCGGTTTTATCGCCCGTTTTTATGCCGATGCATTGGTTGGACAACGCAGAAAAGATGAGATCACGATCGTCTACAGCCGCACGCTTTCAAACGCAAAAACATTTGCCGACGATTACAAAGTGCCCCATTACACAGATAGTATTAAAGAATGTGTATCGCATAAAGATGTGGATGCAGTGATCATTGGTTTGTCAAATGATATGCATCTTGAAGCCGTGCTTGCTTGCTGTGCTGCTGGAAAACATGTGTTGTGTACCAAACCTCTCGGCCGCAATGCCAAAGAGGCTTACCAAATGTTGCAGGCAGTTGAAAAAGCGAATGTTATCGGCGGGTATTTGGAAGACCTCGTTTATTCTCCTAAATCTTTGAAATCAGCAGCTACTATTCAAAGTGGCGCTATCGGTGAAGTAATTTGGGCTAAAAGCAGGGAAACCCATCCCGGCCCGCACAGCGACTGGTTTTGGGATAAAGAAAAATCAGGCGGCGGTGCCATCATTGATCTTGGTTGCCATTGCGTAGAATTGTGTAGAAATTATATCGGTAAAAATATGAGGCCTGTAGAAGTAATGTGCTGGGCCGATACACGCGTTCATCCGATAGATGCAGAAGATAATGCCGTGGCTTTGGTAAAGTATGAAAACGGCGCCATCGGCCAGTTTGAAGTAAGCTGGTCATTCCGCGGAGGAATGGATTTGAGAGAAGAAGTAATGGGAACTGAAGGAACGATCTGGACGAATAATTTTTTACGTACCGGTTTTGAAATGTTCACTTCAGGTAAAGGTGGAAATTATATTGCAGAAAAAGCGGAAAGCAATTCAGGTTGGCTTTTTCCTGTGGGCGATGAAGTAAATGAACTCGGTTACAATCACATGTTCACCGATATGTTTGACGCCATTGATAACAAAAAGCAACCTATGGAAAATTTTTATGACGGTTATGTCGTAAACGCAATTTTAGATGCGGCTTTTGTTTCGGCAAAAAGTAAAAAATGGGAACCGGTTCAAATAGACGACTGGCGAGGTGTTGCCCAAAAGAAAGTGCAAAAAGAAATGACAAGTTATAATGAAGATTATTACCTTATCAAGGAAGAAGTGCTTCCTTCCGGAGAGAAAAAGTATATCATAAAAAATAAAAAAACAGGATCGATAGAAAAAAGATAAACTGATAGAAATCCTGGTTTGAAATAGCCTACAAAATAGTATTTTAAAATACCGTCATTGAGATGAGATATCAGAAATCAGTTTAACACGGTTTTTATATATTCGCGGTAGCATTATGAATAGCCATTGATAACATTCAAAGACCTTCACCCTACCACAAAGCGGCTACTCCTTGCACGTGCCTTCAGAAGTGTGGGCCAGGGTGCACTGGTAGTCGATTTGACTTTATACCTTCATGCGCTTGGATGGAATGGTTTTCATATAGGATTAATACTTAGTATCGGGGGTTTGTTCGGCGCCTTATTGAGTCTTTTAATTGGTATAACAAGTGATCATAATAGAAGAAGACCCTTCCTTTTGGCGTATGAAGGCATTGTATTGCTTTGCAGTATCACAGCCCTTCTTTCCTCTCAAAGCATAGTATTGTCTTTTGCCATAATCCTGGCGGGTTTTGGACGCGGGGCAAACGGAGCCGCAGGACCGTTTTCGCCTGCCGAACAAGCATGGCTTGCCGAAGAAGTAGCACCACAACGAAGAGGAAGGATCTATAGCCTGAACACCGCGTTTGGATTTTTTGGTATGGCTTTAGGTGCTTTACTGGCGATGTTGCCTGCGTTTCTTAGTAACAGGTTTGAAGGAAGTTCTGCTTTAGGAATTAATCCAACTGCGTATCGCCCACTTTTTATTATTGTGGCATTGGCAACAATCAGTAATTTATTTTTGATATTTAACGCACGTGAACAATACAAAGGCCAAAAAAGAATAACCATCGCGCAACGCAGTGAAGCTGAAAAGCAAATAAGGCGTAAGGAGAATAAAATGCTTACCGGCCTGGGCATTCTCAATTCCTTTAACGGACTAGCAGTGGGATTTACAGGCCCGCTTATTTCTTATTGGTTTGCCATAAAATTTGGTGCAGGCCCTGCCACCATTGCGCCTATGATGGCGGCAACATTTTTCATCACAGGGATTTCATCCGTTTTAACCGGAAGAGTGAGTGAACGAATTGGGATTGTAAAGTCAGTGGTCAGGGCAAGATTCTTCGGACTATTATTATTAATTGCGCTCCCGTTAATGCCATCTTATTGGTTGGCAGCGATGGTTTATTTATTACGATCCGCGCTTAATCGCGGATCTGTAGGAGCGCGCCAGGCACTCACGGTGGGTTTAGTCCGTGATGAGCGCCGCGGCTTTGCGATAAGTATTAATGCCGTGTCGATGCAATTGCCACAGTCTATGGGTCCCAGCGTTGCAGGGTATTTTTTCAATGGAGGCAATCTGACGCTCCCATTTTATGCAGGTGCACTTTGCCAGGCAATATATTTGGCGATGTATGGCCGCTTTTTTCGGCACTATAACAAACCGGATGAAGTTGAAGAAAAGCAATAAATCCATTTCAGTAATAATCACACCTTAAGGTTTTGACCAATATAAATAATTTTTAGATGGAATAACGGAAACGCAGATGAATTACTCTTAAGAACTATTGGATAGTGCGGTAGATTTTCATCATACAATGCTAAATTTGATAAACTGAAATTTCCCCGTAGCACCTTGTTTCATGTTCACTAATTAGTTACCTTTTAAAAAATGCAAAGAGTAATAACTACGTATGGGAAATATTTTATGGAGTTTTATTCTTCGCTCGACAAAGGGGTTCAGTAAAAGATAGATTATGTTTTTGAAATGATTAAGATTGCAGACAAAATCCCCAAGAAGTTTTTTGATCACTTAACAGGAACGGATGGTATTTATGAAATCAGAATTGAGTATGAAAGCAATATTTACAGGATACTTTGCTTTTTTGACAAAGGCAATTTGGTAGTATTGATCAATTCATTTCAAAAGAAAACACAAAAGACGCCGTCGAATGAAATTAAAATGGCGGAGAAACTAAAGAAACAATATTTTATAGATAAAAGGATTTACAATGAAAACAAAAACAGTAACACTAAAAAGACCAAAAAATAAAATTGGTTATTGGAACGATCACGTAGACGAAAAATATGGTAAAGTCGGAACTGTTTCAAGGACCGAATTTGAAAGCAAAGCACAAGCGTTTGTAATTGGAGAGTTATTGAAGGAGGAAAGAAGTAAAGCTAACTTAACACAACAGGCTTTAGCTGAAAAAACAGGTACAAAAAAAAGTTACATTTCACGTATTGAAAACGGAAAAGCGGATATTCAATTATCCACTTTGTATAAATTAATCGAACAAGGGTTGAATAGAAAACTTGAGTTATATATCCGGTAGAAAAAGTGTAACATATAGATTTACCTCCGTAAATGAAAAAATTAAAAAACATACATCCCGGAAAAATTCTGCAGGAAGAATTTTTAATTCCTTTAGAAATTAGCGCATACAAACTATCAAAAGATATAGGAATTCCACAGACAAGCGTTTCCGCTATCATAAAAGGAAACAGGCGAATAACTGCTGATACTGCACTAAGGCTGTCAAAATATTTTGGAAACTCTGCAAAGTTTTGGCTCGGGCTTCAGGACGATTTTGATATCGAAGAGGAAAGAAAGGGAAAAAAAGCTGAACTGAATGCTATCAGGCAATGGGCCGGCAATGCCGCATAACAACCTTTTTCCGAATTCATCACGAAATAAAAAATTTCCCTTTTTATTCTTTTACTGTAACCTGCCCTTCCTCAGCTTTGTATTTGGCAACTACCTCATCCAGCATGTTTTTAAATTTATCTACATCTGAATTGTAGCCGTAGCCTTCCGGCTCGAGGCGTTTTTCGTTGGCATCCAAAAAGAAATAATAAGGTTGTGTGTTGGCATTATATTTAGAAACCTGTAGATCAGCATTCTTTGCACCAAGCGTGGTTACTTTCTGGTTCAGCGCTTTGGAATAATATTGTTCGGAGGGTTGCAGGTCAACATTGTTTACGTCAACATATAAAGACACGATGACAAAATTATTTTTTAAACGCTTCATCACTTCCGGATCGCTCCACACCTCCCCTTCCATTTTTCGGCAGTTCACACAATTAATGCCTGTAAAATCAAGCATCAGCGGACGATGTAATTTCCTCGCCACATTCAAAGCTTCGTTGTAATCAAAATAAGTGGTCATGCCATATTTGGTAACCACATCCGGCTCGTACATTCTCATCCTGTCGTAATATTTTACAGGGCGCGGCAATGCGGCTGTTGAGGAGCCAGTGGCATGTGAATGATTATTTTGAGGAACAGAAGCTGATGTAAAATCCTGTGTTCCCATTGGTGGCAGAAAAGCACTGATCGCTTTTAATGGTGCACCCCACAAGCCGGGAATCATATATACCACAAACGAAAAAGAAGCAATTGCGAAGAACAATCGCGTCACGCTTATATAAGGAACATCAAAATCGTTTTTAGGCAATTCATCATCATGACTGAATTTTATTTTTCCCATCAAATAAAAACCAAGCAATGCAAAGATCACCACCCACAAACTGATAAATACCTCACGATCGAGAATGCGCCAACCCTTTGAAAGATCGGCATTGGATAAGAATTTTAAAGCAAGCGCCAGCTCCAAAAAACCAAGCGTAACTTTTACCGCATTTAACCACCCTCCTGCTTTTCCTAACACATTTAATTTGCCGGGGAAAAATGCAAACAAAGCAAAAGGCAAAGCCAGTGCTAGTGAAAAACCGAACATGCCAATGAGCGGCCCCCAATAACTTCCTCTTGCGGCTATTACCAATAAATTTCCAATGATAGGACCCGTACACGAAAATGAAACGACCACTAAAGTTAGCGCCATAAAAAAGATACCCAAAAAGCTTCCGGTACTGGCTTTGCTGTCAGCCTTATTTCCCCACGAACTGGGCAAAGCAATTTCAAAAGCGCCCAGAAAAGAAATACCGAACAATAAAAATAACGTGAAGAAAATAAGATTGGCGATCCAGTTGGTAGCCAGGTTATTTAAAGCCGTAGGACCAAAAATAACAGTGATCAAAAATCCCAATAAGGTAAAAATAAAAACGATCGACGAAGAATAAAGAATAGCATTTTTAATGCCTTCAGTTTTGTTCCTGCTTCTTTTGGTAAAGAAACTTACAGTAACAGGAATCATTGAGTACACGCAAGGTGTAATCAGCGCAAGCAACCCTCCTCCAAACGCAGCAAAAAATATCCACGTAAGTGACCTGGTTGCCACAGAACCACCGGCTGGCGAAGGGTTCAACTGCGCTCCTGTTGAAGAAATGCTTTTTGATTGAGGTAAAATAAATGTCTTGAATTTGCTTTCGCCCGGCAGATAGTCAGCGCCTTTTTGGTACATGTAACTTACCTCACCTTTCAACAAAAAACTGTCAGATAATGAAGCCGCCACTTTTTGTTTCCACTCAACCGAATCTGTAAAATAATGAACCTCGCTGTTCAACGAAGCATCCTTTGACTTTTGTTCATCGCCTTTCTGAAACAATGAATCTCTTAATAATTTTTTTTGTAAAGGATCGAAGCTGATGGAAGAATATAAGACGTCATTGGGTGAATGCTGTAACGCAAACAATTTAATGCCCGGGTTTATTTTTGCAGCGATATTAAACATCACTTCGCTGTCGTTTATCCTTTGGTAATTATAAGAAAATTTTACCGCAGAAGAATCCTGGGCAAAAACTTTGGCAGAAAGAAAAAAGCAAAACCATAAAGCCAAAAGGCCGGTGAAAAACCTGTTCATTAAAAACTGTTTTATTTAACTTCTTTTATCAGAGTGCAACGGACAATTTCCTGGTGGATGGGGGTAAACATTGTTTATCGTTGCACACCATAAATTCTACCGCCACATTTACAGATGTTTTTACAGGCGCTTTTAATTTTACCAACTGAACAAAATCAACGGTATTGGAAAACTGTTTTACATCCACACCAAAAAGTGGCTCGTGGTGCTGTTCCAGTTTGCCCACTTCTTTCGCCTTTCCTTGAACAATTACCAATGGATTTTTGGTAAAAGTAATGCTTGTGGGGATGGGCCCGCCATCTGGTGTTGTTTGCGAATAAATATGCCAGCCACGATCAATAGTTGCTGTAATATGTACTTCGTAAGTTTTATCAGCAATTTTTTTAGAGGTAGCAGTCCACTCAACCGGGTTTTGAATTTGCGCAAATAAAATATTTGAAAATAAAAGCAAAAACGATATTGTAATAATTCTCTTCATGGTTTGATTTTAAAACGGGTACAGATTAATTTATATTGCAAATTAATATAAAAACATCTTACAAAATGTTACAATAATACTAACTAAAGTAAAACGCAAGCTGTTTGTAGCATAGTGCCAACTAAGGATGCAAAGGTTGGCTTCGGCACCTTCTTTAAGAAATCGCTAACAATTAGCCCTTAAATCTGCAACCATTTTTTTCACATTTTGTTTTAACATCCGTTCCTTTAGAGAATACGTAAATTTGAGAAACAACAAGATATGAAATCATTATTCACCTTATTCTTTATCGCTGCCATGTCAATAGGTTCTGTTTCTTGTGGCCAACGATCAGTTAACAATTCAGAAAATAAACCCAAAGAAGATCTCTCGAAATACAGCAAAGCAGCCTTTGCCGCCGGATGTTTTTGGCACGAGGAAGCTTTGTTTGAAAGTATCAAAGGTGTAAAGGAAGCCATCTCTGGTTATGCAGGCGGAAGTGCAAAAAATCCAAATTATGAAATGGTTGAAACCGGCAATACCGGCCATGCAGAAAGCGTAATGGTTTATTATGATCCTTCACAAGTTTCTTACAGTACTTTATTAAAAGTATATTTCGCCGGACAAGATCCTACGGCGACCAACGGCCAGGCTCCTGATTTTGGAAGCCAGTATCGCTCCATTGCTTTTTACACCAACGATTCTGAAAAAAATCAGATAGAAAATTACATCAAACAACTGAATGCATCAGGAAAATATAAGGCCCCGATTGCGGTGCATGTAATGCCTTTGACAAAATTCTGGCCTGCAGAAAGCTACCACCAGGATTATATTGCCAAGAATCCAAACAGCGGTTATGTGCAAACTGTTTCTATTCCTGAAATAAAACAGTTTCAAAAAGAATATCCGCAATTAATAAAGAAAGGACACTTTTTTTGATCTGCGATTAAGCATTACAGAAATGTGGAAGCCAAAATAGAAATCAGTAAAGAAGATTTGTTCACTGTATACTTATCCTTCTTTACCCTTATTTTTGCCAAAATATTATTATTATGCAAACTCTGCTTGTATTACACAATTTATTTCGCTGGCTGATTTTAGTTTTTGGTTTCTGGACAGTGCTTAGCGCCATAAGTGGCATGGCTTCCAGCAGAATCTATTCAGCTGCGGATGGAAAGGCCAATTTATTTTTCATGATCAGTATGGACATTCAATTGTTACTCGGTCTGGCGCTTTACTTTATGAACGGATGGTATACCGGTTTGGGCAATATGGGAGAAAGCATGAAAGAACCAATGGTTCGCTTTTTTACAGTTGAACATTCTTTTATGATGATCGTTGCATGGATTTTGGTTCATGTGGGAAGAGTAGCTGTAAAAAAAGCCTTCAACTCAGGCGGAAAGTTTAAAAAGACATTGATATTTTTTGGAATTGCTTTATTGCTGATACTAATTGCCATTCCCTGGCCGTTTAGAGAAGCAATTAGCAGGCCTTGGTTTAGGTGGTTTTAATATAGTGAATAGTGAATGGTGAATAAGAAACAGAAACAGAAATAAGTAAATGATAGAAATAAAAAAAGAAAGACCAGTAATATTAGTTACTAATGATGATGGTATAACGGCGCCGGGCATACGAAGTTTGGTGAATGCAGTAAAAGATTTGGGTGATGTAGTGATCGTTGCGCCTGATAAACCTCAAAGCGGAATGGGACATGCCATTACGATAGGAGTTCCGTTACGGTTGGATAAGGTGAAGGATTTTTTTGATGGGGCCGAAGCATGGCAAACCAACGGAACGCCGGTTGATTGCGTGAAACTGGCCGTGGATAAGATTCTTCATCGCAAACCAGATATTTGTTTGAGCGGCATCAATCACGGCGCCAATCATTCTATCAATGTAATTTATTCAGGAACGATGAGTGCCGCGATGGAAGCATCTATCGAAAGCATTCCTTCCATTGGCTTTTCGTTGCTTGATTATAGTATTGAAGCCGATTTTACTGCGGCTGAATTTTATGTTCATAAAATTGTGGAGAGTGTAATGAAGAAAGATCTTGACAAACATTTTTTGCTTAACGTGAATATTCCTGAAGGGCCGCTGGAAGTAATTAACGGAATGAAAGTGTGCAGGCAGGCGTACGCAAAATATGATGAGGATTTTGATGAAAGGCTCGATCCGCATGGCAGAAAGTATTTTTGGCTTACGGGAGAATTTAAAAATTTTGATCCGGGTGAAGATACTGACGTGTGGGCGCTGGAACACAATTATGTAAGCGTAGTTCCTGTGCAATTTGACCTAACTAATTATAAGCTTAAAACAGAACTGGAAAATAACTGGGACATTTTATGATCTTCAAAAAAGACAATTTTATATTTGGCCTTTCACTTGGTTTTATTGCACCAATGATCGGTTTTCTCGTTTACAAACTGGTAAAATTTAAGGCGCTTTCGCTTTCCGAAATGTTTCAATGGCTGAAAATGAATCCCAACCTCATCACTGTTTTTATCAGTGTTTCCTTAATGGCAAATGCTATTTTATTTACCATTTATGTAAATGGCCGCAGGGATAAAACTGCTAAAGGAATTTTCATAATGACGATGATCTATGCGGTAATTGCTTTGGCTTTTAAATATTGGTAAGGGTTTGCAGTAAACTAATAATTTCCGAAGATTTTTATTTCGCGGCCCTAAGAGTACCCTAGGCAATCAGGGGACAAAAATATTGTAACAAGGTCTATAAGTTTTAATTCCAGCATCATTCTAATTTAAAAGACTATGCAAAATAATGTTGATTGGTAATTTTATCAGTATCGATGGAAAAAAGAGTTTTTAATTTAGTCCCTGCCTCGTTTGTGTATTCAATTTGTAGTATAGAATTTTTTAGATTCACTGGAATAATTGGTTGAGCACCGGCATCCACTCCAGAAACCGAATGATGGATTTGGACAATATTTACAATGAGCGAGATAGATTCGTTAGGAGCTAAACTTGTCAATGGCTTTAATTTTTCACAATAAGTGAAAATCTCTGGGTTGAGTAATCGAAGATTATAGGCAAAATATTTGGAGTTGTTTTTTAAAGTCAAAGTGAAAAAGCCTTTAATTTCCCAAACATTTATCATATCCGTCGAATCAAAGTAGTTTTCACCTTCAGGAAGATGTTTTGCGCCAGGTCTAACATAACTACCCGTGCTATGTCTACTACGTTTAATATAATGCAGAGCCGCAACCACTTTTGCGCCTTTAAAATAGTAAAGGAATAAATCAAAAAAATTGTTCTTAATAAATTTTGTTATTGCCATTGCTCAAATTACAAAAAAATCATAGTTGTCTGCCACCGAATCCGTACAATACCTCTGCCTGCACTTCGATTTACCATGAACGTAGCAGATTTTCAGGCTTATGCATGCTCATCGTAATACAACGAAGCAGCACCAAGGATTCCCGGATTTTCCAGATCAGAAACTTCCAAATGAAATTGTTCCAGCGTATTTGAGTAAACATAAGTGCGAATCCTCTCCCACATTTTCTCTTCAAACAATGGATAGGCTTTGCTGATAGAACCGCCGAGCACGATCAGTTCAGGGCAATAAGTATATAGTATCATCCTAATGGCATTTCCCAAATGCGTTCCCAATTCTTCAAAGATCATAATGGAAAGCGGATCGCCATTCAGCGCTTTTTTATACACCAGTTCACCATTGGTTTGATAACAATTTTCAAAGAACTGGCCGCTGGCATAGTATTCAATATACTGATCCAAATATTCTACGTTTCCAAATTCGCCTGCTCCGCAATTAACGCCTGCATACAATTTATCATTGATAATAATTCCTGCCCCCAATCCCGTTCCGATAGTTAGCCCGATCATCGAATGGAATTTTTTGCCTTTGCCAAAATATTTTTCGCCGAGGGCAAAACAATTGGCATCATTATTTACAGAAACAGGAAGATGATAACGTTCTTCCATTAATTTTTTCAATTCTACTTTTTTCCATGAAGGAATATTTTGAACATCGTACACAATTCCGTTTTCGATATCCACTACACTTGGAACACCAATCCCTATTGCTCTTACATCATTACCTACCAATGGATCAACTAATTCATACATTACCTTCAACACTTCTTCCACAGTGCCGGAAGACGGAATTCGTGCCGAAACAATTTCAGCCAAACTTTCGCCTGCAACCACTCCTGCACGCACATGGGTACCGCCAAGGTCAATTCCTATAATATTTATTTCATTCATTTTACGTTGATTTTTTTATGCTAACCTTCCAATGCTTCCTTTCTTGAATCCCGGATGGTTTTATTTTTAATGATGGGTTTGGCCCAAAAGCCAATACTTAAAATATAGCCGAGTGTGATGTATAAAAAAAGCATTCCTGTACGCAAACCAAAATGATCGCCGATAGCCCCGATAATTAAAGGAATTACTGCGCCACCGATAATGCCTGTCAATAAAATTCCGGAAAAAGCGCCATGATGCTCTTCCAAAGAATTTAATGCAAGCGAAAAGATAATTGGGTACATTACAGAAGCAAAAAAACCTACGCATGGAAACGCGTAATAAGCTACCCGGTCATTGCCTGTAAACAACGCGATGCTTAAAGAGATGATAGCCAAAATCGTAAAGCTGATGAGCACTTTGCTGCTGTCCATGATCTTTAATAAAAACAACCCGAGCACGCCGCCGGCAGTCATCATTCCCCAAAAATAGGCTACATCATTAGCTCCTGAAGTTTGAGGATTGTATTTATGATAGTCGAAAAGGAATTGTGAGATCCAATTGGCAATCCCCTGCTCAGTGCCCACATAACAAAACATGCCAATGAAAAAAAGAATAACGATCGGCCTTTTTAAAAGATCAAGATGAACCTGCAACGCTCCGGCTTTCTCATCTTTACTCAAAAAAACTTTTGGAAAACGCGATACAATTATAACTATGAACATGATCAAACTCACTACCGCAAATACCCAATATAATGAGATCCAGGGAAGGTTTGCCGGAACAATAGAGGTAAATATTTTTTGCACCGGATCAATATCACCTTTGTTGGCAAGGTTAACCACCAGGTAGGAATATACAAGAGGGCTAATGAAAGAAGCCGCTCCGAAAATCAGTTGGGCCAAGACAGAATTAAAAGCATAATTTTCTTCACCACCCGCCGTCCGCAGCAGAGGATTGATCACTACCTGAAGCATGGCCATTCCACATCCAATCAAAAATAACGAGATAATGTAACTGGTATAATTGGGAAATAACACAAGCAATAAAGAACCGAGAAAAGCAACCACAAAGGCGGACACCATTATCTTTTTTTCCTTATACTTTTCGTTCATCATCCCGGCAGGTATAGACATTACACCATAAGCAATAAAGAAAGCAAAAGGTAAAATAGCCACCTCCGTTAAGCTAAGATGAAAACCGGTTTTAATATCCGGAATTAAAGCGCCGATAATATTGGTTAAAAATGAGATCACAAAGAAGGTGAGCATGATCAGAAAAACGATATAATAATTTCTCTTTGTAGCACTGGTAGTTGTTGTCATGGATTTTTTTTATGAAAAATGAATAATGTGTTTATTTTGAAAAAATGTTTATAAACAGTTACGCTATTATATTTCAACCTTCGATATTCCTTGTTCTTTATTCTTTATTTTCTCAGTAGTAAAACAACAAATTCTTTTAATTTCTATTTTCGTCTATTCCTAATAGTTACACAAAATAAAAAATTAATCCTTCTCTCCTTTATCCAACCAAACCGGTTTGGTTTCTGAATGATGATCTGCGCCAATAATATTTTTGTACAATTCAGGCCGGCGTGCATTTTTATAACGCCATCCTCCTGCAAGTTTCAATTTATCTTCTGTAATAACCGTCACAGCAATTTCATCTTCAAAACTTTTAATTTCCGTCAACACTTCCCCGTAAGGATCCAGGATCATCGAATTTCCGTTCTTGAGATGTTCTCCATCATAACCGATCGGGTTGGTAAAAACGTAATAAACGCCATTATCGTATGCTCTTGCGGGAAGCCACCTCATAAGCCATCCACGTCCTTTCGGACCATCAAATTCCATACGGAGCGGAACTGGATCAAAGTCTCTTTTTTGCCAAAGCGCATCATCAACAAAACCTCTTCCGGGCATTGCTGAAGGCGTACACATCGTAACATGCGGTGCAAAAATAATTTCAGCGCCCAATAAGGAAGTGGCTCTCACATTCTCCACCACGTTATTATCATAACAAATTAAAATTCCACATTTCCAGTCTTTAATATTGAAAACAACATATTCATTTCCGGGTGAAAGATATTTGCTGATGAAGGGATGTAATTTTCTGAATTTTGCTTTAAGCCCGGTTTTATCCACACAGATATACGTATTATAAAACCGGTCATTTTCAATTTCAACTAATCCTGCCAATACAATGATGTCGTGCTTTTCAGCGATTTCAATAAGTTTTTTTGTACTTTCTCCATCAGGTACTTTTTCAGCATAACTTTTTACCTGCTCCCGGTCGAGGTCTTTAAAAAAAGTGTAGGCAGTAATGGACATTTCATGAAAACTAATCACTTCCGCTCCGGCGCTTTTGGCTTTCGCAGTTAATTTTGAAATTACTAAAAGATTGTATTCTTTGTCCCCGTCTTTTGGAGCAAATTGTGCAACAGCAATTTTTAATGTTCTCATCGTTTAGTTCGTAGTTCGTGGTTTTTAGTTTAGTCACTCTACATTCCAGCCACCTACTTTTACTACCGGTTTTTGCCCTTCAAGATCGGATGTATGAACCCAAACAGAAACAGTCCTTTCTTCACCCGGCAAAAGAGAAAAATAGTTACTATCCCAAAAAACAGGAACCACTGATTCATTACTGTTTCCTTTCTTTAAATCCAGGTAAACCATAAAAGCAAGATGTGAAGTAGGGTTTTTCACTTTTACATGTATCATTGTTTTTCCATCTTTATTGGAAACCTCATCGCTTGTTTGCAGTTTTACTTTAGGAAGTTGCTGAAGCATGGTAAGGTCGGCATAGTGAGATTCTGGCGTAAAAAACCAACTGCTTTTCTTTATATCAAGCGAATCTTTTTCTGTTGAAAGAACATAAAAATTGTTGCTTACATTTTTGTGTTCTTTGTCAAATAATTTTAAATCCAGGAAATAGGTTTTTGTAAGATCCGGATCAGAAGGCAGACTGAAAACCTGTTTGGTCTGTTGTGAGCTAAGATCAGAAACTGAAACTATTTTTTTAAAACCGGATTTTGAATTAAAATCAAGCACATTGATTTCTGCCCTGAGTTCAGGCTCAGTTTTGCCTGTATTGTTCATTACCTCAACCGAGTTATTTTTATAATTATAAGAAACGTGCAAAGGTTCATTCGCTTTTCGTGCTCCATAAAAAGCGCCTGTTGGCATCAGGTAATAATCATACAATTGCCACCAAAGCTTGGGCCACGAAGCGTTGTACATCCATTGAATAATTCCGGTTGCTTCAAAACGGTTTGACTCAAACGCTTCAAACATCGCGCGCATTCCTTCATAATTAAGGTACTGGGCTTTTCTTTCATAATCCAGAAGGCTTGTTGGTGCTCCCAATCTTTGATCCATCGCATTATTATAATGTGTCAGGTTATGAAAATTGCCTCTTGCTGCGTGGTACAACCACGAACTACTTATCGGCCATAAAGAATCTTTAGGAATCATTTTCTCCAGGCTTTCCAGAACCGGAACCTGCGGACCTGGCCCGGTTTCAGTGTTGAAGCCAAAGGCTCCGCCATAAGTGGTATCAATGTACCAATAATCCGGTGGCACATAATCGTAAGGGCCGCGCATTTTCATTCCTGTAGGTCCGGTAATTTCGCTGGTCCATTCTTTGGCTGATTGAGCGTATGGACGGGTAGGATCATACTTTGCCAAAACATCCAGGTATTTTTTTTCCAGTTCCGGCCTTGGCCATTTATCACTTCCGTACATCCACAAGAAAATACTCGGGTGATTTCTTAGCCAAACAATTTGGTCGTGCCACGATTTTGTGGCGATATCAATCTGGTCCGGCGTGGAAATCACTCCGTATTTATCGTCTGTGGCTGTATGCATAAGGCCTTTCCATTCCCACTGGCAGCTAAAACCTACCATCAATAAAATTCCTTTTTCATCGCACAAATTATAGAGATGTTGATTTTCGCCCCAGAAACCTTCCATACGCAAGGCATTAAAACCCTGATGAACTGCATAATCAATTCCTGCTTCTTCATAAGCCGGAGTTGCGCGCAGTAACATAGGATCTGTCCAGCCACCACCTTTTATCAATATCTTTTTTCCGTTTAAACGATAAGCCCTGAATCCTTTATCAGTCATATATCCGGATACAGAACGAATACCAAATTGCATTTTTCTTGAATCAGAAATCTTATTACCGGTTTCAAAATTCATTGATAGAGAATAAAGGTTTGGCTTTCCCAAATCGTGTGTCCACCAAAGTTTCGGATGATCCATACTTAAAGCATGATAGTCTGCGGGAGTAAGAACAATTTCTTTTGATTCGTTCGCATTTAAAGAAACCTCTTTTGAAATATGAATATCATTACCAATCATTGTTTTCAAAACACCATTTATGTTTTTATCCGAATGGTTTTCAAGTTTCACTTTTATGGTAACATCAGCGTGGTCAAGTGTAGCTGTATCGACATCGGTAATTACAAAGGGTTGATTCAAAGAAACAGGCCCGGTTTCCAGCAAATGTACATCGCGCCAGATGCCCATATGGTTATCGGCAGGTTCCGGATTCCAGTCAACAAAACCAATATTCAGATCACCGGGGCCACCTTGTGCTACTCTTAATGCCAGCACGTTTTCACCTTTTTTAATATAGGGAGTTACATCAAAAATAAACTGCCTGAAACTTCCTTTTAGGGTATCAGCAGAAGCAATCTTTTTTCCGTTGAGCCAAACATCGGCGCTGTAACTGATTCCATTAAAACGCAGCCGGTAAATCTGACCTTCTTCTTTTTTACTCACCTCAAAAGTGCGGCGATACCACCATGGCGCTTTAAATAAACTGGCAGGAATTTTTTCAAGATTACGGTTAAAGTATACATTTTTAAAAACACCATCATCCACCAAAGTTCCTAAAGTGCTGTTGGGAACTTTTGCAACATACCAGTTTGAAGGTTTGAAATTTAAGGTAGAAATTTTTCCTCCTGTTGCAGACTCTTTATCAGAAGATTGTATTTGCCAGTGGTCCTGCAGTTCCTCATTTTTTACACTCCAGGAACTACTTTGAGAAAATACTGACCATGGGAGCAACAGCATAATGATAAAACCTAAAAACTTACTGTGGATTTGTTTCATGCGGAAAGATATTTGATGATTTTAAAAAGGAACCTTAGTTATTTGTTAGTAATACGTTTATTAAAAACGAAGAAAATAAAAACCTTCCACTTCGTTATCAGAGATTTATAAAGTTAAAAAGAAAAATCCTTTTTTGAATTACAAATTCGCTGGCGCTAAAAAAAAGACAGTAAACAAACAAAAAAACATTATTATATTATAATCTAATCTTGGATAATTTCTATAGTTCCCCCAGCAGGCACTGCCTGGTAAAAAACAAAAGTTCCGTTTTGATCTTTTTGTGTTTGCAACTCCTGCTTGCCGTCACGTCTTTTTATCTCAACCTTTTTCCAGTTAGAAGGAACATATGTTTTAAGCGTTAAAGGCTCATCATACATTTTGTTGTCCAACGATTGAGAAAGTTCAACAATTATTTTATTGTTTGTGCTTTTACTATCAACTTTCGCACTCATTCTTTCTCTTACATATCTCGCCACATTGCCAAAGGGCGCTACCCAAATATCATTTTCCTTATCTTTTATGTACTGAAAATATTCCTGCAGTTTTTCATGAGGCGTTGGCTCCCAACCAATATCATCAATGCCATGAAAAACCAACACCAGCCAAATATTATCGTGTGCTAAAGAAGTATCAACCCACGATTTCATTAAACTCATCGGCGTTTTTGACAAAGGGCCCCGTTGCCATTGCACATATTCTTTGTCTGAATTTCCCGGCTGGTCTTTATAACCACGATTGATCTCTTTCATCCATGGCTCTGGCATTGAATTGCGCAACGCGGGATAAATAGGAAAACCATATTTCATTACGCGCGGATCTTCAATACCAAAAGGAACTTCGGCAGAGAAAGTATATTTTGGTCCAAGTTGGTTCAGTATTTCTGCTTTACTTTTCCTGAGTTCATACCCCATATTCGCTGTATCTAAAATCGCCAGGTGTGCATGAGTTACTGTGTGGCTCGCAATTTCATATCCTTTAGCTGCATCATTTTTTAAATCTTGCCATGTGAGTCCTTCTTCCTGCGCCATCTCCATACTGGTATCTTTTCCTGGTTTCAGATCGTTATTCCTTACGGCGGCATAAAGGCTGTCCATTACCTTGTATGCTTTTTCTTTTTTGCCTGATTCATACCATTCATCCGCCCTATTATAATAAGGTAACGTTCCCGCATATCCCAAATACAAAGAGGCAGAAGCACGTTCAAAAAAATTATTGGCATTAGTTGGAACAGTGGCGGTCTCAGCAATAATATTTTTAATGGGGCGGCCAACAAATTTTGGCGGATACACAGAACCCTTTATCGGGCCGGTAATTACAAAAAAAGTTGCCAGAAGTTTCATTCGTTCCATTATCGGCAACGCAGTTTTAAATTGATTGGAAGAGCCATCATCGTAAGTTATGGAAACGGCGGCTGTCTTTCCATCTTGCCATTTGGTGATTTCGGTTTTACCAATCTGTTGACCCGTAGCAACAGAAAACGCAGACGCAAAAAAAGAAAAGAAAATTGTCCAAATTATCTTTTCAAGGTGATTATTTTTTATCATTAGCAACACAACTTTTAAAAACTTTTTGAAGGAATTTACAAATTCATTCCGCCCGAAACTTCAATTCTTTGTCCGGTGATCCAACGCGCATCGTCACTGCAAATAAAAGCGATCACTCCGCCAATATCTTCCGGAAGCCCTACCCTTCCTAAGGCTGTGCGGGCAGCCAAAAACTTTTTGCGTTCAGGAATATCTCTGTTGCCTCCGTTATTAAAATCTGTTTCAACTGGGCCCGGGGCAACTACATTTACGGTAATGCCTCTTGGCCCCACTTCTTTTGCAAGGTATCTCGTCAATACTTCTACAGCTCCTTTCATTGGTGCATAAAGCGGGTAAGCAGGAATCACATATTTAGTTGTGCCTGACGAAAGATTAATGATTCTTCCGTTGTCATTCATCAGCGGCAGCAATTTTTGTGTAAGAAAATAAACACTCTTATAATGAATGTTCATAAAAAGATCAAATTGTTCTTCAGTGGCTTCTGCAAAAGGAATATTGTCGCCATTGCCCGCATTATTAATTAAGAAATCAAATTTGTCGGTGTCCCATTTCGAAGAAAGTATTTCTTTAAACTGATCAACAAAACATGCGATGCCCTTAATATCGTTGGCGTCAAATTTTAATACTGCCGCCTTACTGCCTTTTGCTTCTATATCTTTTACGACTTCTTCTGCCGCTTCCTTTTTGCTGACATAAGTGATCACAATATCTGCTCCTTTTTCAGCAAGGCGAATTGCCATTTCTTTTCCCAAGCCACGGCTTCCACCTGTTATCAACGCTATTTTATTTTCCATAGATTAATTTAAGACTTACAAATATAAATATTTTAAAAGGTTTTTATTTTGATCAATTTTTAAAAACTTATAGCAATTTTAATCTAAATAAAAATCTATGCAATATGTTCGTTTACTACTTCTCTTTCCTTGTAATAAACCAGCTACAACAGTAATCTATAAACGAAATTTATATTTGATAAAAAGCTTTTTTTATTTCACAGTAAATATTATTTTTATAAAAGCATAGATGGATAGATAGATTTAAAACAGGATTTGCATTATTGATTTTGATTATTTCTTTTATTGTTGATCATTATTTTTCTGTTCCTGATTTTTTATCTGGCCTTTTAAAAAGGTTTTGCAATTGGAATTCTGCTTATGGTTGTTATCAAAAATCCCCGAAAAAACAAAGCAGAATAATTTGATTATTTAGCGGCAGTTACGAAAGCTTTTTTTAAAACTTTTCTATCTTTACAACATTAAACTTATTTTATTATTTTTTTAGATGCTTGAAAACAAAGAAATATCGGCCCTCTTTCATTTAATAGATGATCCTGATGATGAAGTTTTCAGCACCGTTACCGAACGCATTATTTCTCATGGACGTGCCATTATTCCCAATCTCGAAAACTTATGGGAGAACAGCCCTGATGAAAATGTACAGGGGCGAATTGAGCTGATCATTCACAAATTACATTTCAGGGATCTTGTTCAAGAATTTACCGAATGGAAAAACGGAACCTGTGAATTGTTGCATGGTTCATTGCTGGTTGCAAAATATTGTTATCCTGAAATGATCGCTACTTCTACACTGCAGGAAATAGAAAAGATCAGAAGAAATATCTGGCTTGAACTCAACAGTTATCTTACTCCTTTAGAACAGGTAAATGTGATCTCAGGAATTTTATACAGTTACTATAGACTAAAAGGAAACGAAGTAAGCTACGAGATAAAAGAAGATTTTATGATCACCAAACTGATCGAAAATAAAAGAGGAAATTCTATTACCAACGGTATTCTTTATCTCATTCTCAGCGAATTACTGGACATCCCGGCAAAAGCTATCAATATTCCCAAACAATTTATATTGGCTTATTTCGATATTGATTACCAGTTTCCAAATCCGTCCAAACAACAATCTGAAAAAATTAATTTTTATATTGATCCGCTTAACGGGCAGGTATACTCACAAAAAGATGTGGAAAGTTATTTTAAACGAATTTCTGTACCTCCCGTTCCTTCTTACTTTAAACCATTGAATGATAAAAGGATCATTCAACACCTGCTTGAAGAATTTAGTAAATGCTTCAACGATCCGGAACAACTCTATAAAAAGAATGAACTTCTTTTTTTGGCAAAACTATTAGAAGACTAAGAAAATAAGAATCCCTGTTATTTCTTTGTCTGCTGGCAAAATCGCAATTTTCCTTCTGCTATTGCAAACTGTATCTAACAGGATCCCGGTAAATTTACCAGCTTTGGTAGAAGTCTGTTTTATCACTGACCTTTCCATAATATATTGCCAGGCATCCGTAGCTGCAAATTACGGGCAGTAATTTTTTTGATCCAGGCAAAATACATATCAAATTTTCTTTTCTATGAGCCAGTGATGTCCAAACGGATCTTCTATTTCCCCCTGGCGATAACCGTATTCATAATCTTTCGCCGGAGATATTTGCTTTGCCCCAGCTTTAATTGCCTTATCCATAACAGTATCAACATCCGGAACAAACAAACCGATTATAGCGGTTGTGCCATGATGCTTGCCAGGAGAAAAGAAGTATGGTCTTGTTACTTCATGTAGGTGAAATATAGTTCCATCAATAGATAGCTCAGCAACATGAATACTGCCATCCTCATTATAGAAACAAAGATTTTCTGTGGCGCCAAATGCTTTTGCATAAAAAGAAATATCCTTAATCCCATTATTGATTAAAAGCTGCGGAGCAAAAAAAAGTTTGTCGTTGTTGCTTGTCATTTTACTTTTATTCTTTTTTTAATTTACTAAATTAAGAGTATTACTGATCAATTACGCCATCAACAAAATATCACACTTACCATTGCACACTTTCTGAAATTTTTAATTACTTCTTGATAACTCTGAAATTTATTTCGGAAATTGGCGAACTAATTGTGGCTCTTATGCCATCACGTTCACCCAATAAATCTTTTTTTATGTACCTTTCTAATTCTCCCGCAAAAAAAATTGTTTTTACACTCGCTATTTTCTCCTTTTTGATTTTGGCAGCAAGTTGTAATAATGCAAACAAAAATTCAAATACTTCTACAGTTGCGAACACCAGTGAAACAACAAATAATGCGCTTTTCAATAAATACAAGCTGGATAAAATAAAATTACCGGATGGTTTTAAAATAAGCGTATATGCTGAAGTGTCGAATGCCAGAAGCCTTTGCGTTTCTCCTGCAGGAACTGTTTTTGTAGGTACCCGCAATGACAAAGTATATGCCATACCGGATAAAAATAACGACGGCAATGCCGATAGCGTTTATGAAATAGCAAGCGGGCTTAATTCTGCAAATGGTGTTGCTTTTAAAGATGGAAGTTTGTACATCGGCGCCAGCTCAACTATTTACAAAATGGATAATATAGAATCGAATTTGGTTAATCCTCCAAAACCCACCGTAGTTTATGATAAGTTCCCTTCAGATGCGCATCATGGATTACGGTACATTTCTTTTGGCCCTGATAATAAATTGTATGTGGGTGTGGGTGCTCCCTGCAATGTTTGTATTCCCACAAAGCCTTATTATGGAACTATTTGCCGAATCAATGCGGATGGTACAGGTTTTGAAATTTATGCAACCGGTGTAAGGAACTCAGTAGGGTTTGATTGGAATCCTGATACCAAAGAAATGTGGTTTACTGATAACGGTCGTGATAATTTGGGCGATACCATTCCAAGCGATGAATTAAATAAGGCACCTCAGGCAGGAATGAATTTCGGATTTCCTTATTGCCACCAGGGAAATATTCCCGATCCTGAATTCGGGAAAGGGAAAAATTGTGCAGATTATACACCGCCTGTAAAATTATTAGGCGCCCATGTTGCATCGTTGGGTATAAGATTCAATAAAGAAAATAAGTTTCCGGCAGAATATAAAAATGCTATTTTTATCGCTGAACACGGAAGCTGGAACAGAAGCATTCCTGATGGCTACCGTGTAGTAGTTTTAAAAATGGACAGTACTGGAAATTATTCTGATCCAATACCATTTGCCTATGGCTGGTTACAGGATAACAAAGAAGCGAACGGCCGCCCGGTTGATGTACAATTTTTAAAAGATGGTTCTTTGCTGGTAAGCGATGATTATAATGGTGTAGTTTATAAAATTTCTTATAAAGGTTGAATACTGATAACACATAACTCTTAACTAACAACCCTATTATGCACGATCATCAACACGAAGAAGAACATTTAGAAAGCTCAGATTTTTTAAGAGATGTGGTTATCGGCATGAGTGATGGCCTTACCGTTCCGTTTGCATTAGCAGCCGGCCTCACCGGTGCGGTAGCCAATAGTTCTATTATTGTAATAGCAGGCATTGCAGAAATTGTAGCTGGGAGCATAGCCATGGGATTGGGAGGCTACCTTGCCGGTAAAACCGAAAAAGACCACTACAACAGTGAATTAAAAAGAGAGTATGAAGAAGTAGAAAGAATTCCGGAAATGGAAAAAAAGGAAGTGCGGGATTTCTTTGAAAACCTCGGGTTGAGTGAAGAGATACAGGTGAAGGCAACAGAGGAAATTGCAAAAGACAAAAAACAATGGGTTGATTTTATGATGAAGTTTGAGTTAGGACTTGATAAGCCTGACCCACGACGCGCTACTAAAAGTGCATTGAACATCGGATTATCTTATGCCGTTGGTGGAATTATTCCTTTAAGCCCTTACTTTTTTATTACAGATTCAAGAGAAGCTTTAAAATTTTCAGTGGTGGCCACACTGATTTGCTTATTTGTTTTCGGCTATTTTAAAAGTAAGGTCACCGGTGTTCCTGTTTTATCAGGCGCGTTAAAGGTAATGCTGATTGGTGCCCTGGCTGCTGCAGCCGCATTTAGCGTAGCCCTCCTCTTTAAGTAAAATCTGCGTGAATTTAGAAGAATAACTTAGTATTTTTTCTGTGCTTTTTACGAAACAAAAGGCAACTTTACTCTAATTTTTCCTCAATAAAATATTTAAAGGTTAGTATCGTTTTAGTATCACAATCCGTTGCTAACCTTTATTTTATAATGCTAATGCCCATATTCAGCTGTTTTAAATCCATTGACAACTTACATGATGATTCAAACTATTTAAATCTTTAAACCAAAGACGAGGTACAAGGCTTTGGCCTTTATCTAAAGAATGGATAATAATCTTAATGGATAATCAGTTTTTGAATTTTGGAGTCCCCTCATTTCCATGAGGGGGCATTTTTTTGTTAATCCGGAGTTAGGATATTATGCCTTGCATCGTTTGAAATATTGGCTATTGTCCAGGTAATTCTTTTTTCAAAAACATGTTTGCGAACCATGCAGTTTTGTTTCGAACAAATTTTGCAGGAAAAATCACAGCAGGCATCAGAATGAACAAATAATTCAACTGCTGTTCCAAATTCATTTTTTATCAATGCACCAAGTGATTCTATTTCTTCGTGAGATTCATGTACATTCAAATACCATGGAACAGTAAGATGACAATCACAATGCAGCGTGCTTCCATACTTTATGATCCTCATGTTATGAAGATCGATCCAATTCTCTTTACGATTCTTATTAAGGAGGTTTACAATATCTTTTAATATTCTTTCATCTGCTTCATCCATTATACCGGCAACGGACACCCGCACAATCTTATATCCTGCATAAATGATGATACCGCCAACGATACAAGCAATGAGGCTGTCAATAAAATTATAGCCTGTAAAATAAATAACAGCCAGGCCTGCGAGAATGGCAGCAGTAGAATAAGTATCCGTGACCAAATGTTTTCCCCCTGCGATCAATTGCATCGAATTGTTTCTTCTGCCTGTATTAATACAGATCTTTCCGGTAATAAAATTGACCACAGCCGTGGCGGTTATCAGTAAAATCCCAACATCTAATTTTTGTATCCCGTGAGGATAAAAAAAACTTTGTACGGCTTTATAAATAATGTAAAAGCCGGCAATAATTACAAGACTTCCCTCAACTCCTGCCGATAGGAACTCCACTTTGCCGTGCCCGTATGGATGATCTGCATCTTTCGGCTTTGCAGATAAGTTCAAGCTATACAACCCTAAAAATCCTGCAACAATATTTACAATACTTTCCAGTGCATCAGTCAGAATAGCCAGGGAACCGGTCATAAACCATGCAATCAATTTCACAATAAACAGTGTTATCGCAACAAGAATAAGTATTTTCTGAAGCCTAAGGTTTTCTTTTGCAGATATCAAAAGTCAAATTTTAAAAATGGCAAATTACCGAATTCAAATTGTATAAATAAATCGGAGCTAATTCGCTTAGCGGAATTTTATCGTTTGTTTTTACCTTTCACCATATTTTTTTATGCTTACAAAAGAGAAACATTAAATTTGTACTCATGCGCAAAACCTTCAATATTCTGGCAAGTTCTTTCCGGTTAACCATGCAGGAACTGATGGTAAATAAATTGCGTACTTCTCTTTCACTTATTGGCATTTCTTTTGGCATATTTTGTATTATTGGCGTACTGGCAACAGTTAACAGCCTGCAGACAAATATTCAAAATCAAATCGAAAGCCTTGGCTCCAACACGATTTATATTGATAAATGGCAGTATTTCCACAATGGACCTGATTATCCCTGGTGGAAATTTATAAATCGTCCGGAACCTGCTTTTGATGAAGTAAAGCTTATTAAAGAAAGAAGTTCTCTTGCAAAAAATGTTGCATTTTTAATAAACCAACCTATAAATATTGAATATAAAAGTTATGCGCTTGAAGGTGTTCAAATGTATGGAATTAGTGAAGAGGAAAATGATATCCAACCTGTAACAATTGAGTATGGACGATTTATTTCCGGTGCTGAATTTGCATCCGGTAGCGCAGTTGTGATTATGGGATACTCAAATGCTGAAAATTTATTTGGGAATCCTGCGCTTGCAGTAGGGAAAGAAGTAAATGTAAAAAAACATAAAGCAATTATTATTGGTGTAATTGAAAAGACAGGAAAATCAATGATAGGTATGGATTATGACCAAAGCATTCTTGTGCCCTATCGTTTTGCAAGAAATCTGATCAATGAAAAATACAGTTCTCCCAAAATTATTGTAACCGGCAAAAACAATATTAGTTCCCAGGAACTGGCAGATGATCTTGAAGGAGTAATGAGGTCAATTAGAAAATTAAGCCCGAAACAGGAAGATAATTTTGCAGTTAACCAGATTTCAGGAGCTACCGAACGTGTAAGTTCCTTATTCGCCAACATCAATATTGGCGGCTGGGCTATTGGTATTTTAAGCCTGGTTGTAGGAGCTTTTGGAATTGCCAACATTATGTTTGTAACTGTAAAAGAACGCACACCTATTATCGGCTTAAAAAAAGCGATCGGCGCAAAGAAGAGAAGTATTCTTTCAGAGTTTCTTTTAGAATCAGCTATTATATGCATTTTAGGAGGAATCATAGGTTTAATCCTTGTTTATTTACTCACGCTTATTTTCACCAACCTATTTAATTTTCCTGTTTTTATATCCGGGGGAATTCTTTTTCTTGCCATTTCCATTTGCATTGTTATCGGCATCCTCGCGGGAATTATTCCTGCATTAAGTGCTTCGCGCCTTGATCCGGTAGTTGCCATCAGGTCGAAGTAGCAAAACATAAAAACAACTTATTTCCTTATTTACTGTGTTACTTACCTTAAAACAATTTTTTTGTATAAATAACATTGAAACCTTGTGGTTGATTTATAAATTTTCATCTACATTTGTCGCAACAAAATTTTACGATAAACCTAATGAAGGTTTTAATTAAAAACGCAACCATACTTTCTCCATCTTCCCCTTTCCACGGAAAAATCAAAAATATTTTTATTGAAAATGGCTTCATTTCTAAAGTCTGTGATGATGAAGATGAAGCTGATGAAACGATAAACATAAAAGAGCTCCATGTTTCGGTTGGATGGATGGATTGTTTCGCCAACTTTTGTGATCCTGGCCAGGAATATAAAGAAACCCTGGAAAGTGGTGCCAGTGCTGCTGCAGCCGGGGGCTTTACCGAAGTAATGTTGATCCCCAATACCCAACCTGCAGTTTCTAATAAAAGCCAGGTAGAATACCTGTTACAAAAAGGCAGACATTTACCGGTTACTATTCACCCGATTGCCGCAATTACCAAAAATGCAGAAGGCAAAGAATTAAGCGAAATGTTCGATATGTTTAATTATGGCGCCATTGCGTTTTCTGATGGCACTGCTCCTGTTCAGTCTTCAGGTATTTTGCAAAAAGCTTTGGAGTACATTCTTGCAATAGATGGAACCATCATTCAATTACCGGATGATAAAACTATCGGCACCTATGGACTGATGAATGAAGGTGAAATGTCAACTAAATTAGGCTTACAGGGAAAGCCGGCATTATCCGAAGAACTAATGATAGCAAGGGATATAGAGTTGGTAAGATATACAAATTCTAAAATTCATTTCACCGGCATTTCTACCGAAAAATCTTTGCAATTGATAGCTGAGGCTAAAAAAGAAAAGTTGAAAGTAACCTGTTCGGTAACGCCTTACCATTTGTTTTTTTGTGATGAAGATATCAGGGATTATGAGACTAATTTAAAAGTCAATCCTCCTTTGCGTACCAAAAAAGACCGCGATGCTTTGCGCGAAGGAATTAAAAAAGGAACGATCGATTTTATTGCATCTCATCACCAGCCTCAGGATTGGGACCATAAAGTTTGCGAATTTCAATATGCAAAAAATGGAATGGAGACTTTAGAAAGTGTATACGGCGCATCTTCAATTTGTGGTGTTTCCACTGAGACTTTTGTAAAAATGCAATCCGAAAATATACGTAAAATTTTTAACCGGCCTTCGCCATCTATTGAAGCGGGCCAAAAAGCCAATCTTACTTTATTTGTTCCCAATGAAGAATATTTTTTTGAAGAAAAAGACATTTTGTCTAAAAGCAAAAACAATGCTTTTATCAACCATCAACTAAGAGGAAAAGTAATTGGGATATTCAACAAAGACAGGCTACATTTGAATAAATAAATTTTACCATGGAACAAACTGTAACACCTTCCACTACCAAAGGAATTATCATTTCTTTAGTACTTATTGTAATTGCATTAGCCACTTATTTTCTAAACATGAATTCAAGCAGTTGGCTGCAATATGTGAGCTATGCCATTTTTATTGTCGGAATTATTTGGTCAGTCAATCTTTACGGGAAACAAATCGACCACAATTCTACTTTCGGCAATTATTTTGCTCACGGCTTTAAAATAGCTGCGATCGTAACTGCCATCATGATTGTTTATATCGTGATTTTCGTTTACCTTTTTCCTGACATCAGGGATAAGGCAATGGACGCCGCGCGTAAAAGCATGGAGTCAAAAGGCCAAATGTCCCAGGAACAGATCAAACAGGCTCTTGGCTTTACTCAAAAATTCTTCATGGTATTTCTTATTGCCGGAACTTTGCTCGGATATCTTATTTTTGGCGCACTTGCTTCATTAATAGGCGCAGGTATCACTAAAAAAAATCCGAGGCCAATTGAGATTGACCGCTAAATTTGTTTCTACATGGATATCTCTGTAATAGTTCCGCTTTACAATGAAGAAGAATCTTTGCCCGAATTGGAAGCCTGGATAAGGCGTGTAATGAACGAAAATAATTACAGCTATGAGGTTATCATGGTTGATGATGGAAGTTCTGATAATTCCTGGCCGGTTGTACAAGATTTGCATGCATTGAATCCATTAATTAAAGGAATTAAATTTCAACGCAATTATGGAAAAAGCGCCGCCCTTAATGAAGGTTTTAAAATGGCAAAAGGCGATGTGGTAATAACAATGGATGCTGATTTGCAGGATAGCCCTGATGAAATACCAGAACTGCGAAGGATGGTACTTGAAGGGGATTATGATATCGTGAGCGGCTGGAAGAAAAAAAGATACGACAACACACTTTCAAAAAATATTCCTTCTAAAATATATAATGCTGCAACAAGAAAGGCGAGTGGAATTTATCTCCATGATTTTAATTGCGGATTGAAGGCGTATAAAAATAAAGTAGTAAAAGGTATAGAAGTTTATGGGGAAATGCACCGCTATATTCCTTTGATTGCGAAATGGTCAGGGTTCAAAAAATTTGGTGAAAAAGTGGTAGAACATCGTCCCCGGAAATATGGAGTTACCAAGTTTGGATGGAATCGTTTTATCAATGGCTTGCTTGATTTAGCCTCCATTATGTTTGTTGGAAAATTCAGGAAAAACCCTATGCACTTTTTTGGATTATGGGGTACTTTATCCTTTTTATTCGGCTTTATTGTTTTCCTTTACCTGGCAATAAGCAAATTCTTTTTTGATGAAACCGGGATGACGCAAAGACCTTTATTTTTCATAGCATTGGTTGCGATGGTAATCGGTTCTCAACTTTTTTTAGCGGGATTTTTAGGGGAGCTCATTTCAAGAAACGGCCCTGAAAGAAATCATTATTTGATTGAAGATAAGATTAATTAGCAGATCAGCTAATTAGCCAATCCGACAAATATATTCCTAAAAAAAGTTGAATATCTTTCCATAGTAAACCAACAAATAAGACCAAAATTTATTTCACTTGCCTTCCAAAAAAATTATTATTATCGGTTCAGCCTATCCTTTACGGGGCGGCGGTATTGCTACATTTAATGAGCGGCTGGCAAAAGAATTTATTGATGAAGGATTTGATACAACCATTTACACATTTTCGTATCAATATCCTTCTTTTTTGTTTCCGGGAAGCACCCAATATTCTTCGGAACCGGCGCCGGAAGGGATTCCTATCAAAATAAAAATAAATTCTATAAATCCTCTTAACTGGATTTCTGTTGGAAATGAAATAAAAAAAATAAAACCAGACATTGTTATTGTAAGATATTGGTTGCCTTTTATGGGCCCTTGCCTTGGCACTATTTTAAGGAGAATAAAAACCAATCATTATACAAAAGTGATTTGCATTGCAGATAATATTTTACCCCATGAGAAAAGGCCGGGAGACAAAGCATTCACCAAATATTTTGTAAAACCCATTGATGGCTTTATCACTATGAGTGAGAAAGTTTTTGCTGACCTGAAATTATTTGCTGCTAACAAACCTGCGAAGTTGGTACCTCATCCTTTGTATGATAATTTTGGATCAATCATAAGCAAAGAAGAAGCGAGAAGAAAACTGGAAATTAATGTAGAAGATAAAGTGATCTTATTTTTTGGATTTATCAGGAAATATAAAGGATTGGATATTTTATTGAATGCCTTTAAACTTATGAATTCAGAATTTAAAATTCAGAATTTAAAACTTTTAATTGCAGGAGAATTTTATGATGATGAAAAAAACTATACATCTCTTTTAAATGATGTCGAAATAAAAGACAATTTGATTTTACATACTCACTTCATTTCTGACAGCGAAGTAAAATATTATTTATGCGCGGCTGATTGTGTAATACAGCCCTATCGCAGCGCTACGCAAAGTGGTGTAACTCCCCTCGCTTACCATTTTGAAATTCCAATGATCGTTACCAATGTTGGCGGCTTGCCTTCTATGGTTCCCGATAAAAAGGTGGGCTTGGTAGCCGAGGCAACCGCGGAAAGTATTGCTCAAAAAATAAACGAATATTTTGAATTGGGCGAAAATTATTTTTTACCAAATCTTCGGGAAGAAAAGAAAAAATACAGTTGGAAGAATATGGTGGAAGCGATTTTAAATATGGAAATCAACACCTACGTAAAATAGAATAAGTTACGTAACTTTATACAAAATAAGTTATGAAAACCAAATTAACTTTAAACATTGACGATAAAATAGTAGCTCGCGCAAAGCGGGTAAGTGCAAATCGAAAAACCAGCCTTTCTTCCATGGTAGAAGAATATTTGGATAGAATTTCAAAAAGCAATTCAAATAAAAAGACTAAAAAATCTGAACCTTCGCTTCTTGAACGAATAAGAAAATATACTTACCCTGTTGAAATATCAGATGAACAAATTGAAAAATTGAAAGAAAAACATCTGAATGAGAAATATGGCCTATAGAATTTTTCTGGATACTAACATCATTATCGATCTGCTGATGGAAAGGATGAATGAATTAGACTCCATCAATGAAATATTTATCCTGGCAGGAAAAGAAAAAATTGATTTATATGTTTCTGAAAGTGTTATAGCCACTACATTTTATATTCTTCGAAAAGAAAAAAGAATTGACCCTTTATCTGCTTTCAGGGAAATGTGTAAAACCGTTCATGCTATTCCTTTTTCAAAAGATATCTTATACTACCCTATTGAAAAATTTAAGGATATTGAAGACGGACTTCTCTACTTTTTAGCAGTAAAAAATAAAATGGATTATTTTATCACGCGAAATGTGAAAGATTTTTCTTTTCTTTTTCCATCATTGCCTGTTATAAGTCCCACTAATTTTTTAAAAGAAATTTACCTGAATGATATACCGTAGTAAAGCTCCATTACGTATTGGCCTTGCTGGCGGAGGAACTGATGTAAGCCCTTACAGCGATCAGTTTGGTGGCGCTATTTTAAATGCTACTGTCTCTCTTTTTGCCTATGCCAATATTGAACCTCTGGAAGAAAATAAAATAATTGTTGAGGCATTGGATAGAAAAGAACAACAGGAATTTGAATGGTCGCCACAACTTCCCATTGATGGCAAACTTGATCTTCTAAAAGGCGTTTATAACCGTATTTATAAAGATTATCAATTACCTGTTTCCGGTTTCAGGCTGTCTACTTTTGTAGATGCGCCTGCAGGTTCAGGCCTTGGTACTTCTTCAACTTTGGTAGTGGCCATAATCGGCGCTTTTGTTGAATGGCTTAAACTTCCATTGGGCGATTATGATATTGCCCATTACGCTTACCAGATTGAAAGAAATGATCTAAAACTCACGGGCGGAAAGCAGGATCAATATGCAGCTATGTTTGGCGGTGTAAATTTCATGGAATTTTACGAAGAGGATAAAGTGATCGTAAATCCTTTACGAATCAAATCGCAATATCTGCATGAACTTGAAAACAATCTTGTTTTATATTTTACCGCAACCAGCCGCGAAAGTGCTTCTATCATTGACGAACAGGTAAAAAATGTGAACAATAAAAATGAAAAAAGCATTGAAGCAATGCACCAGTTGAAAGAGCAGGCGCGAATGATGAAGGAAGCTTTATTGAAAGGAAAATTAGATGAATTTGGTGCGATATTAGATTTTGGATTTCAGCAAAAACGCAGGATGGCCGACAATATCAGTAACAGCAGAATTGAAGAGATTTATGAAGCCACTAAAAAAGCCGGGGCTACCGGAGGAAAAATAAGCGGCGCGGGCGGCGGTGGTTTTATGATATTTTACTGCCCGGGAAATACTCATCATGCCGTTATCGAAGAATTAAAAAGGTTTGGTGGCGAAGTGAAAAATTACACCTTTACCAAACATGGCCTTTCAACCTGGAGTGTCTGATTTAATTAAAACAATAAATGATTTTACCTTTGGGTCTTAAAAATAGTTAATGGAAAAAATAAAGAAGATAATTCAGGCTTCGATTGAAGTCAAACAAAATATTCTTACTGATGACAGGTTATTGCTTGGGGTAAATGATGCAGTAAACATAATCGTAAATGCATTTGAAAAAGGAAATAAAGTTTTGTTTTGCGGAAACGGAGGAAGCGCTTCTGACGCGCAGCACCTCGCAGCCGAATTCAGCGGAAGGTTTTATACGGACAGAGACGCTTTGCCGGCAGAGGCTTTGCACTGCAATACCTCGTATATCACTGCTGTAGCAAACGATTACAGCTATGACGTCATTTATTCAAGATTGATTAAAGGAATCGGGAACAAGGGAGATGTGCTTGTAGGATTAAGCACCTCTGGCAACAGTAAAAATATTGTAAAAGCCTTTGAAGAGGCAAAGGAAAAAGAAATGATTACCATAGCTTTTACAGGATCTACCGGTGGAAAATTGAAAAAACTTTCCGATATACTCATCAATGTTCCTTCTGATGACACACCACGAATACAGGAAAGTCATATCACGCTCGGGCATATCATTTGCCAGTTTGTAGAAGAAATTTATTTTCAGGATACCAATGATTAAAGAAGCCATCATTCTTGCAGGAGGACTGGGAACCAGGTTACGATCTGTGGTTTCTGATGTTCCCAAATGCATGGCACCGGTTGTCGGAAAACCTTTCCTGCATTACCTTATAGAGTTTTTACAAAAAAACGGAATTGAAAATTTTATTTTCAGCGTTGGCTATCTACATGAAGTAATAGAAGAATACCTGGATAAAAATTATCAGCAGTTACCTTATAAAATAACCTTAGAAACAGAACCGATGGGAACTGGTGGCGCTATAAAATTAGCAGTCAAAAAAACTTCTCAAAAAAATGTATTGGTATGTAATGGAGATACCTTTTACAAAATAGATGTTGATTTACTGGATAAATTTCATCAGCGAAATACTGCTGCCTGTTCGTTATGTTTAAAACCAATGTATAATTTTGATCGCTATGGCGCTGTTGAATTAAACGAAGACCTTTCAATAAAAAGTTTTAAAGAAAAGAAATTTTATTCTTCCGGTTTGATTAATGGTGGAATGTATGCATTGAATATTCCTGAATTCTCAAAAGAAAATTTGCCTGAAAAATTTTCTTTTGAAAAAGATTATCTTGAAAAAAAAGTGCTAAATGCCGAAGGAAAGCCACAACTATATGGAATGATCCAGGATAAATATTTTATTGATATCGGGATACCTGAAGACTACGAAAGAGCACAGAAAGAATTGCTTCATTACTGAATTTGTTTTTAGCTTAATTTGTTTGTTCACCTCCAAAAAACTCTTATTCATTCTTGAAAAATTTAAAAAACATTGATTCTTCATGGACCCTTTTCATTGATCGAGATGGCGTGATGAATGATGAAAAGCATGAGGATTATATTCATACCTGGGATGAATTTAAATTTTACGAAGGCGTAAAAGAAGCCTTTGAAATTTTTAATAAAAAACTGGGCATTATTGTAATTATTACCAACCAGCGGGGTGTTGCCAAAGGTGTTACAAAAATTGAAGACCTTCATCTTATTCATAAAAATATGCAGGAGGAAATTGAAGCGGCTGGTGGAAGAATTGACCAAATATATGTGTGCACCGAAATGGAAAGCGAAAACAGAAAACCCAATACAGGAATGGGTTTACAGGCAATGAAAGATTTCCCTGAGATCAATCTTTCAAAAAGTTTAATGATTGGAAATACATTAAGCGATATGAAATTTGGAAGAAATTTAGGGGTAGCAATTAATATTTTTCTTCCAACCACACGCAAAGAAATTCCGCTTGACCACCCCGATATTGATCTTGTTTTCGATGACCTCATTTCAGTAGCAAAAGCATTATAAGATAGTTAAATATTATCCGGTTAACAATAATTTACCTGAATTAAAGTTTATTTTGTTCAAACATTTTAAATGAATAAGCTTGCTGTTTTTTTAATATCCATTTTTTTATCGGCAAATACTTCATTTGGCCAGCATATTTCTGCTGCCAGCAAAAAAATATTACAGAAAAAAGAAGATACTTTACAAAAGGCCGCGTATCAAATATTAAACGGAAGAAACGTTGAAGAACGTTTTACTGCTGACAGCCAGTTTACAAGAACCCTGGTACGCGCTTTACAAATAAAGAATTCATTTTATTATCCTTTTGATTCTTTGATAAGCATTGCAAAAGTGGTTCCACGGGACAGTACTTTTAAAATATTTACCTGGCAATTGGTGATCAATGGTGATATAATACGCCAGCATGGGGCGATACAAATGAACACACCGGATGGTTCCTTAAAACTTTTCCCCCTGATTGATAAAACCGATCTGATCAATCACATTGATGATACCGTCACAAGCAACCGTGCATGGATAGGTGCCTTATATTATAAAATCATTGAAGAAAAAGCTTTCGGAAAAAACTATTATACATTACTTGGTTTTGATGATAACAACATGGTAAGTGATAGAAAATTTATTGAAGTATTAACTTTTAAAGATGGAGAACCTGTTTTTGGTGGACCGTATTTTAGTTTTCAAAACAATAGTATACATCCACATCCGATTGACAGGTATGTAATGGAATACAAAAAGAATGCGAGCCCAAAACTTTCATTCGACAAAAACATGGACATCATTATTTATGAACATTTAATTTCTGAAACCGGGGAGTCCCAAAAAAAATATACCTACATCCCTGATGGGGATTATGAAGGTTTAAAATGGAAAGATGGGAAATGGGTTCATATCGAAAAAGTTTTCAATCAAATTACTCCTGAAGGAAAAGAACCTCTTCCTCAGCCCATTCTGGATGCAAAAGGAAATATTGACGAATCAAAGTTAAGTCAAAGAATGCCCGATGAGAAGGCTGAACCTTCCGAACAAAACAACAAACCTACTCCTCCGGGTAAAAGATAGTAAACAAATAAAAAAACGGGATTATTATTTCGAAGTTTTTTCAGAATAATTTATTCAAACAGTTCTGTTTGTGCTGAGGGCTTTTCAGGTTGCACCCACTCCATCTGGTCAGATTTCGAATAATCTATAAGTTTATTTCCAATCGCGCGCCATCCCATTACATCTACCACTTTGTGCAGTTTTATTTTCGCTTTCCTTACCTGCGAACCCCTACCCGTCTGCATTTGGAGTACAGGCTCTTCTGCAGTGGTTGCCTTTATCAACCTGTTATCTTTTCCTTCTTTTATAAAAAGGAATTTGTTGTTCAGCGTATTGGTTTCAATTTTAAAACGCTTTACATTGTACTGCAACTTTTCATTATCAAGATATACCGCAGTTATAATTTTTTCGGGATCAAATTTTTCTATCAATTCTATTAAGTCTGCATCAAACCTTTGAGTGGTTTCCTGACCCGTTAATTCATAATTTCCGTCTTTATAAATCACCAGGATTTTATCGTCACCATCAAAATCTCCCAGAAGTTGACCTTTCTCTTCAGTATTCAATCTGCCAAAAGTTTCGTCAAACCAAAGTTGGCGTTTATCAAGAGTTGATCTTCCTTTTTCCGACATCCTTATAGATTTCACGGGATATTTGGTAACCTGGTTTCCGATACTGCTACGACTGCGTATTTCCAAGGTTTCAAAATAAAAATCAAGTTCTTTATTCCTGGCGCTGCAGCCAGGCGTAAGCAGGATATGAACCACTTCTGCTTCGCCATTCGGATTCACGCTAAAATAATGGACTTTACTTTTTTCATCACCTTTGGTAAGGTCATACTCCTTATCGCGTGTAATGCCGGTAACATTAAAACGCTTGGCATAACTGATTCCTTTTTTCCCATCCGCATAAATCATGTTATAAGTAGTGCGATCATCATTTTTTGTAAATACCGACGCATGAATAATATCTTTTCCAATAAAAACTTTATCTGCAACTTTTACCACTTTCATTTTTCCCGACTTGGTAAAAACGATTATGTCATCGAGGTCGCTGCACTCAGCAACCAATTCATCTTTCTTAAGACTTGTGCCGATAAAGCCTTCAGAGCGGTTTACGTAAATTTTTGTATTGGCGATGGCAACCGCTTTTGCCTCTATGGTATCAAACAATTTGATTTCTGTTTTCCGTTCGCGGCCTTTGCCAAACTTTTGTAATAATTCTTCATAATAAGAAATGGCATATTCAGTAAGAAATTCAAGATGATGCCTTACCTCAGCAATTGCGTCTTCCAAAGATTTTATTTGATTGATAAGGTCTTCAATATCTAATTTATAAATTCTTCGTACAGGCTTCTCCGTTAGTTTAAGAATACCTTCCCTGGTAACTTCACGTTGCAATATTTTTTTGAAAGGAACAAATGCTTTATCAATCGCGGCAATTACTTTATCCCAGGTTTCATGCTTTTTTTCTAATTCTTTATATATCTTTTCTTCAAAAAATATTTTTTCAAGAGAAGTATAATGCCATTTATCCTGCAGCTCGCGCAGTTTTATTTCCAATTCCTGCTTTAAGAGATTTCGTGTGTGATCACCGGAAAATTTTAGCAATTCCGTTACCCCCAAAAAACGAGGTTTCTGACCTTCGATCACGCAGGCATTTGGAGAAATAGAAATTTCACAATCCGTAAAAGCGTACAAGGCATCAATAGTGATATCAGGAGAAATTCCCGGCGCAAGATCAATTAAAATTTCAACTTCTGCTGCGGTATTATCAGTTACTTTTTTAATTTTTATTTTTCCGTTATCATTAGCTTTTATGATGCTATCAATAAGTTGCGTTGTGGTGGTTCCATAAGGCACATCCTTAATAACAATTGTCTTTTTATCAACCTCTTCAATCCTTGCGCGCACACGTACCTTACCACCTCTTATTCCATCATTATAATTAGAAACATCAATCATTCCTCCTGTTGCAAAATCCGGGAACAATTCAAATTTTTTCCCTTTGTAGTATTTGATGGTTGCCTCAATAAGCTCGCAAAAATTATGTGGAAGTATCTTTGTAGCAAGACCTACAGCAATTCCTTCTGCTCCCTGCGCAAGCAACAAAGGAAATTTCATCGGCAAAGTGATGGGTTCATTTTTTCTGCCATCATAACTCAGTTGCCAGGTGGTGGTCTTATTATTAAAAGCCACTTCCAGCGCAAACTTGCTGGGCCTGGCTTCTATATACCTCGGTGCTGCCGCATCGTCGCCGGTACGCACATCCCCCCAGTTTCCCTGGGTTTCTATCAGAAGATCTTTTTGGCCAAGATTTACAATTGCATCGCCTATACTTGCATCGCCATGCGGATGATATTGCATACTTTGCCCGATAATATTCGCCACTTTATTGAACCTGCCGTCATCCATCTCTTTCATCGCATGAAGAATGCGGCGCTGTACCGGTTTTAATCCATCTTCTATTGCAGGAACCGCCCGTTCAAGTATCACGTAACTCGCATAATCAAGAAACCATGTTTTATATTGGCCCGAAATTCCGGAATCGCTATGCTTATATTCTTGTTTATTTGATTTTGCCATTTTTATTTTCGTTTCACTTCAACCCTTAAAATATTTTTATAACTCGTACAATTCCAGTGGTTGCCCATTGGGATCATAGAAAAAACAGAATCTTTTATTTGTCAGTTCATCTGTCCTTATTCCCTGCACATTTACTTTCTTTACTATTAGTTCGTTTACTGCTTCTTCAATATTATCTACTGCAAAAGCGAGGTGGCGCAAGCCTTTTGCTTCTGGAAATGATTGTCGCTCTTTAAATTCAGGGAAAGAAAATAATTCAACCTGGTAATGGCCGTTGATCGCAAGATCCAATTTATACGACCTTCTTTCTTCCCTGTAAGTTTCTGCCACCACAGTAAATCCTAAAACTTCAGTATAAAACATTTTGCTCTTCTGATAGTCGTCAGTCAAAATCGCCACATGATGGATCGCTTTTATTTTCATTCAATTCAGAAATTTAAACAGCCTTTAGTTTCACCTCAAAATCTTTCATATTCTTTATTTCGCCCTGGGCGTCAATTTCATCATCAGCAATTAATTCTTTTAGCCTCCAAAGCAGGTATGCATCACCGGTAGTTTGTTTGGATTTATTCAAAACCTGGTGAATTATTTTATTAGCTTTTTGCCAGTCAGGGGTTATAAATTCAAGAAGATATTTGTCAAAAAAGCCGGCATCATGCTGTGACAATTTTTTAGCACCTTCAAGAATGCGAACCATTTTATTTTCATTACAAATTTTTGTCCATTCATCCGGGTCAATTTCAAATTCGGATGAAGTAACCTGGCGCGCCAGTTTCTTAGCCTTTATAAATTCTCTCGGAGGAATCTCAAATAAATTTTCCGGGTAAAAAATATGTCCTTTGTCATTAATAAATGGGAGATTATTTAAAGACAAAACATAGATTCTTCCTGCAAATTCTTTCAATTGGCTTATCAGCCAGTAATAACCGGATACATCATGTTTATTTGGTGCTATCCATATCCACAGCGTTTCTTCTTCATTTGATCTTAATCTCTCCTGAATTTCTTCTAAAGTTTTTGGATCATTTACTTCACCAGTATCAACTTTGCCATTATAATCTCCCCCGGCTAAAACATTCCGCCACCATTGTTTTCTTTCCTCAATTCCGTCATTCGTATAAATGTCTTTTAAGGGCCCCACGGCAAAATCATCTTTAATTTCATAAATTTTTCCTCTCAAAGAATCATCCAATTCAAAACTTTTTGAAAGTGCTTTTATGTCCTCTTGCTGAAAAACAACATGCTGCATTTAAATCCTAAATTTTAGTTTGATTAAAAATCCATTTAATTTTTTAATTATACTTCCACCAAATCCACTTCTACTTTCAGGTTGTCAATAATAAAATCCTGGCGTGAAGGCGAATTTTTTCCCATATAATATTCAAGCAATTGTTGAATATGTATCTCAGGCAAAAGCATTACCGGCTGAAGTTTCATATCATCACCGATGAATTTCCCAAACTCTTCCGGCGAAATTTCTCCTAATCCTTTGAACCTTGTTATTTCCGGCTTACTGCCTAATTTTAAAATCGCTTTTTCTTTTTCCTGTTCATCATAGCAATAAATAGTTTCCTGTTTTTCTTTATTTTTTCCTGGCATAGTGCGAACGCGAAATAATGGAGTTTCTAAAATATAAACATGGCCATTCTTCACCAAATCAGGAAAAAACTGAAGGAAGAAAGTCATTAGCAATAGGCGAATATGCATACCGTCCACATCAGCATCGGTAGCAATTACAATGTTATTGTAACGCAGGTCTTCATAGCCTGATTCAATATTCAAAGCATGTTGTAACAGGTTAAATTCTTCATTTTCATAAACGATCTTTTTGGTCAAACCAAAACTGTTTAAAGGTTTTCCGCGAAGACTGAAAACTGCTTGTGTTTCTACATTTCTGGATTTAGTTATCGATCCGCTGGCGCTATCACCTTCTGTAATGAAAAGGGTTGTTTCCATTCGTTTGGCATTAATCTCATCCTTATTTTTCCCTTCTGCTTCATCGTTAAAATGATAGCGGCAATCACGTAATTTTTTATTGTGAAGATTTGCCTTTTTTGCCCGCTCATTTGCCAGTTTTTTTATCCCGGAAAGTTCTTTCCTTTCTCTTTCATTTTGCTCGATCCTTTTCTTTAATTCTTCTGAGATTGCAGAATTTTTGTGAAGAAAATTATTTAATTCTTTTCCTAAAAAATCACTGATAAAAGTTTTAACAGCCGGACCTTTTTCATACATCAAAGTCGATCCCAATTTTGTTTTGGTCTGGCTTTCAAAAACCGGTTCCTGCACCCGAATACTTATTGCAGCGCAAATGCTTCCGCGAATATCTGTTGCATCATAATCCTTTTTATAAAAATCGCGGATCGTTTTTACATATCCTTCTCTAAAACCTGCGAGGTGCGTGCCTCCCTGTGTTGTAAACTGGCCATTTACAAAACTGTAATATTCCTCTCCATATTGATTGTTATGGGTGATAGCCACTTCAATATCCTCTCCCTTTAAATGAATGATGGGATAGCGAAGTTCATCAGCATTGGTTTTGCGCTCAAGTAAATCAAGTAAACCATTTTTACTTATATACCTTTTACCATTATAATTAATAACCAACCCTGCATTGAGGAAACAATAATTCCAAAATTGATTATCAATAAATTCACGGATGTAATGATAATTTTTAAATATTTTTTCGTCTGGAATAAAGGTGACTAAGGTTCCATTTTCTTCAGTTGTTTTCGCTTCCTGATTATCGCTTATTAATTTTCCTCTTTCAAATTCAGCGGTTTTTTGCTTTCCTTCTCTTATTGAAGTCACTTTAAAATATTCGCTCAAAGCATTTACAGCTTTGGTTCCCACTCCGTTAAGCCCAACGCTTTTTTGAAAAGCTTTACTGTCATACTTGGCGCCGGTATTAATTTTACTAACCACATCCACCACTTTTCCAAGAGGAATTCCGCGCCCATAATCACGTATAGTGACGGTTTTATTTTCTATCGAAACATCCACATGTTTCCCAAAACCCATTGTATGTTCATCAATGCAATTGTCGATTACCTCTTTTAGTAAAACATAAATGCCATCATCGGGACTGCTTCCGTCGCCTAACTTTCCAATATACATTCCAGGTCGAAGGCGAATATGTTCTTTCCAGTCTAAACTTCTAATCGATTCTTCGTTATAATCAAACAAATCTTTATCTGCCATTTAATCTTTATAAAATTTTTGCGCAAAAGAAAGAAATTTTAAAGACTTTACTTTTACAATAATTAAATTTTCAACAGAAGGCAATGATTTACCAGCTTTCTGCTCAATCTTCCAAATATACTTAAAGGGAAACCCAAACAGAAGGGAATGTTGTAAACAGGGTGTGAAAAAATAATTTTTAACTTCCGTTGTTGATTTAATATTAATACTAAACTATAAATCCTCTGAATTTGTTGGTTTACTATAGTTCTTATTTTCAGAATAGCAATAAATCTTAGCTTGATTTTATTCTTTGATGCGCTTTAATAAAATCACTAACTAAGTAACTAATCAGTTTTCCGGTGGAAAAACTGGTTTCATTGTTGTCAGATTTTGTTCCTCCCTCACAAATATGCAGATACGCAATTTTGGAATCTACAGCCGCAAAATTTAAATACTGCCTTGCATGTAGAGGTGTAATACCGCAGGGCGTAGAAGCGCTACTTAATACATTTTCAATTGAATCAAGATCGAGTTCCACTCCCGTATAATTATCTTCGGTAAAACCCGTAGCGTGAGCAACTGCCTGGATAAAATTTCTTTTTTCATGGATAAAAATATCTTCATAAGAAATAAAATCAATGAAAGGATTGTTTACAATATCAATCCATACATTTTGTTGCAGATAATTTTCATGCACACCCACAATACAATATTTATTCAGGTAGCCATCTTCATCTGCGTATCGAAAAGCATTTCCTGAATGTCTTCCTTCGATGGGACGATAATCGGTATGTGCATCAAGATTTACACAATTAATTTGCGCAAGCGGAACCATCTCTGCCTTGTACAATCCTTTTGCAGCACCTTTTATAGCCGGGTAAGCATTGTTATGTCCGCCGCCGATAATTACAGGAATCTTCTCATTCTGAACAATAATTTTTACCAATTCTTCTACTGAATCATCCATTCGGCTGACCAAAGAACGATAAGCCGTAATTCTTTCATCATCAGTTGCTGCATTTACATTGATTAGTTTTTCCGCATCTGAAAAATCAAAATGGCCGGCAAGAAAAATATTTTGTCCGGATAAAAAATCATTGCTTTGGATATTTAAAAAAGATTCAAGAAAAGGAAACCATGCTGAATCTGCGCCGCCCTTGCCCAGGTTCGCTTTCACACCAATATCTTCAGGAATACCAAACAGGATATATTTCGCAGCAGTTTCCCCGATTACTTTTTCAAGATCATTTGCAGCATCAGAAAGAATTATTTCTCCCAATTTTGTCTCATAACGGCGCAGGTGCGTACGGGCCAGAATTTCCTTTTTATCATATCGTTTGAAGGCTGAAAGCATAGTGTTTATTTTAATACAAGTTTATTTTAAAATCAGGTAAACGAACCGTTAATCATTACTTTATCAATGAGGTTATTTCCAAATAAATACGGAAGGTAATAAAGAGATGGGACAGGTTCGGTAAAAATTAGATTCGCTTTTTTCCCAACAGCTATACTTCCATAATCTTTTTGGATTTCCATAGCACATGCACCATTTATCGTAGCAGCATTAATTGCTTCTTCGGGAAGCATTTTCATTTGAATACAACCTAAAGAAACTATAAAATTCATATTGCCTGACGGTGAAGAGCCCGGATTATAATCTGATGCCAGCGTAATTGCGGCACCCGCCTCAATAAGCCTTTTGGCTGGTGGCATTTCGCTTCTTAAAAAAAAAGCCGCACCGGGAAGTAAAGTAGCGTAGCCCTCAAAACCTCCAAGTAATTCTATCTCTTTATCAGTAACAGTTTCCAAATGATCTAGCGATAAAGCATCTAAAGCAATTCCGGTTTCAATACCGCCAATACTGTTCAATTGATTAACATGGAGCTTCGGTTTTAATCCATAAGTCTTACCTGCCTCGCAGATCATTTTCATTTCTTCTGCAGAAAAAAATCCTTTTTCGCAAAAAACATCAATGTAATCGGCCAGTTTATCCTTTGCAATCACCGGTAACATTTCATTAATAATACAATCAATATAAGCTTGGTGATTTTCTTTATATGCGGCAGGAAAGGCATGAGCACCTAAAAAGGTAGCTTTTATTTTGAGCGGGCTTTTCTCTTTCAATTTTTTTATTACCCGTAGTATTTTTAATTCTCCTTCTAACGATAATCCGTAGCCGCTTTTTATTTCAATGGCACCTGTGCCGAGTTTAGTTACTTCCTCCAGTCTTTTCCAAGCCAGGTTAAAAAGTTCGTTTTCTGAAGTTTCATTTAATTTTTTGGCAGAATTAAGAATACCACCACCTTTGGCAGCAATTTCACTATAACTCAATCCTTTAATCTTATCAATGAATTCATCTTCACGGCTGCCGGCAAAAACAAGATGAGTGTGGCTATCGCACCAGCAGGGCAATACAATTGTATTAACCGCTAAATCAGTTCCTTCTTTGATATAACGGCAATCCTCCATCTTCCCTATTTCAGAAATAATTTGATCTTCGATGACGATGTACGCATTTTGTATAGAAGGTAAAACCGAAAGTTCTTTACCTCTTACAAAATCCACGTTGTTCCTTGTATTTGCCAACAAACTGATATTCGTAAATATTTGCGTAGCCATTAAAAGCTAAATTATGGAAAAAGGAGGTGAGGCATTGAATTTTCTGAATATCCTTTTTCATGTACGATATTTGAGATATATCATTCTAAAAAAGTTTTATGCCTAACGCTCTCATAAACGAAACCTCCCCATATCTTTTACAACATGCCAATAACCCTGTGAACTGGTATGCCTGGAACACAGAAACTTTACAAAAAGCAAAAGATGAAAATAAAATGTTGCTCATCAGCATTGGATATGCAGCTTGCCATTGGTGCCATGTGATGGAGCACCAAAGTTTTGAAAATGATGAAGTGGCTCGGGTAATGAATGAAAATTTTATTTGCGTAAAAGTTGATCGAGAAGAGAGGCCCGACGTAGACCAGGTTTACATGAATGCCGCGTACCTGATTAACGGAAATGGAGGCTGGCCTTTAAATGCGCTGGCTATGCCTGATGGAAAACCTTTTTTTGCAGGCACTTTTTTCCCGAAAGAAAACTGGATAAGAATGCTTGAATATTTTACAGGTATTTATAAAAATGAAAGAGCAAAATTAGAAGAACAAGCGGAAAATGTTTCAAAAGGCATTCGGGAAATAGAACATGTTCCGATTAACAATAAAGAACTTGTCTTCTCCAAAAATGATTTGGATGATACGTTCTCCACTTTTGAAAACAAAATTGATTGGGAGCGTGGCGGCACAAAAGGTTCTATGAAATTTGCAATGCCTTCCATCTGGGAATTCTTATTACAATATTATTATTTCACTGGAAATTCAATTGCATTAAAGGCAGTAGAAGCGACTTTGGATAATATGGCTAATGGGGGAATTTATGACCATCTTGGTGGTGGTTTTTCACGTTACGCAACCGATTCAAAATGGCATGCGCCTCATTTTGAAAAAATGCTTTATGATAATGGCCAGTTGGTGAGCCTTTATTCACATGCTTTCCAGGTAACCAAAAATCCTTTATATAAAAAAGTGGTTTATGAGACTTTGGATTTTGTTCAGAGAGAACTTACATCTTCGGAAGGCGGATTTTATTCTTCATTAGATGCAGATAGCGAAGGAGAAGAAGGAAAATATTATGTATGGACTGAAGAGCAAATAAAAGAAATTTTAAAAGAAGATGCGCCACTTTTTATAGATCATTATGGAATTACTGCTGAAGGAAACTGGGAAGAAGGCAAAAATATTCCAGATGTAAACTATGGAAAAAACCAACTGCCAGTAACCGAACAAATAACGCAGAAACTTATTTTACTAAACAAAAAACTATTTACTGAAAGAGAGAAAAGAATCCGGCCCGGCATAGATGATAAAATTTTAACATCCTGGAACGCCTTAATGGCCAAGGGTTTCATCGATGCTTATAAAGCTTTTGAAGAAGAATCCTTTTTTGTTTTAGCGAAAAAAAATATTGATTTTCTTTTAAAAAATATTAGTACACAAAAAAACAGTCTGTTCAGAAATTATAAAAACGGGAAAACGAGCATTCATGGCTTTTTAGATGATTATGCTTTTTTTATCAGCGCCTTAATTGAGTTTTACCAGGTAAGTTTTGATGAAACATACCTACAAAAAGCGAGAGATATTACCGATTATGTTGAAACGCATTTTTTTGACAAAAGCTCGGGAATGTTTTTATACACTGATGACCAATATAGCGATCTTATAGCTCGTAAAATGGAAGTGACAGATAATGTAATTCCCTCTTCCAACAGCGAAATGGCAAAAAATCTATTCGTATTGAGTTTGTATTTTGATAATGACAAATATGAAAAACAAGCCATCCAACTCGTCAAAAATGTATTAGAAGATGTGAAGAAAAATTTAGGATATTATAGCAATTGGGCACTTGCTGCTAATTTCCCAATTTTTGGAGCAATTGAAAATGCTATTGTTGGAAAAAGCTGGAAAGAAGAGTTATCTCAATTTCATAAAAATTATTTGCCAAACGTCATTTACCAGGGTGGTGCGAACAAAAGTACTCTTTCATTGTTAGAAAATAAATCGGTTGAGGGAAAAACGATGATCTATATATGCAAAAATAAAAGTTGCGATTTACCTGTAGATACAGCAGCAGAGGCAATTCAACAGATTAAAAAGGGGGCGGAAAAGGAATAGTTTACTGGTTCGGCACCTTAATTGTAGCTAAACAAATCTTATATTGTATTCACCTTTAAAATAACAAATTATGAAAGCAGTTGGTTGGGTTTTAATCGCCCTTGGAATAGTAATGATTATAATAAAAGGCGTTTCAATTCCGGAAAAGAAAACAATCATTGATGCCGGACCTATCCAGGTAAATAAAACTGAAAACCATTGGTATGGCTGGCCAACTTATGTGGGAGGGGTTCTTGCGATCGTTGGAGTAGTAATGGTGGCGAGCGCTAAAAAAACTTCCTGATATCGCTTTACACAAAAAAATACCCGTTTAAATATGAAACGGGCATTTTTTTTAAAGAGATTTACTTCTTATAATAAAAGAATGAGAAGTAAAATGATAATGATGATAGCCCCAACTGACAAATAAATGCCTGAGTTGCGAGCCTCCTTCTTTAAACCTTTCACTTCTTTTCTTAAATCCTTTTTTTCAACTTTGGATAAATTCGTTTTATCCATATCACGAATTTCTATAAGCCGGTTTTCAATTTGTTGTGCACGGACTTCTTTTGGAACTTCAGTTTTTACCGGAGTTGCTTTTGCAGCAAAAACCGGTGCAACGAAAGAAATAGAGAAGGTCATTAATAGGACAGGAAGAATTTTTTTTGTGTTCATTATAAATTGTTTTTAAATTAAAGAAATATCAATTTGTTAATTAATTACAACAATCATTCCTAATTTTTAATACGAGGCTAATTCTTCAATAAAAAGCCACCAAAAATTTCGGTGGCTGATGACACTTAACTGCGTCGCAGATTATTTTGTTGGAAGCCTTTTCTAAATTAAAATTTAGAACCAGGCATCCATGATCTGTTTGTAGATAGCATGAATACCTCCTTTTCTTTGTTGAATAATAAAGATAACACTAAACTCGAAAACAGAAAGCAAAAAAAGTAAGTTATAAAACCATCTGGCGTTTTAGATCGTACTGTAAATCGGGATGCAAGGCGGATAATGCTTTCTCAATTTTCTTCAATTGATTGTTATACAAATTAAGAAGCTGGCGGCTGTCTTTTATTGGAATCGAATAATTTATTATACAATTACAAAAATGTATCAATAGCTCAGCCTCTGCTTGCGCAGACATTGAAATCCGGATTTTCTTCGTAAGGTTGCGCAATATTTTCCGTACACTTTTTTTTATAAAATAAACATTTGATTTATTTATGTCAAGAAACTGCTCTTCAATTTCCTGTTTCACCCTGGTGATAAAGGTAGAAAGATCGTGTGCTTCAAAAAGCAAAAAGCCCAGCAATTCTTTGTTTTCCTTTTTAAACTTTGCCAGGTGCAGGCAGTATTCCAGAAGATCTTTATATTCATGGTTTGCTAATTCTTTTTTTATATCATTGATGGAAGCTGCTTTCATAATATGAATAACTTTATGGCAATATAAAAAGGTTTGCTGAATCAACTAATTTATACGAAGCCACATAACAAAAAAAAAGGGAACCATAAAAAAATAGTTACCCTTTTCCGGTTTATGCGTGTGTAATATTATTGCTTCACTACTTTACCATTAAACAGTATTTCGCCATTATTATTTATAATTGAAAGGATATACATGCCATGTTGTAATCCACTTACATTGGTAAAATCCTTTTTTGTTGTCCCATTATATACAGACCATTTTTCAACAGCAACTTGTTTTCCTGTTATATCAATCAATCTTGCTGTAACGGTTTGTGAAGTGAGGCTAACAAAATTAACCGAAAGTGTATTATAGAAAGGATTGGCTAAAACAGAAATCGCTGTTTTTTGTAAATCCATTTTTACTGCAACCGTATTAGAATAAACATAATTGCCATTAATATCCACTTGTTTCAGACGATAATAATTTACTCCTGAAAGTGGGCTTGCGTCATAAGAAGTATAATTATTAACTACCTGGCTGTTACCCGCACCAGCTACTGTAGCAATAACAGACCAGTTGGTATTTCCGTCAGCACTTCTTTCCACCTGGAAATAGCTATTATTTAATTCCTGGGAAGTCGACCAGTCAATCCCAACTCCGCTTCCTTTATGCCGTGCAGTAAAAGTGGTTAATGTAACTGGTGCTACATCGCCTGCGGGGCATTGTGAAAAATTAATATCATCAATTGCAAAATCATTTCCACAACCTCCAACAGTTCCATCTCCTAATGTAATACGTATTTGAGTAGGGAAAAATGCACCTGTAGGTGGCAAGTTAAATTTAGCGCCAATATTTACCCACGTTGGCGAACTGGTTTGTGGTATTGCTGCAGCAGTATATGGTGAATTGGAAAGAGAAACCCATGTGTTTGTCTGGTCGAGATATTCAACTTGAAAAGTTATAATCGGTAATAAGGGATCAGGGGCGCAAATTCCGGCTGTATCTACGTTCATTATATACAAACTCACGGTATAATCACCAGAAGTAAATCCATGTGTATCAGTAACTGTATGCTGAAAGAATTTTTCAGCCTGGCCATTAACTACCAGCATCTTTCCATCTATATTTCCGGTATGATCCGGAGATGCCTGCCATTCAGGTTTTTGTTGGGTATTGTTGATAATCCGGTAACTTCCCTCACTCGCCAGACTCCCGGTTGCCTGATAAAACAAACCGGTTGTGAGAACATCGGGGCTACTTGTTGATGTAGTACCTGTTCCGAAATCCTCAGACCACATAGTTGTAGAGTTATTACAGGTAATTTGAGCTTTGATTGGAGATGCAAAAAACATCAAAAGTGTGTATAAAAAAAGGGAGCCAAAACAGGCTTTTGAAAGCGTAAAATTCTTTTTCATAACTAAGTTTTAGAGATAAATAATTAAAATCAGGAAAATGAATTATGGCTTTACACAAATTGCAATTAGCAATAAAAGGATCTTGGTAATAGGTTTCGAAAGGGAATGAGGTAATTTGTTTTCGAAGGATGAGGAAATACAAAACTAATGATAATATTTAATAATCAAAATAAAAGCTGATTTTTTTATTTAATACTCAAAAGATAATATCCCTTATAATCACTCTAAAAAACAGGTTAAGAATTCATAACCAAGTCAATTGTGGCACATTTTATGGACGATTTATTAAAAATGTATATATTATGAAACCTAAAATAATTATTTTTTTTTACTATAGCAATTTCAACATCTTCCGTTTTTTACCAGGACACCTCTCAAAATCAAACACTTTCTAAAGAACATACTTATCCTATAAATTCAAACAACATCTATTACAAAACGCCTTCTATACAACTTATTTACAGGGACACAAGACTTGGAGGATGCTCTCTTTATTATAATACTTACAAGAAAATGATTATGGGGCAGGTGCTATTACTACCAATCCCCACAAATAATCCCATAAGACAGTAGAAGTGTGGCACTTCTTTACTTAAGTGGATTAACCAATTCCGAGTTCAAAGGACAAATAATTAAATTTTTGAAAACTTTCTTACTGCAATTGCATTTCAAAAAGCCTGGGCCAATCTTTACCGGTAATATATAATTTTTTTGAAGTGCTGTCGTAAGCGATCCCGTTAAGTACGGCATCCTCATCTGTTTGAGCTCCGGGGTCATATTGATCAAGTAAACCAGTAAGATTCATTATCCCGGTTACATACCCGTTAGCTGTATCAATTTTTACAATATCATTCGTCATCCATCTGTTTGCAAAAACATATCCGTTAATCAATTCCAATTCGTTAAGACTATCTACTTCTCCTTGATTGTCAGCAACCGTTAAGATTTTATTTATTTTCATCTCCTTGCTTTTCTCGTCAGGCTGAACAAAAAACAAATGTGAGGAGCCGTCGCTGATAATAATATTCTTACCATCATTTGTTGCGCCCCAACCTTCGCGTCCCCATGTTAAGGTATCTATAGGATGATTAAAATCATTAAGATTGTAGACAAAAACCTTATGGCTTTTCCAGGTAAGCTGATATATTTTATTTTTGAAAATGGTGATACCTTCCCCAAAAATGGAATTGTCAGGAATTAAATAATTTTTTTCAACTTTTCCTGTTTTTATATCCACAATACGGAGATTTGATCGCTTGTATTCCCCTGTTCCTTCATAAAGACTTCCTTTATGATATTCCAGCCCTTGAGTAAATGCATACGAATCATGAGGATAAACTGAATCCACTTTGAACATAATTGGAGAAGGAGGTGGTATATTATTTACTTTGAGGGCAGGTAGCGAATTATCATAATCAGGAGAAGAAGAATTGTGGCAGGATACTAAAAATAAAAAGAATGTTGCTGCAAGTATTGTTTTATAAACCATAGTTGTATTTAAAAATGTAAAAATAACGAACTGAGACTTTTAAATACAACTTCCCGAAAAAATAAACCCTTAAATATTTTTAACTTCGAAAAATATTGTCTTTATTTGTGGCTTAAACCTCGCTACCATTAATAACACTCTTCTCTATCCTGTTATTTTCTGAATAGTTAAAGGTTAATCTCTCATTTTCACTATCCCTTGTAAAAATTCTGCCCCAAGGCCTATGTAATCCCATTATTGTTAATACGCTCAATAATTTGAGTTTTACAACGGGAATACATGAAATTTATTTTTACGATTTTTTCTTTTACTCTTTTCCTTTATGGTTCTGCACAACGATGCGGTACTCCAGAATATATACAGCGCCATCCAGCAAATAATTTTATTGCTCAAAGAACAGCGACTGTAAAAACAGCTAATCGTGATACATTACCTAATGAAGTAATAATGGTACCTGTAGTGGTGCATGTTCTTTATAATAACAATTCACAAAATATCAGTGATGCCCAAGTAATATCACAAATAGTTTCATTAAATAATGATTTCAGAAGATTGAACGCAGATACGGTTAATACTCCTGCGCCTTTTAAAGGTGTAGCAGCCGATACGCGAATTCAATTTTGTTTAGCTAAAGTAGATCCAAAGGGAAAATACACAACAGGTATTATTCATAAATACACAACTGTCAGCCAATTTCTTGCTGATGACGCCATGAAGTTCTCTGTACAAGGCGGCGATGATGCATGGGACGCTTCTCAATACCTTAATATCTGGGTTTGTAATCTTTTCGGACGTACCTTAGGTTATGCCGTTTTACCGGGTAGCCCTGCTGAAAAAGATGGAGTGGTTATTCAATATGATGTATTTGGGACAATTGGAAATTTAACAGCACCTTTTAATAAAGGACGAACCACTACTCATGAGATCGGTCATTGGCTTGGCTTAAAGCATTTATGGGGAGATACCGACTGTGGCGATGATGGCATTGCCGACACTCCTCCACAGGAAGGAAGCAATAGCGGTTGCCCTTCGTTTCCTCATATGTCTTCATGTTCCATAAATTCTTATGGAGATATGTTTATGGATTTTATGGATTTTACCAATGATGCCTGCATGAATATGTTCACTAAAGGACAAAAAGAAGAAATGAGAAGTCTATTTGCAATGGGAGGGCCAAGAAATTCATTCCTTAATTCAATTGCATGCGATAGTACCAACGCTGAGGGAGGCCCACTACCAAAAGATTCAAGCAACTTAAAAATCACGCTTTATCCTAATCCTTTTAGTAGTGTGGTCAATATTGCCTCTAACAAGGATACGGAAGTGATTGGACACTTATTAAAACTATATAGTGTAAGTGGCAAATTGTATTTAACTCAAATCATCCAGTCTCAAAATACCATATTAAATGTGAGTAATCTTCCATCAGGCATGTACATTCTAAAAATAGAAGGTGAAACGGGCCCGCATATTTTTAAATTGATGAAAATAGGCACCGGAAGATAAAGTTTCAGGTTTTGTTATAATACTTCGCCGGTTTTAGCAATTAGCAAAACCTTCAGTACATTTGTTACGTACATTAAAGCAAAAACCGTTATGAAAAAAATAGTCTATTTCATTGGTATTGCAGTTTGCCTATCCTTTTCAAATTGTACTCAATCGCAAACGCCCAAAAACAAAAAATACCCTGATCCGGAAATTGCCACTTCCTACAAAAATTTCCCGATACAGTACACGGATGCTCAATGGCACCAGAAGCTTACTCCCGACCAGTATTTTATCCTAAGGCAAAGAGGAACTGAAAGGGCATTCTCTGGCAAATACAATCACTTTTATAAAAAAGGCACTTATTATTCTGCCGCTTCCTTGCAGCCTGTTTTCAGTTCTGATACCAAATTCAATTCAGGTACCGGGTGGCCAAGTTTTTATGCACCGATAAATAAAGATGCAGTAAAACTTGTATTAGACAATAGTGACGGAATGCAAAGATGGGAAGTGGTAGATTCTAAAACAGGTTCACATCTCGGGCATGTTTTCGACGATGGCCCTGCTCCTACCGGTAAACGATATTGCCTCGATTCAGACGCGCTCATTTTTGTTCCTGAAGGTGGAAAACCTCCAACCAGTGCTAAATAATTTTTCTATTGCAGTAAACAAATAAATTCTTAAGATTTTTATTTTACTTTTTTAGGAAGCTCCCAATCTATTGATTCAATTATCTTCTTTGTGCTTTCAAAATCAGTGTGATGAAACGCCTGGATTCCTATTTTCCTGGCGGATTCTACCAACATAATGCGGTCATCAAAATAAACACACTCTTCGGGTTTTGCCTGTGCTATTCCTAATCCTAAAAGATAAATTCCGGGATCTGGTTTACGCATTCCTACTTCACAGGAAGAAACAAATGCATCAAAAAAATCATGAAGTTTAAATTTTTTGATTCGGTATTGATTTAACTCCCGTGGTTCATTATTCATAGAGATTATCTTAATGTTTTCATGATTTCTTTTCCAATCAATAATCCACGGCAGTATATCCGGAAGCTGCACTGACTGGTCATACATGAATTGTTTAAATTCTTCTTTTGTGAAATCCCTGTCTTTATTGAAAACAGCTGTGTTGAGGTAATCATCCAACGTAATTCTACCTATTTCATAAACATTAAAAATAAAATCATGAAGAATATTCATCTCTTCATAATCAATATTAAATTTTTTGGCTGCCGCCATTCTGGATAGATGTCCCCATCCATTTGTAAGCAGCACTCCGCCTATGTCTGAGAATAAGATTTTAACTTTTTTAGCCATTGATTTTAAAATTTTCGGAAGGGTTTACTGATTTTTTATTTCTAATTCTTTTACTTTTTGCAATCGCCTTTCATGCCTTTCTGCACCTATGTATTTCGCATTCAAAAAAGCCATAACCAACTCTTCTGCTGCTGCAAATGCAATAACTCTTCCTCCAAGGCAAATCAAATTCATATCATCATCTTCAACGCCCTGGTGTGCCGAAAAGTGATCGTTAATAAGTGCAGCCCGAATACCAGCAATTTTATTTGCGGCAACTGAGGCTCCTACTCCACTTCCACAAATGGCAATGCCCCGATCAACCTCTTTTGCTACAACTGCTTTGGCAAGTGGAATCACAAAATCAGGATAATCATCGCCCGTATCTAATTGAAAAGCTCCAAAATCCTTTACCTCGTACCCTTCTTCCTGTAAAAATAATTTTATAGTATTTTTTAAATCGAATCCGCCATGGTCAGCAGCTACACCTATTTTCATTATTAAATTTTTTGAGTTACTCTTCACCAAATTGTTTCCACAAAACCATACCACCTTTTATACCTTCCCTGTTATCAGCAATTATTATGTTGTCGTCTAATTCAAAATCAATTAGTTTGGCGTTTCCGCCACTAATGTACAAACGATCATAATTAAAAACCACGCTCAAAATACCAATAACCCTTTTCAACCTTTTATTCCATTTTTTCTTTCCTACCTTATCCAAAGAGGCTTGCCCTAAATAATCGTTGTAATTTTTGCGTTTGGTAATGGGATGCTGAGAGATTTCAAGATGCGGCGTTAAAATTCCGTCGCTCATAATTGCTGAACCGAAGCCGGTTCCTAAGGTTATCAGCATTTCAACACCTTTGCCTTCGGCAATGCTTAAGCCCTGCAAATCTGCATCGTTAATTACCAAAGTTGGCTTTTTTAAATTTGTTTGTAATTCATTTTTCAAATCATAATCTTTCCAAAGATCATTACCAAGCTTAGGCGCTGTTTTTACAACACCTTTTTTAATAAATCCAGGAAAACCTGCAGTTACTTTATCGTATTCCTGAAAGCGGCTTGCCATTTCAAGTATCAGTTTTACCAGGTTTTCTGGCGAAGGTGGAGACGGCGTTTTTTCCCTTTCATAATTGTGTAAAAATTCTCCCTGATAGTTTACAATAGTGGCTTTTATGTGAGAGCCGCCAATATCAATGCAAAGAATTTTTTCGTCTGTTTGAGCCATTCATATCATTTTAATTAGTACTAAAATAAATTGTTTTATTTAAAAAATAGCAGCTGCAATGATTCTATTTGGTTACTGAAAAAGAATTATGCGCTTTTATATATAGTAAAAAAGAGGATGAAGATAGAGGAATTTTCTTTGTTAGCTTTACAAGTGTTCCTGGTTTATTAATAATAAAACTTATAAAATTATGTGGTGGATTTTTGCCTTGTTGTCAGCGCTATTTGCAGCGCTTACCGCAATCTTTGCTAAAATAGGAATTAAGGGTGTTGATACCGACCTGGCCACCGCCATCCGTACTGTGGTGATCTTAATTCTTGCATGGGGAATTGCTTTTTTCAGAGGCGGCACTTCTACTATGAATACCTTAAGCAAACAAAATATCATCTTCCTTTGTTTATCAGGAATTGCTACCGGTCTTTCATGGATCTTTTATTTTAAAGCCCTTCAGTTGGGCGAAGTGTCGCAAGTAGCTCCGGTTGACAAAATGAGCGTGGCCTTTGCCATACTATTAGCGGTAATATTTTTAGGCGAACCCCTCACCTGGAAAACCGCCATTGGTGCGCTGATGATTATTGGAGGAAGCCTGGTTTTGATTTTATAAAAGTACTTTAGCAACCAATTTTATAAAAAGTAGAAAAATCAGAAATGAAACCATTGCAGGAAGTTTCCATGAATGAACGCTTTTCAGCGCTTAGCAACCTTCCCCGGTTTTTTAAACTGGTTTGGAAAACAAGTCCTTCACTTACAATTTCTAATGCAATTTTAAGAATCGCAAGGTCTGCAATTCCTGTCTCCATTTTGTATGTTGGCAAATTGATCATCGACCAGGTAGTTCATCTTAGCCAAACTCATGAAAGTAATCATTCTTATTTATGGAAACTGGTAGTGATTGAATTTTTATTAGCCATACTTTCCGATGCTTTAAGCCGCGCCACCACGCTTGTTGACAGCTTGCTTGGCGATTTGTTTTCTAATTATACTTCCATCCAAATAATGGAACACGCAGCGATCCTGGATCTCGACCAGTTTGAAGATTCTACTTTTTATGATAAACTGGAAAGAGCCCGGCAACAAACGATTGGAAGAACTGTACTGCTTTCACAGGTGCTAAGCCAGTTGCAGGATCTGATTACTATGGGTTTCCTGGCCGCAGGTCTGATCGTTTTTAACCCATGGTTGATCCTTCTTTTATTTATCGCTGTTATTCCGGCTTTTCTAGGAGAATCTTATTTTAATGATAAAAATTATTCGCTCAGCAGAAGACAAACTCCGGAGCGAAGAGAACTGGATTATCTGCGTTACATCGGCGCCAGTGATGAAACAGCCAAAGAAGTAAAAATATTCGATCTGTCAAATTTTTTGTCAGAACGATTTCGTTTTTTATCTAACAAGTTTTATGAGGAAAACAAACGTATTTCTGTAAAACGTTCTGTTTGGGGAAGCATCTTCTCTATTCTTGGAAGCCTTGGATATTATGCGGCTTACCTTTTTATAATTGCCAAAACCATTGCAGGCAGCTTAACCATCGGCGACCTCACCTTTTTAGCCGGTTCTTTCCGCCAGTTAAGAACTTTGATGGAAGGTGTTTTATCACGATTTACAGCGGTTTCGCAAGGCGCTATTTATTTAAAAGACTTCTTTGATTTCTTTGATATTCAACCAAAAATCAAACTTTCTGAAAATGCACTTCCTTTTCCAAAACCAATACAATATGGTTTTACTTTTGAAAATGTCGGTTTCAAATATGTCAATTCAAACCAGTGGGCAAACCGGCATCTAAATTTTACCCTGAAAGCCGGAGAAAAGCTGGCGCTGGTTGGCGAAAACGGCGCCGGTAAGACCACACTGGTAAAGCTTTTGGCTCGTCTTTATGATCCCACTGAAGGACGAATTTTATTAGATGGCCGTGATCTAAAAGAATATGATCTTGCTGAAGTGAGAACACAGATCGGTGTGATTTTCCAGAACTATTTGCGCTATCAAATGACGGTTTCTCACAATATTGCGGTGGGCAACATTCATGAAAAAGAAAACAAAGAATTAATCATTAATTCAGCAAAGCAAAGTTTAGCTGATGCCATGGTTCAAAAGTTGCCTGATAAATATGATCAGGCTTTGGGAAAACGTTTCAACCAGGGAGTAGAACTTTCCGGCGGAGAATGGCAAAAGATCGCTTTAGCCAGAGCGTACATGAAAGATGCACAATTATTGATACTGGATGAACCAACTTCTGCGCTTGACGCAAGAGCTGAATATGAGGTATTTGAAAGATTTGCAGAACTGACAAAAGGGAAAACAGCCATTCTTATTTCGCATCGGTTTTCTACGGTACGAATGGCTGACAGAATCCTGGTGTTGAATAAAGGAGAGCTTTTGGAAGAAGGAAGTCATGAAGAATTATTGCATAAAAATGGCCGCTATGCTGAATTATTCCAGTTGCAGGCAAAGGGCTACCGTTGATTCCGGAAAATAAAAATCTTCATTATTTCTTCATTTACTAAAGCGAAAAGCAAATTCATTTTCAAAACGAATTCAAATCTTTTTACAGCCTCTTTCCAACAGCTAAATCTAATTTCTTTAATTTTAATAACAATTTTTTTGAAATGAAAAAAATAATAGCCGCTTTAGATCCGATGGATACCCCATGGCCTGTAATTACCTTTGCTACTCACTTTGCGAACAATGACGGTGCCTCTGTTCATTTGGTATTTTTGACTTTACCGGAAGAGGTGGATTACAATTATCCTTATCCGAATGATCTTTCTGCAGCAGAAGATTTTACCACCAGGAAAAATATTTCAGATAGCAATGCCCAATTAATAGAAGATAATATCCAACTTTTTAAACAGGAATGTGAATCGTCCAAAACCCGGTTCTCCTCCGAAAAAAACATTTCTATTGAAGAATTAATTAAAAAAACAGAGGACGCAGATATTCTTGTTGCCGATGAAGGAACAGTTTTTTTGAAAAAAGTTTTACCGCATATTCATTGCCCGGCCTTGATTGCCGGAGAGGATCATTTACCAGAAAAAGTGGTACTGATGTTTAATAATAGCGGCAACAGCAAATATGCAATTGAAAGCTATATCTCTCTCCTGCCCCAATTTCAAAAACTACCCACTTTTCTTTTGTCAATCAACCCCGATGATAAAAAAGAAAATGAAAACTATTTAAATAATTTAAAATCTTCTTTTACGGATATTTCATTAAAATCCTTGTATGGAAATGTGCAAAATCAAATGGAAGATTTTTTGTCCGGCTTATCCGGGCATATTTTGGTAATCATGGGTGCCTTTGGGAGAAGCGAAATTTCAAGATTTTTTTATAAAAGCCGGGCTAATTCTGTGATGAAAGAAAAAAACTTTTCCCTTTTTATCGCGCATAAATAATTTTAGTATCAAATAAAAATTAGCATTTCCCGCTAAGCAGCTTGCCCGCAAACAATTATCTTTGCCCGCTTTTAAAAATGTAGAATGACCAGAGAAGAAAAATTTATGGAAGCTGCTATAGCCCTTGCTGAAAAAGGGATTGAGCATGATGAAGGAGGTCCGTTTGGTTGTGTGGTCGTAAAAAATGATCAGATTATCGGAAGCGGAAATAACAAAGTTACCAGCACCAATGATCCTACAGCACATGCAGAAATAATTGCGATAAGGGAAGCTTGCAAAAACCTAAATTCTTTTCAACTTGAAGATTGCGAGATTTACACATCCTGCGAGCCATGCCCGATGTGCTTAGGCGCTATTTATTGGGCCCGTCCAAAAGTTATTTATTATGGAAACACCCGGAAAGACGCTGCAATAATCGGTTTTGACGATTCAATGATTTATGATGAAATTGGCAGTGATTTAAGCAGCAGGAAGATCCCGGTTATCAATATTTGTCGTGAAAAAGCTAACCGTTCTTTTATTGAATGGCAACAGAAAAAAGACAAAAAAATTTATTAATAAAAAACAATAACAACAAAATTTTATCAATTGCAAAAAATGAAAGTTATTTGCTTTTTTTCCTTGTGTATTATTTTCCACAGCGCAACCACAATACAAATCGCAAAATTTAAACAATATGGCTGATTGCAATATAAGTATTCCATTTACAGATCCGGTTTCAGGCGCACTGGCCAAGGCCAAAGCTGCGATCGAAAATCAAAATGGAACTTTCAACGGAGACGACAATTCAGGAAACTTTGAAGTAACTTTTTTGGGTAACACAATTAAAGGAAGTTATTCTGTTACCGGGCAAACGCTAAATCTGGTTATTACCAATAAGCCATTTTTTGTACCCTGCAGTACAATCGAAAGCCTGCTGCTAAAAGAGATTTCTTAAAGAGTAATAATAAGAATTGACGCTAGTTAACCACTCGTTTTACAGATAAAACCTCCTTAATTTTTCTGACCATTTCATTTACTTCAAATGGCTTCGCAATAAACTCATCTGCACCAAATTCAGCAATGGCAGTTTCGGCAATATTGGGATAGGAAGAGAACATGATTACCGGAATATTTCTTGTTAAAGTACTTGCTTTCAATTTTTTACATACGTCCATCCCATCCATCCCTTTTAGAAATACATCCAAAAGAATTAAATTAGGTTTATTTCTCTTAATATCCTCCCATGCTTTTTGCCAATTTGCAAAAGCCCACACATCAAAACCATTTTTCTTTAGCAAAGATTTTACAATACTTAGCAGGTCCTGATCATCATCGAGAATTAAAATTTTTGACATACTGTAAAGGCTGCAAAAAGCGTGCTGTTATTATTTATTTTCAACCTCTTTAAAAATAAATTTCAAACCCATCGTAATATTTATTTTCTCCTGTAGTCCGCTATAGTAAAGGCGTTAATAAAATCGTAAAAGTTTTATAATTGAAAAGTTTTGGTTCAAACTTTTTTTCACTTATTTTTGCACTCCTTTTGAAAAAGAGGATCACAAAAATAGGATTCGGTAGCTCAGTTGGTAGAGCACAACACTTTTAATGTTGGGGTCCTGGGTTCGAGCCCCAGCCGGATCACAAAAGCGCTTCACATGGAGCGCTTTTTTAGTTTTACTTATTTCCTATGCCCATTACTTATATTATATTTTCGGGAAAAACTGAACAAACATTATATTGGGTCTGCATATCTGCGCCAGTGGAGGTAACATCGTTCCATCTTTCTTTAATTAAATAGTTTCTGCAAGATTTTTCATCCTGCATCGTGGCAATTAATTCGTGAAGATTGTTAAACATAATTTGTAATTTTAGTATATTTCAAAATAACTTTATGGCATTTATTGATATTGCATATAAGGTCTTAATTCCATTAATTGCTGCTTGTGTTGGTGCTATTTTAGCTTTCAGGTATCAAAGGACAACCGAACTTAAAAGAGATAAAAGGTTTATCATTCAATCCCTTATGATGTACCGCAATGTTGGTGTTCAAGAATTAGATTGGATAAAGGCTTTGAACGCTATTGATATTGTATTTCATAATGATAAAAAGGTTAGAGAGTTATATCATAGTTTCCTTGCTCAAACGACTGTCCCTCTTTATAGTAATGGTCAATGGGTTGAAACTTTTAACAAAATGCTTCATGAAACGACTTTATGTACTGAATATAGCAATGTTTCAATCCACGATATAAGAGATTTTTATGCCCCAAATATTTTAGAACTACACTACCCAAACATGAATAAAGAAAGTAAACCACCAAAGACTTCCGAAGATGATGTGCCACAAACCAATTCTTAGAATGATTTTTAGATTTGGTAATTCCCCCAGTGGAGGCTTTTGGCAATTGCAAATTCCGGTTCCTCCATATCTGTTCAGCAAAAATTAGTAAAAGAAATAGAGATTCTAGAAACTCAAATTACTATTGCACAAAATGTAATAGACAATGCGGCCGCGAAGAAAAAGGGGATTTTGAAGAAGTGGTTGGAGTAGGAAAACTAAACACCCCCAGTAAAGCAACAAATTCCACCTATTTTTATTTTGCACACAGGTATTCATAATTAATTTTCCTTCTTCATTCCTTCTCTCCTATTTTTGTTGAAAATAAAATGAATGTTTCAAAATAAAATGGTTGTGATTACGGGCGGAACAGACGGAATCGGGAAAGCCCTCGTTGAAGAATTCCTGAATCTTGGCGCTACGGTTGCCACCTGCTCACGAACTGAAGGAAAATTATCGGATTTAAAAACAGAATTTGCCGGAAAACCTTTGTTTACTATGATTGCGGACGTTAGCAAAGAAGAAGATTGCAAAAACTTTATTGAAAAAACATTGGAGAAATACCAGAAGATAGATGTGCTGATCAATAATGCCGGAATTTCTATGCGGGCACTTTTTAAAGACACCGAGTTAAGCACTTTGAGAAAAGTAATGGATATTAATTTTTGGGGAACCGTTTATTGTACAAAATTTGCTTTAAATTCTATCATTGAAAATAAAGGAACCATTGTAGGAATTGCTTCCATAGCGGGCCACAGGGGTTTGCCGGGAAGAAGCGGTTATAGTGCAAGCAAAGCCGCTGTTATAAGATGGATGGAAACATTAAGGACTGAATTATTGGACACAGGCGTAAATGTAATGTGGGTGTCTCCGGGTTTTACAGCATCTAATACAAGATATGCCGCGTTGGGTGAAAACGGAGAGCCTGTAAGGGAATCCAAATTAGATGAAGGTAAAATAATGACCGCCGGGGAATGTGCCCGGCATATTGTAAAAGCGATAGAAAAAAGAAAACGGACACTTGTATTGACCTTTACCGGAAAAGAGGCCATATTTATGAATAAGTTTTTTCCGGGCCTTGCCGATAAAATGATCAGAAAATTATACTTCAAAAATGGTAAAATGGTGAAATAAAAAGTGATAAAAATTACAATTTCAAAAATAAAAAACCGGGGTTTACAATTGTTTGTTTAGATTAGGCACTATATATTTTTGAGGATAAAAGAATTCCGATATACAAGACAAAAAAGATCAATACAATTTTGAATGGCTTTAATTACACTTACATCAGATATCGGGCGACAGGATTTTTTAACCGGTGCAGTAAAAGGACAATTATTACAAGTTAATCCTGACTTTAAAGTTGTTGATATTTCCCACGAGCTTTCTCCTTTTAATTATCCGCAGGCGGCTTACGTGTGCCGAAACGCTATTAAAAATTTCCCTGCCGAAACATTCCATATTGTGATGGTAAACCTTTTTGATAAAAACAAAGATCATTTATTATTAATAGAGCATAATGGCCAATATATTGGTTGTGCAGATAATGGTTTAATTACGATGATCCTTGAGGAAACACCACAAAAAATTGTTGCGCTTGCTTTGGATAATTCCAAACAAAAAAACACGTTGAACTGTGCAAATGTTTTTGGGAAAGCTTATCAAAATATTATTGAAGGAAAATCAATAGAAGAATGTGGTAATCCGGAAATTTCAATCGAGGTAAAAAATCCTTTACGGCCTTTGCGTGGTCAAAAATATATTGAAGGCCAAATCATTTTTATCGACAATTTTGAAAATGTAATTATCAATATCACCAAAGAAGAATTTGAGGAGCAACGACGTGGCAGAAGTTTTAAAATTGTTTTTAAAAGAGATGAAATAATTGAGAAGATCAGCGAAACCTATGCAGACGTTCACGAGAGTGAAAAACTAGCCCTGTTCAACTCAGCCAATTACCTTGAAATAGCGATCAATAAAGGAAATGCAGCAGGTTTGTTCGGCCTGGAAGGATATACTGAAAAAGTAAGTATGCAAACTCAATACATGCAAAATCGCTTGCTTTACCAAACAGTAAAAATTTATTTTGATTAAGGGATTATACTGTTAACTCCGGTTTTCTCGTTTTTATAAAAATTTGTAATAAATAGCCAAGCAGAATTACCAGTATAGCACCAACCACATTCAGCCAGAGAAAGGAGACTATATTCGCTATATATATAACAATCACAAAAAATTCGGCGATCATAGCAGCATAAAAAAGCGCATTTGCTTTTATTTGTTTGAACCAAAAAGCGATCAAAAATATTCCCAGGATTACACCATAAAATAAAGAGCCCAGAATATTTACAGTCTCAATTAAACTATTACCCAAATTACTGGCAAACTCAGCCACCAAAATGCAAAATATTCCCCACCAAAAAGTGTAAAACTTAGAGACACGGTAATCCTGTTGTTCTGTCAAATGTTTATTAAAAAACCTTTTATGAATATCCACCACCGTGCACGATGAGAGCGCATTAAGCGCCGCTGCAATACTACCCCATGCAGCCAGGAATATAACAGCAATCAACAAGCCAACCAATCCTTTAGGCAAATAATCAATAACAAAATGAAGAAAAATATAGTTGGTATCGTTTACATCTTCGTGAGGCAACGCTTTTGACAAAACGGCTTTATATTCGGCCTTGATTTTGTTTTTTTGAAAATTATCTGTCGGCAAAATGGTTGCGTATTGTTTTTCCAGGTTGATTAGTTCGCTTTTATAAACCGTATTCTTTGCACGCAGCACTTGTGTTTCATTAAAATAGACCGGCGCCTTATGATATTGGTAAAAAGAAAAAACAAGCACTCCTATCATCAGGATCAAAAATTGCATCGGCACTTTTACCATACCGTTCATCAATAAACCTAATTTTCCCTGGCGGTTATTTTTTGCCGTAAGATATCGTCCCACCTGGCTTTGGTCAGTTCCGAAATAAGAAAGCGCCAGGAAAAATCCACCAATAACCCCACTCCAGATATTGTATTTATCTTTCCAGTCAAAGCCATTTGCTGTTTCTCCTGAAGTGATAATATTCATTTTTCCGTTCTTACCGCCGATATGCAATGCGTCAAGAAATCCAATATTTGCAGGCATTAAATGTACCACCAGGTATCCGGCAATCGCCATCCCGATAATAACAATTAACAACTGAAGTTTTTGCGTGTGGGCTACCGCCTTTGCGCCTCCGCTAACGGTATAAATGATGAGCATTCCGCCCATAATAATATTCGTATAATAAATGTTCCAGCCAAGCAGCGAACTTAAAATTAATGAAGGTGCATAAATGCTTATGCCTGTAGATAATCCTCTTGAAATTTGAAAAAGAAAAGAAGTAAGCGTTCTTGTTTTTAAATCAAACCGCTTTTCCAGGAATTCATAGGCGGTATATACTTTCAATTTATTGAATACCGGAACGAACACAATACAAATCACAATCATAGCCAAAGGCAACCCAAAATAATATTGCACAAAGCGCATTCCATCAGTAAAAGCCTGCCCCGGCGCGCTTATAAATGTGATCGCACTTGCCTGTGTACCCATAATGCTAAGCAGCACAAGGTACCAGGGCATATCCCTGTTACTTAAAAAATATCCGTCAAGATTTTTTGTGGACTTGCTTTTATAAACACCATAAATGATGATACAGGTAAGTGTTACAATAAGCACAATCCAATCCTGGTAACTCATATCTATGATTAAATTAGCTAATCAGCTAATCGGCTAATTAGCTAATTGAAATACCTTGTGATGAAATAATAAAATATTACCTGCAGCACCAAAAAAAGAAATACAGCCAGGTACAACCGGTTCCAATATTTTTTCTCTGATGTATCCAAACTTTTAAATTTTTATTTCTTTTATCAAATCATTTACTGCCAGGTTTTGCAATCAGGTTAGCAAATAAACGAAAAGCGCCAGGTACTCCTGCAGGTAATTCTCTAAAGAAAACCAATCCTGAATAAACAAACCTTCCTTTGCCATAATCGGTGTAGATAAGGCTTCCAACGGATGAAGCTTTACCGGCATCATGCATTTCAAACAGGGTTTGATAATTTTTCTCGTAGTCTTCTGCCTGGTAAGTACTACGTTCCTGTATCCAGTCATCAAAATCTTTTTGATTAATCTTGTTCGGATAATTCATTAAAACATTAGCAGGGTGCAAAAATTTCACTTCTGCATTTTCATCTGTAATCCTGTTGCGCGAAATGGTAAATGGATAAGGACCGATTTTCACTTTTAACGTACCGATATTATTGTCCCTGTTATATTGGGCCAATAAAACGCCACCTTCTTTTACATAATTCATTAAAATACCATAATCATCATAGAGCCACTTGTGAATGTCATAAGCCCTTACACCGGCAACTATCGCGTCAAATTGTTTCAAATTATCTGTGGTAATATCTTTGGGCGAAAGCATGGTAACTTCATATCCCATCTTTTGTAAAGCATCCGGAACTTTATCCCCTGCTCCCGGTATATAACCTACTTTCTTTCCTGAAGTTTTCAAATCAATTTCCACCAGTTTTGATTCGGCTTTTTTGAAATAAATTATATTGGGAATATGAGGGTACTCAATTAGCGTTTTATAAGAATCATAAGTTTGATTTCCGCTAACCGCGCTCCAGTCAATAAACTCAGTATTTTTTATTTCAGGATTTTTTATTGAATAAAGAGAATCTGAACCAACTTTTGTTTGAATAACATTTGAAGAATGTTCTTCTTTCAACTTAAAATCATTTTCAGAAGAACCATTATTAATGGTATTCACTTTAATATTTACCGGCTTATCATTTATAGCTAAAGCCAGTTCAGGATTGGATTGCACCTCCATTTTAGGAATGATAAAAAGCGGTTCAAATGTTTCGCCTTTTACCGGATCATTAGATTTATATTGGATAGGAATAGCATAACTTAAGTTTTCGCCATCAATTGAAAGATGCACCTCAGCTTCCTGGGGATCATTTTGTGGTTTGCCAATCATGGTTTGATCAGCCACATTGTAAGAGCCTTTACTCATGGGCAGTACGAGCCAATATGGTTGAGAAATTTTAGCATCCGAAGGAATGAAAACTGTTACACTGTGCGAAACATTTTCGTCTACCGGTAATTCATCATTGAATGTAAAGTTTTTACCGCGGATGGTAAGTGATGAAATTTTAACCTGTCCACCCAACCTGTTATCGGCCACAAAATTTACCTGCAATGAATCTCCCTGAACAGCAAACATGGTCCTTGTAGTTGCTTCCATGTAGAGCCCTATACATTCTCTCATAATTTGCTTTACCTGTTTCATCTTTTGATCCCGCCAATAACCTTCAGGTGAATTCTTTAGCGTTTTATAAATACCTAAAAGCTCAGGTAATGAATTTTGCGGATGTTGAAAAGAATAATCATTTATTAGTTTTTGCACCGCTTTTTCCATCGCAGGATCATTCAGCCTTTCCCAGGTTGTATCCACTCCATCCATTAAAGTTTTTGTGGGAGCCGTTCCTTTTATTGTTTTAAAATATTCCAGTTGTTCTCCGCGGGAAGAAGGAACACCGAAACCCTGTGTTTTATGCTGGCTGCGGCTTTGAGCGGCAATTTCTCCATAGCTTTTACCCAGCAAAGGATTGTATCCGCCCACATCTATCTTAAACTGGTCAGGACTTTCTGTATGCACACTCCCGAAATTAAACGTATTCCATAACAACCTTTTTGCCTGCCATGGTTTTACGCCATATTTAAATTGTTCAGGAAATTTTGTAGGATCTGCAGCAGCCTCAAATGCTTCTCCTGCTAAAATCGCAGAAGCGGTATGATGACCGTGGCCGCCCTCTCCTGTAGTAGGAAACCGTGTTATAATTATATCGGGTTGAAATTTGCGTATTACCCAAACCACATCCGACAATATTTTTTGTTCATTCCAGAATTTAAAAGTTTCTACCGGGCTTGTTGTATACCCAAAATCAAATGCACGTGTAAAAAATTGTTCAGCACCATCAATTCTTCTTGCTGCCAAAAGTTCCTGTGTTCTTATCAAACCTAATGCGCTTCCCTGTTCATCGCCAATTAAATTTTGACCACCATCACCTCTCGTCATGCTCAAATAAGCAGTGCGGTAGAGTTTTTGATTGGAGAGAAATGCAAGTAACCTTGAGTTTTCATCATCAGGATGGGCAGCCACATAAAGTACAGAACCTAAAACATTCAACTTCTTTATTTGCTGAAATATCTGGTCTGAATTATAAGATTGGGGAGCCTGTGAAAATACAAATTGAGTAAATGAAAAAAAGAACAGTAGTAAAAAAAATTTACGCATTTTTTAAATTTTTATTTTACGAATGTAAGGCAATGTAAATGTAACAGGCTGACCGTTTAAAAAATTATTGTCATTTTTTTTAAACTATTACAGTAAATCAACAAAAAAATGAAAATCGTATTCTGAAAAGAAACAGGAACCAGCCGGATTTACAGATAAAAAACTATGGGCTGATTGAATTATTAAATCAGGGGATTGACTGAATAAGCAGTCCATAACTGATCAATTGTCTTACCCGTTTCTTTATTCCAAAAGGCGGTATTATATGATTTATCTCGCATTGCAGTATTTAATTTTTTTACCAGGTTCCGCTTATAATTTTTTTCTATCCAAACAAAAAATCTTGCGGTAACACGATAAGCATCGGTATAGTTTTGTTTACTGTTGTAATCCGGAAGCCGCCATCCGCTGAAGGTATTATCCACTCCCATTTTGTAACGTACGTAATCTGCAATACCTTCTGTTATCCAACCAGGGCCTGCATTTTCGGGGTATGCTTGTACGATGTGCATTACTTCATGAGTAATGACATCAATATCTTTTGGATGTTTGTGCATCCATTCAGGATTTACACGTACAATACCATCACTCGTTGCAGCAACTCCTTTATAATCGGGATCAATGATGATTACCACTTTTTTCAAGGATCTATGATTGTATAATCTCACTTCTTTTGGATAAACCGTAAAAAAAGTATTTATCAGATTTTGTTGAACCTGTTTATCAAAAGATTTGTCTTTATTGATAAATATAAGAGTATAGCCTTTCCTGCTCAGGGAATCCCTTGATATATCATTTTTCGAATAAATAGTATTCCAATCTTTTTGAGCTACAGCCAAACTTGTTATAAAGACTAAAAAAGTAGTTGCGATTGTCCTGATCAATTTAAGTCGCATAAAAAAAAATTATTTTTTCGAAAATGAATAAGGAAAATCGGCTTCCTTAATTCCCCTGCTTTTATTAGGATTTTGTGACATTTCGATTTTTATTTCACCTCCCCTCTGTAATTCAAAATGATTAAAATAGTTTTTCGTGTATACTTTACCGCCAAATGTAACAGAAGTTATATACCTGTTTTTATCACTATTCGCCAGTGCATTTATAAATAGCTGATGGCCGTTTTCAAAATCAATTTCAGCATGTTTAAACAAAGGCGCTCCTGCTGCATATTGAACACTAGTAGGCGTTACAGAGTAAAAGCCTAATGCCGAAAACACATACCATGCAGAGGTTTGACCGTTGTCTTCATCGCCGCAATATCCATCAGGCGTAGCGCGATACATTCTGTCCATTGTCTCCCTTGCCCAATATTGTGTTTTCCACGGTTCACCGGCGTAGTCATATAAATAGATCATGTGCTGGATAGGTTGGTTGCCATGGGCATACTGTCCCATATCCGCAATTTGCATTTCACGAATTTCATGAATAACGCCACCGTAATAGCTGTCATCAAAAACAGGAGGCATCACAAAAACCGAATCCAGCATTTTTACAAAATTCTTATTGCCGCCCATTAAATTGATCAGCCCATTTATGTCATGAAAAACTGACCAACTGTAATGCCAGGCGTTTCCTTCTGTAAAAGCATCGCCCCACTTAAAAGGATTGAATGGTGATTCAAAACTTCCATCTTTGTTTTTACCACGCATCAAAAGATGGCTTTTATCAAAAAGATTTTTATAATTCATCGCCCGCTTTTTATAAATATCAATTTCAGACGCAGGTTTTTTAAGCGCCTTTCCCAATTGATAAATACAATAATCGTCATACGCATATTCCAAGGTACGTGCTGCGTTTTCGTTAATGCCGACATCATAAGGAACATATCCCAACTCGTTGTAAAACTTAACACCTGTGCGGCCTGTACCTTCGGGGCCTTCATTATTTGCATCGTGAACCAAGGCTTTGTACAAAGTCTCAATATCATAACCCCGCAAGCCTTTCACATACGCTTCTGCAACAATAGATGCAGAGTTATTCCCTACCATTACATCTCTATAACCCGGTGCAGACCATTCAGGTAAAAAGCCTCCTTCTTTGTAATCATTAACCAAACCTTCCTGCATTTCCTTCACTATGGAAGGATACACTAAATTGAGAAAAGGATACAATGCGCGAAAGGTATCCCAAAAGCCGGTGCCACCAAACATATATCCGTCCTTAATCTCACCATTGTACGGACTGTAATGAACAATTTTTCCTTCTGCATTTTTTTCATAAAACTTCAATGGAAAAAATAACATTCTGTAAAGACAGGAATAAAAGGTTCTGATCTGATCAGTCGTACCACCAGACACTTTAACTCTGCCGAGTACTTTATTCCATTCCTGTTTGGCATTGTTTTTTACCGTTTCAAAGCTTTGATTACCCACTTCTTTTAAATTAATTTCTGCCTGCTCAAAACTGATGAAAGAAGAAGCAATTTTTGCATGAATCATTTCCCCTTTGGTTGTGTTTGTAAATCCAATAATTGCACCTACATGATTACTTTTTTGCTCAGTAGCCCTGGTTATAGCACTGTCTAAAAAAGTATAGGTATAATCGAATGGCTTGTCGAAAACAATTACAAAATAATTCTTAAAATTTTTAGCAACACCGCCACTGTTGCGCGTTGTATAGCCTATAATTTTATTTTCAGCAGGTAACACTTTGATATAAGAGCCACGGTCAAGTGCATCAATGATCACTGATGAACTGTCAGCCTTGGGAAAAGTAAAACGAAAAATTGCAGCACGGGTTGTAGGTGCAATTTCTGTTGTAATATCATCATCAGCCAGGTAAACTTTATAATAATAAGGCTTCGCTGTTTCCGCTTTGTGAGAAAACCAACTTGCCCTGTCCTGCTGTTTAAAACGAACTTTTCCTGTAATGGGCATTATTGCAAAAGCGCCGTAATCATTCATCCATGGCGAAGGCTGGTGCGTTTCTTTAAATCCGTTTATTTTATTGGAAGTGTATTGATAAGCCCAGCCATCACCCATTCTTCCTGTTTGCGGTGTCCAAAGATTCATCGCCCAGGGAACCGCAATTGCAGGATAAGTATTTCCATTAGAAAGACTTGGCTTGGAATCTGTGCCCATCAAAGGATTTACATAATCAACCGGATCAGAAATTTTTACCTGTGCAATACTTAAAGAGGTAATTGACAACGCAAAAGCCAAACTTATCAAACTCTTTTTCATCTTATTATTATTATTCTTTTAGCTAAACTGTGATTGTAAAACTGCAGGATGCTTTTTGGATGTATCAAGTATGAGCTCACCGAAAAGTGTATTGGCCCACGCAAACCATTTTCTTGTAAATTTCGATGCATCATTTTTATTGAAAGATTCGTGCATAAAACCGGTACCGGCATTAGAATGTTTCAGCATTTGCAAACAATATTTTATTTCATTTGAATCGCTGCTCGTTAAACCACGCATAATAATACTCAAAGGCCAGATCATATCTAATCCTGCATGAGGCCCTCCAATACCTTCTCCTGCGGTTCCTTTAAAAAAGAAAGGATTATTTTTTGACAGCACAAATTTTCTTGTATTCAAATACAGTGGGTCGTTTTGATGAACTGCGTTTAAGTATGGCAGTGATAATAAACTCGGAACATTGGCATCATCCATCAGGTTAAAACTTCCAAAACCATTTACTTCGTATGCATATATTTCACCATCCCATGCTGTTTTTATAATCGCATATTTTTTCAATGCGTTTTCAACTTCATCTGCGAGTGACAAGCATTCATTCGCCAATTTATTGTTAGCTGAAATTGTCTTTACCATTTCTGCGGCATTTCTTAAGCTAACAACAGCAAAAAAATTAGAAGGAATTAAAAAGGGAAATATGGTGGCATCATCACTCGGGCGAAACATAGAACAGATCAATCCTACGGGCTTTACAGGATAACCATAGCCGCCCAAAGGAACTCCATCGGTTGCCCAGGCAGTGGTTCTTTCAAATGAATACGGACCTTTACCTTCTTTTCTTTGTTGCTCCTTAAAAGTTTTTAAAATTAATTCGATGGATTCTTCCCATTTTTTATCAAAGGGCGTTTTGTCCCCGGTTTCTTTCCAATATTGATGAGCCAATCTAACCGGGTAACAAAGTGAATCTATTTCCCACTTCCGTTCGTGAACACCGGGCTTCATGTCGGTGATATCACTTTTCCATTCGCTTATTTTATTCGGATCTTTATAAAATGCATTTGCATAGCGGTCAAGATGAATACATTTTACCTGCCGGTTAATAACGCCAGCAACCAGTTGTTGCAAATGCTTATCATTTTTTATCAAAGGCAAATAAGGCCAAACCTGTGCAGTGCTGTCGCGAAGCCACATCGCATCTATATCGCCGGTAATTACATAAGTGTCAGGTTTACCATCTATCATTTCAAAATCAACAGTAGTATCCAATGTATTTGGGAAACAATTTTCGAACAACCATGCTAATTCAGGATCTGCAATTTTCTTTTTTATATTCCTGATGGTAGCTTCTACTGCGTCACTTGTAAATTTTCTTTTTGAAATTGGCGGCCTTTTGCTCACCAACTCATTTGGAGTGAAAGCAAAAACTTTTGACTTCTTTAGTAATAATCCTGTGGTCATTAAACCGGTTGCCTGTAAAAATTGCCTGCGTGAATTCATAAATTTGATTTTTAAAAGACAGCAATTTAAAGCAACTTTTTTAAGTGAAAGAGAAGCAGAGCTGATTCCTTAATTTACGGGCACTTCAATGGTTGGCCTTATTTTATCATCCGCTACTTTTTCGTAGACCATTACTTTTACAGTCCAATCAGGCAAAGAATAATTAAGAGCAACCTCTACTTTAAAAAGTTCAAGATCACGATTTACTGCATCCAGTTGTAAAATACTTGATGCAAACGCCCTACTTTCATCAGGTGTGTCATAACCTCCAACCAATTTGTAAGAAGTCTTGTCATAAAAGGTGAGCGTACAATTATTCAGTTGCTTGTAATATTCTTTATATTTTTCTACGGCTGCCTCATAATCTTCTGATTGAAACATGGTGGCTTGCCAGGTGTAAGAATATGGGTCGATATATTTTGTGATAGAAGTTGAAATTGCGTCGACAGGAGCCACTTTGCTGGTAAACTCAATGGTACTCTCGGTTTCATTGACAGTGTCACCTTTGATGTTATTAAAATTCTGGTAATAATCGCGGGCCACTTTTTCAACAACCGGCTTTAAAGTATTAGGTGATTTTTTAAAAGAAATCCGCGTTTGGGCTGTTACAGCCATCGCCGGAAAAATCAGAATGGTAAAGATCATTTTTTTCATAAGAGTTTCATTTACGGGTTTTCAATAGATTAAAATAAGGTGCGATATTAATCCTTACTTATAACAGATTAAAATAAAAATAATCCACACCATGTGAATAGCGAATTTATGAATCGAATTAAAATAAAAAATGCCACCTTTTCCGGCGGCATTTTTAAATAAAGTAAACAAACAAATAAAGAGGATTTTTATTTACATACTCAGAACATATTTACATCCCCAGTAATTTATACATCTCATCCAATTTTGGTGAAAGAATAATATCGGTGCGACGATTTTTAGCCCTTCCTTCAGGAGTAGAATTGGGAGCCACCGGTTCGTAGTAACTGTGCCCTGATGAGATAACCCTTGTAGGATCTACTTTGTAATTATTTACCAGAATGCGGACAATCGCATTGGCACGCGCGGTACTTAAATCCCAGTTATCCTGGTATCTGCCACGAATCGGGATGCTATCAGTGTGCCCTTCAATATTAACGGCTACATTAGAATCAAGGTTAAGCACAGCAGCCAATTTTGATAATGCATCTACCCCTTTTGGGTTTACCACTGCACTTCCGGAAGGAAATAATAATTGTTCTGAAAGGCTCACATATACTTTGCCGTCTTTTTGATAAACAGAAAGTTCGTTTGAATTAAATCCTTTTAAAGCTTCAGCCATTTTATCTTTTAATTCTTGTGAAGCTTCCCTTTGCTGGTTCAGTAAATTTTGCAATTGTTCTAATCTTTGTTGCTGTTGCTGCAAACTCTTCTGGCTTTCAGTAAGCTTATTCTGTTGAGCAGTGGTCTGCTGGCCCAACTGGCTGATTTGATTTTTAAGGTCAGAAATTTTTGCATTCAGATCCTCTATATTTTTTTGCGATGTTGTGATCTGATCATTAAGAGAAGCAACATTGTCCTTCAATGCCGAATTACGGTTGGCCAGTTCGGTACTGTCTGCTCTAAGCGTTGCAGTTTCCTGTTGAGATTGCTCCAAATATCTTTTTGCAACACAACCAGAAAGCATAAATATCCCGCCAATAATTACTAAAATTTTCTTCATGATTATTTATTTTAATTCTTTTACTTCTAAAAATTATGCCAACAAAAGTAATCAGAACGCTCTATTGAATTACAAACAGTAAAAAAACAAATTCTTTTGATTTTAAATATTGATTATTTCTTTTTTAGATAACGATCTCATTTCTGCAGGAATGTTGCTAAGTATTTCATCTTTCAGGCTTTGTATTAATTTTTCTTTTACAAAATAACGGTAGGTAACAAGCCCAACTTCCCGAACCGGCACCGGCTCCTTAAAATAACGGATATTTTGTTTCTGCTTTGCAGTCATTGCCTTTAAAGCAAGAATGGGCAAAATAGTAATTCCCTGGTCCACTTCCACTATTCTTTTCAACGTTTCAATACTTCCGGTCTCAAAATCCAGTTGGCGAAATTCCTGTTCCTTATTTCTTAGCTCACAAAGGTTAAAAACCTGGGACCGCAGGCAGTGCCCCTCTTCAAGAAGACAAAGTCTGTTGACATCAATATCATTTGCAAGCACAAATTTTTTCTTCAAAATTTTTTCGCCGGAAGATGCATATACAACAAACTGTTCATAAAAAAGAGGTTCTTCTCTCAGCGAAGGTTGATTAAGGGGTGTTGAGAGCAAGCCTGCATCAAGGCCATGTTGTTCTAATTTATGAATGATCTGGTTTGTAGTAAATTCGCTGATCTTCAGTTTTACTGACGGGTATTTTTTCAAAAAAGAATTCATAAACAAAGGAAGCAGGTAGGGCGCAAGCGTAGGAATAATACCAATCCTGAGCTCTCCTTTCAGTTCACCCTGTTCTTCGTGCACCATTTCCTTAAGCCTGTTATTTTCCCTTACTATTATTTTTGCCTGCGCGATTATTTTTATTCCGATTTCCGTAGGCACTACAGGTTGACGGCTACGGTCAAAAATTTTTACATCCAATTCTTCTTCCAGCTTTTTGATCATCATGCTAAGGGTAGCCTGCGTAACAAAACATTTTTCAGCAGCTTTTACAAAATGCCGGTAAGTATCTACTGCAATCACATATTCCAGTTGTTGAATATTCATATAGTTATAATAATATAGATAAAATCAATACGAATATAGATAATATCAGTAATATTGAACAGGAATAAATGGTAAATTTGATTTCGAAATTTAGAAAAACAGAGGTGTTTGTCCGTTTTTGTACCGTAGCCGGGGAACTGGGCACAATTAGATGGTTTAGTTAAGTATAAAAGGCGTTTGAGCAGATCATTCTTCTCGAACGTTTTTTGTTAAAAGAAACGAAGGAAACTATATCGGATATGTTTTGATTTTCATTTACTTTTCTTTTAAGGAACTTTGCCATAGATTTTAATTAATGAAGATGAATAAGAAAACACCGGCAATTCCTTTTTCCGTTTTAGATCTCGCTACCGTTACTGAAGGAACTACGCTCAAAGAAACGTTTGCAAAAAGCCTGGAAGTGGCGCAGCATGTAGAGAAACTCGGTTACTATCGCTATTGGCTTTCTGAACATCATAACATGATAAGTGTGGCAAGTTCTGCAACATCAATCCTGATAGGATATATCGCTGGTGGCACTTCTACCATGCGTATAGGTTCAGGTGGAATTATGTTGCCCAACCATTCTCCTTTGGCAGTAGCAGAACAATTCGGCACATTGGAATCTATTTTCCCCGGAAGAATTGATTTAGGATTAGGCCGTGCTCCGGGAACTGATCAACTTACAGCAATGGAATTGCGCGGAGGCCGTTATCAAACGGCTGAGGATTTTCCTCAAAACATATTAAAACTACAAACTTATTTCTCGAAAAAAAACAGCAATTCAAAAGTGAGAGCAATACCGGGAGAAGGGCAAAATATTCCTATGTGGATATTGGGATCAAGTACAGACAGTGCACAACTGGCAGGCTTTTTAGGTTTGCCTTATGCATTTGCAAGCCATTTTGCTCCCGCACAATTTTTTGCAGCCATCGATTTATATCGCAAAACTTTCAGGCCTTCTGAGTCTCTGGATAAACCATACATTATGCCTTGTGTAAATGTGATAGCGGCAGATACAGATGAAGAAGCCAATAGATTAGTTACGTCTTTATACCAGATGTTTATCGGCATAATAACCGGAAAGCGTACACGCTTACAACCACCGGTTGATAATATGAAAGACTTGTGGACGGAGAATGAAGAAGAAGCTGCCAAACAAATGTTGCAGCTTTCTTTTATTGGTAGCCCTGGTACTATAAAAACAAAAATGAAAGATTTTTCTGAACAAACAGGAATGAATGAAATAATGGTTATCTCAAATATTTTCGATCAAAAAGCCAAGCTGCATTCGTACAAATTATTTGCAGACGTAATGAAAGAGATTGGAAATTAGTGGGTATCAATTAAAAAAGTGCCCAGGTCAATCACCTCTCCTTCTTTCATAATAAACTCTTCCACATCAGAAAGATCAAGATTGGACATCACTTTGCTTTTAAAAATTTGCTGTTTATTTTTATAAACCACAAAATAAAAATCAGGTTTTTTATCAAGTTTAATTGGCTTTGAAAAGTCACCTTGCGAAAAAAGAAATTTTGCCAAACCTTCTTCATCAGGAACACTTTCCCCTAAAAAATCATCATTAAAAATATCCTTATCGTAAAGGCGCACCGAATATTCACTTCCTGTTACGGGTTCGTCATCTCCTTTCTGAATGAGGCGAACTTTCACCTCAATATTCATTTCTTTGTTCAAAGCAATTGAAGGCATATCTTAAAACTTTTTTGAAAAGTAATGATTTTTCTTTATTCATCCAACGCTAGTTGATTTATCAAAATAAAAAAACCAGTAATTTGTTGGTTTACTGGTTTTCTTTGTGTTTTTTTTATTGGAACAATTTTTATTCATCCAGCTTTAAAACCGCTAAGAAAGCTTCCTGCGGCACTTCTACATTTCCTATCTGCTTCATTCTTTTCTTTCCTTCTTTTTGTTTTTCAAGCAATTTGCGCTTACGGCTTATGTCTCCTCCATAACATTTTGCGGTTACATCTTTCCGGATAGCACTGATATTTTCGCGCGAAATAATTTTCGCGCCAATTGCTGCCTGTATCGCAATCTGGAATTGCTGGCGCGGAACAAGGTCTTTTAATTTTTCACAAAGCTTTCTACCAAATTCCTGTGACCGGCTTCGGTGAATTAAAGAACTAAGCGCATCCACTTTATCTCCATTCAATAAAATATCCATTTTCACAATGTCACTTTCGCGATAACCGATAGGATGATAATCAAAAGAAGCATAACCACGTGTTACACTTTTTAACCTGTCGTAAAAATCAAAAACGATCTCCGTTAAAGGCATTTCAAAACTTAGTTCAACACGCGTTGGAGTAAGATAACTCTGGTTCGTTAAAAGTCCTCTTTTACCAATGCAAAGTGACATAATGTTGCCAATATAATCCGGCTTCGTAATAATTTGAGCCCTTATAAAAGGTTCTTCAATTTTTTCAATCCTGCTCGGATCAGGCATTTGGGAAGGATTGTTTACGGTAATTTTTTCGCCATTGGTGGTGTAAGCATAAAAACTTACGTTTGGAACAGTGGTGATTACCGTCTGATTAAATTCGCGCTCCAATCTTTCCTGGATAATTTCCATGTGCAGCATTCCAAGAAATCCACATCGAAAACCAAAACCCAATGCCTGCGAAGTTTCCAGTTCAAATGTAAGTGAAGCATCATTCAACTGAAGTTTTTCCATGCAATCCCTTAATTCTTCAAATTCATCAGTATTTACAGGGAATATTCCGGCGAAAACCATTGGCTTCACTTCTTCAAAACCCTTTATAGATTCTTTACATGGATTAAATGTGGTGGTAATCGTATCGCCTACTTTAACTTCTTTTGCATTTTTAATTCCGGTAATTACATAACCAACATCTCCCGCCTTTACTTCATTTTTAGGCATCATTCCCATTTTCAAAATACCTACCTCATCCGCATTATATTCTTTTCCTGTATTTGAAAATTTTATTTTATCATTCTTTTTTAAAACGCCATTGAAGATGCGATAATAAACAATAATTCCCCTGAAACTATTGAAAACACTATCGAATATCAATGCCCGCAGCGGAGCGTTTACATCGCCTGTTGGCGCAGGAATCCGTTTAATAATGGCAGAAAGAATTGCCTCAATACCCACTCCCGTTTTGGCGCTTGCATGAAGAATATCTTCCTGTTTGCAGCCTATCAATTCTATGATCTGGTCTTCAACTTCGCCGATCATTGCCCCATCCATATCAATTTTATTCAATACCGGAATTATTTCCAGGTCGTTGTCAATAGCCAGGTATAAGTTGGAAATAGTTTGCGCCTGAATTCCCTGTGTAGCATCTACTAAAAGTAAAGCACCTTCACAGGCAGCAAGAGCACGGCTTACTTCATAACTAAAATCCACATGACCCGGTGTATCAATTAAATTTAAAATATATTCCTCTCCTTCAAACATGTAATTGATCTGAATAGCATGGCTTTTAATGGTAATACCCTTTTCTCTTTCAAGGTCCATATTATCAAGCACCTGTGCCTGCATTTCCCGGTCGTTAACCGTATGGGTAAATTCAAGCAAACGATCTGCCAGTGTGCTTTTCCCGTGGTCAATATGTGCAATAATGCAAAAATTTCTGATATTCTTCATTTACCCAAAATAGTTTTAAAAAACGCTGCAAAGGTAACAAAACACAATCCATTTATTGATTAATTCTAAAGCTGAAAGGCAGTTTTGGCAAGAGTTTTATAAAAATATATAAGGCTTTTGCGTTATTAATTTCATTGGTAAAAATTATTGTATCAATTTTGGTGATAATGAATTTCAAAAAAGAATTAATAAAAAATATCTTTTTCAAAGGGGTCAATGTTTTATTGTCTTTTGTGGTTACCGTGCTTATAGTTCGTTTGCTCGGGGCACAAGGCAACGGAATTTATTCATTATTTATCGCTAATACAGCCATTATTGTTTTAATTGTCAGTTTTAGTTTTAATTCCGGGCTCACTTATTATTCAGCCAAAAACGAATTTTCTCCTCTTGCACTTATTAATTCTGCATTTGTAATTTTAGTCATCCAGGTACTTTTAATTTTAACTGCAGAAAAAATCTTCCGGGCAATTTTCGGATTTTCTTTTTATGTTGATATTAATTCTGCACAACTGCCTTCCTGGGGCTGTCTTTATTTATTTGCCATTTTATTAAATGGATATGTATCGGCCATTTTTACAGGTAATAAATGGTTCAACACCCTTAACATCCTCACCGTAATTACAAATATCATTTTTATAATTGTATTTGCTTTTTTACTTTTCAAAAATCATTCTTACAGTATTGAGAATACCCTGTTGATTTTAAAAACTTATATCATCCTGATTGCTTTGCAAGCATTATTAAACCTAATTATTTTATTAAGAAAAATAAAATTCCGTTTTCGCTTTTTCTTTTTAAACCCTGCACAGTTTAAACTCGTTTTTATGTATGCCGGAGTGGCCTTCTTTTCTAACCTATTCCAATTTTTTGCTTACAGAATGGATTATTGGTTTGTCAATTATTTCCAGAATAAGGATGAATTGGGATTGTATGCTCTGGCATCAAAACTAAACCAGGTTTTATGGCTGTTACCAATGACAATAGCCGCAGTAATTATTCCTTTTACGGTTACAGCTTCTGAAGAACTGATGGAAAAAATAAAAACCATTTTACGCTTACAGTTCAACGGCTATATTTTATTGGGGATCTTATTAGCAATCACAAGCCCCATTTTGATTCCATTGATTTTCAGAAGCGATTTTACAGGTACTGTTTTGCCATTTATCATTCTACTGCCGGGTGTGATCATTTTTACACTTACCACCATTCTCGCTGCTTATTTTGCCGGCATCAACCGGCAGGATATCAATTTAAAAATCTCTTTTTTTTGTTTCTTTACTATACTCATCGGTGATATTTTATTGGTACCACGGTTTGGCATAGAAGGCGCTGCTGTAGCAAGTTGTATCGGATATTCAATAAGCGGATTTGTCTCTTTGTATGTATTTTCAAAAAAATCAGGATGGAGTTTCAAAGAATTATTGTTGATAAAGAAAAAAGATTTTATACTGATAAAAAATGTTTTTACTGATAAATTAAAAACACATGTATAACGTTTTATTTCTTGCAAGTTGGTATCCATCAAAGGTGAATCCCTTTGATGGGGATTTTATAGAACGACATGCCAAATCAATTAGTTTATCTAACCGTGTTTTTGTTATTTGTGTAGTAAAAGATCCTTCTGTAAAAAACCGGGAAACAACAGTAGACAAAGAAATTTCAGGGAATTTAATTTCGTACAAAGGATATTATCCTTATTCAAAATCTAAATTAAATTGGTTTGAAAAAATACATTCCAACCTTTGGTCTTTTCGGCTTTATAATAGAATTTTTAAAACCATTGTGAGTGAATACGGAATGCCAGACATTGTTCATCTCAATGTATTAATGAAGGCAGGACTTTTTGCCTTGCGGCTAAAGAAAAAATACAAGCTTCCATTTGTATTGAGTGAAAACTGGACTGGATATTATCCTGAAAGAAAAGACGGTTTCAGGCAACAATCCTCTTTTTACAAATCTTTATCAAAAAAAATTTACAGAAACTGTGATTTACCCTTGCCGGTAACAAAAGATCTCGGCAAAAAAATGAACAGGTTGTTTGGAATTGAAAAACCATTTAAGGTAATTCCAAATGTGGTGGATACGGCCTTATTTTATCCTTCTTTTGACAATAAAAATCCCAAAAAAAGATTCATCCATATTTCTACATTAGGCTATCATAAAAACATCCGGGGTATTTTAAATGCTACGGAAAAGTTATTTCAAGAAAGAAAAGATTTTGAATTGTACCTGGCCGGCAATGCTTCTTCAGAAATTATCCAATGGACAAAAGATCATGGATTATACAACACTTGTATATTTCATACAGGATTAATCTCTTATGAAGAAGTTGCCCAAAATTTTCGAAAGGCTGATGCGCTTATTATGTTCAGTCGTTATGAAAATCTTCCGTGCGTAATATTAGAAGCACTTTGTTCAGGACTTCCCGTAGTTTCAACAGATGTTGGCGGAATCAGGGAAGTAATCAATCAAGAAAACGGTATTTTGATCGAATCGGAAAATGAAAATCAACTTATTGATGCGATGGATTATTTATTGGATAATTTAGAAAAGTACAAGAAAGAAAAAATCGCCTCATCTGCAAAAGAAAAATTCAACTACCCTACTGTAGGAAACCAATTTAATGAAGCTTATAAAAAAATTTTATCAGAAAAGAAAAAGAGAAATTAAAGTATGCAATTATTTGTCTATAACCCTTGCTATTGCTGCAACAGGCAATAACGTAAGACTTAGAACGATCATTTCGTAAAACATAGCATCGGCTAAAAACCAAAACCCGAAAGGCAAAAGCAATGAGATAAAAAACAAGACTTTATCATATTTTCTTGTAAAAAATCCAATGATAAAAACTCCTTCAAGAAAAAATCCTGAGATGAAAATTATCTCAACAAAAACCGGGTTATCCAAAAACCAAAAGTATACGTGAGCCAAAAAGGTGCCTGGATTAAAATATAAATAAGGCGTTAAGTTCTGTTTCATGATCAATATTCCCTGGTTGCTTTGAAGCCATGAAAAACGAAAAAATTTCCACAAAAAAGCCGCAGCATAACTAAACAAAAGAAAATAACGTAACCCTTGCCAGGCAAATGAAAAGGATTTTTTTGAAAATAAAAAGGCAACCGGTGTAATTAAAAAAGGTATAAGAGAATGGGTGTGATGCACACCGTAAGAATTAAAAATAATATAGTAAGCAAAATAGAAAATTATAAAAACGATAATCAGCCATTTCTTCTGAGGGAATAGTATAATACCAATACAACTTGCAAAAAGTACCATGTCCCAAAACCACGCAACATATAAATTGGAAGAAATTAGTTCAGGAATACGCAAAAGATGCATTACCCAAAAGGTAGGATCTACATAGGGGAATTTTAAAACAGGAGACTGCAGTTGGTGAATAAGTGTGTTGGAAAATGCAGAAAAAAAAAGATCAATTAAAATAACACCAAACACAAGCCTGCAGAGAAAACGTATCTGTTTTTCAGAAAAAAATTCTTTTTTATTTTTATTTTTCATCTATCAGGTTGTAAAGAGAATTTATTTTAATTGAATGCTTGCTTTGATAAGAAGCTTGCAATACATCCACCTTTAAACTTTTTACCTTGTCCCCAGTGGTTTGTTGCAGATATTTTTCATACCAGGCGGGAAATTGCTGAATTTCATTTTGAGAGTTCAAAACCCGCAATGCATAAGGTTTTAGCCATAAATATTGAGACTTTAGCTTTTTTTCAAGAAAAGGTTGCAAGGGATCGCCAACTTTTTTTGCGTCTGCATAATATGATAGTGGTGATTGCAAAAAAAATCGATTGGCAGGAAAATAACCTGTCGAATAATCAACCACTTTTCCATTTACCATTATCCTGAAGACCGGATATTCTGTTGGCGCTGTTTCTTTTTCAGAATACATTCCCCATACATAAAAAGGAGTAATTTCAAAACCTTTCAAATTGCAGAATAGGTTTAAGATAGCAAATCCCATGAATAAGATAAACAGTTTTTTGTTGAAGTGGTAAACCTTATAAAGGAAAAGCTTTTCCATATTGATATAAAATTAAACCGAAGATAAATGTAAAATTGCAAGCAACTTTCTCAAGATTTGAACAAGAAAAATTTACTTCATTTATTACTAAGTATGAAAAATAATAGCACATCTTACATTAATTTTTACACCTTTGCGAATTATTATTACAATTGAAATTTAATCATATCAAACCGAAATGTTCAAAGTCCGAAAGGTAAATCCAAAAGCTACCTCAGAAATAAATACCGGTTTTGGTGTTAATTCTTCTGATTATGGCGGAAGATTTTTAAATAAAAACGGCAATCCGAATATAGAAAAAAGAGGATTGGGTTATTTAGAAAGAATAAGCCTGTACCATGTTTTGCTTGAAATGCCACGCTGGAAATTTTTTGCCACTATTTTATTTTTTTATTTTTTGATCAACCTGCTTTTTGGTTTCACCTATTTTCTTTTAGGCGTAAATTATTTGGCTGGAATCGAAAGCGGATCAACATTAAAAAAATTTTCAGAAGCATTTTTCTTCAGTTGCCAAACTTTTACAACGGTTGGTTATGGAAGAATCAGTCCTGTTGGTTTTATGGCAAGTTCATTATCAGCATTGGAAGCTTTGATTGGTTTATTAAGTTTCGCTGTGGTAACAGGCTTACTTTATGGAAGATTCTCCAGGCCAAAAGCCTATATCCGTTTTAGCGAAAATGCTTTGTTGGCGCCTTTCCACAATGGCAATGCTATTATGTTCAGGCTGGCACCTTTTAAAAACACCACTTTAACGGATGCCGAAGCGAAAGTTTCTCTAGGGCTGATCGTAGAAGAAAATGGCAAAATGGTAAACAAGTTTTTTCAGCTTCGGTTAGAATATGAGAGAGTAAATTCCCTTACCTTAAACTGGACAATTGTTCATCCAATCACTGAGACAAGTCCGTTCTATAATTTCACAGAAGAGGATTTTAAAAATGCACAGGGAGAAATTTTAGTTTATATAAAAGCCTTCGACGACATGTTTTCAAACATTGTGGTAGCCCGCACTTCCTACACATTAAACGAAGTGATCCTGGGTGCCAAATTCGATCCAATGTATCATCGATCTAAAAACGAAAACAAGACCTTGTTACATTTGGATAAATTAAACTCTTTCTCACAAGCAATTTTAAATTTCAATTTCCAGGGAAAATAAAATCACTTTTTTTGTATGTTTACTTTAAATGAAAAGGCCCAGTTTTTTCCGGGCCTTAAATTTTAGCAACTAAAAGTTTTACTTTTTCTTATTGGCTTTATAGCGCATATCAGGAGTTCCATCTTTCTTCATCGGGCCGGCTGCTTTAGCAGTGGCTTTATTTTCTTTGTACCGCTTGTCTGGAGTTCCATCAGCTTTTACATGTTTCGTAGAGACAGTTTTTTCAACTTTTGTGCTCTTTTTTTCTTTAACTACTGATGCTGTGGTAGTAGTTTTTTTCTTTGCTGGTTTTGTAGTCTGGGCATTGGCATATCCAAAAGAGGCAGCAAACAAAATAATGGCGATTAGAATTTTTTTCATTGCTTTTAATTTAAAAATTTGAAACATAAATTTAATGCTTCTTCTTACATATGAATTTGTTAAATCATATAAACACGAGCAATTTTACAATTCTATGATGAACCCGGTTTGCCAGTTTTCTTTATATTCAGTTTTTTAAACTCTGAATAATTAACCCAAATTCTGAAGCATTGAGAGAAGCGCCGCCCACAAGGCCACCGTCAACATCAGGTTTACCAAAAATCTCTTTTGCATTGTTCGCTTTTACACTGCCTCCATATAAAATTGAAATACTATTAGCTACTTCGTTTCCGTATTTTTCAGCAAAAACATTTCTTATATGTGCATGCATTTCCTGCGCCTGATCTGCGGAGGCGGTTTTACCTGTACCTATTGCCCATATTGGTTCATAAGCGATAACAAAATTCTCAATTTGCGAAGCTTCCAGGTGAAAAATGCTTTCTTTTAGCTGCGTTTCAACATATCCGTTTTGAGTTCCCCCTTCTCTTATTGCCAGCGATTCGCCACAACAAAAAATGGGTTTTAAATTATTGCTAAGACAAACATCCACTTTTTGCGAAAGCGTAAAATTATTTTCATTAAAATATTCTCTTCGTTCACTATGCCCGATGATCACATACCCTACATTGCACGAGGCAAGCATTGGCGCACTTACTTCTCCGGTATAAGCACCTGATTCTTTTGTAAAACAATTTTGTGCGGCTACTAAATAGCCTTTACTGTTTTTCAATTTATCGTTTGCCAAAAGCAAATAAGGAAAAGGCACAGCAAATACTGCAATTTGATCTTCTGAAAGTTGAATATTTTTTTCTGCAATTGAATCCAATAATTCGTTTGCTTCCTGCAAGGTTAAATTCATTTTCCAGTTGGCTGCGGCTATTTGTTTTCTCATCTTTTTAATTTTTAATAGATTTTTTGTAATGATTGAATTTCGTTTTCAGTTATTTCACAATTTTTAAATTTCTTCCAGTTGTTGATATCATTAATTGCTTTTTCAAAAACATATTTCGAATTTCCCCAGGTAAAATTGTCGATAAATTTTGAAGGAATAGAGTTACCAAAAACGCTACAACATATACCCACAATACTTCCTGTATTAAAAGAAGTATTAATGGCACAGCGGCTATAATCGCCCATCAGCAACCCACATTTGGTTCCGGCCACAACAAAATTGTTATCTTTTTTACTCCAGATTTTTACCAGAGATGCATTGTTCTTTAAATTAGAATTGCTCGTTCCGGCACCAAGGTTGCACCACTCTCCCACTACAGAATCTCCTAAATAACCATCATGGCCTTTATTGGAAAAAGCCATTAACACAGAATTTTTTATTTCTCCACCGGCAAGACAATAAGGGCCAATGGTGGTAGCGCCATAAATTTTCGTTCCCATTTTTACGCGGCTTCCTTCTCCAATAGCAATAGGGCCACGCAATAAACAACCTTCCTGCACCTCTGCATTTTTGCCAATATAAATCGGACCATCTTCTGCATTAAGTATTGAAAAATGAACTTTTGCCCCCTGTTCAATAAAAATCTTTTCAGGAATAATTCCATGACTGGAAGAAGGGATTTTTTCTGACCTTCTCCCGGAGGTGATCATCTCAAAATCTTCGTTTATCGCCCAATGGTTGTACTCAAATATTTGCCAGGGATGTTCAAGAATTTTACAATCAGCAGTAAAAGGAATCTTTTCTTTTTTAGAAGAAATCTCTTTCAAAAATTGAAAAGAAGGAATAAAATTAGCAGGATACTCGATACAATCAGATTTATCAAAATCACGTATCAGCTTTTCAGAAACGATAAAAACTTTACCGGGAAAATAAAATTGCCACTTTTCAAAAATCGTAAGAATTCCAATCCTGATATGAGTTGGTGAACGAACAACGCCGAAAGGGAATAAAGAGTTTTTAAAAGAGATATCGTCCAGCAAAATATTCATCCGCAAATCTATTTGTAAAAAACAGGTAATGAAATTAAAAAAAATCCCCCAACAAAGGGGGATAAAAAATCAAAAACGAATTATAATTATTTCTTTTTCTCGTAACGTTTCCTGAACTTATCAATTCGTCCTGCAGTATCAACCAACATATTTTTGCCGGTATAAAAAGGATGAGAAGTATTTGAAATTTCCAGCTTGATAACAGGATATTCTTTACCATCTTCCCATTGTACTGTTTCTTTTGAAGAAGCGGTTGAACGGCTTAAAAACATGGTATTGTTACTCATATCACGAAAAACTACAAAACGATAGTTTGATGGATGAATGTCTTTTTTCATATCTAATTTAATTTAAACATGGTTTTTGCCATGTATTTTTTGAGTGTGCAAAGTTAATGCAATAAAATATATTGACAAAACGAAAAAATCCTAATTTTTCATGTTCACATATTGAAGTGCCAATCCCAAATCCCAATTCTTTGAAGCGTGTATAACTGCCTGAAGGTCATCAATTTTTTTACCTGAAATCCTTACAATATCATCCATAATAGAAGCCTGCACTTTAAATTTTTCATCTTTTATCAGTTTTACAATTTTTTTGGCATCTTCCTGGCTGATTCCGTTTCTTACAGGAATTTCTTTCTTTACCACTTTGCCACTTTGAAAAGGTTCTTTACTTAAATCATATATTTCAGCAGCAAGACCTTGCTTCATGCTTTTGCTGATCAGGACATCAATGATCTGTCCCAGTTTCATCTCGCTATCAGCTTCAAGATTTAATTTTAAATCTTTTTTATTTAAGTCAATTACAACATGATTTCCCTTAAAATCAAAACGGTTTTTAATTTCTTTTGACACGGTATTAACCGCATTATCCAGGGTTTGAAGGTCTACCTTGCTTACAATGTCGAATGATGGCATGATGGATTTTTTAAGTTTTAAGATTATAAAAAAACATCTTTCTATTATTCAGGTTTACTGATTTTTCTTTTTAAAGAGGGATGCAATTTACATTAAAAAATAATAATTTATTTTGTCAAATTGGTCAGTTGGATAAACAAAAGTTAGGATCAGTGGAGTAGAAATACCAAAGCGAAAGGCATTTTTATGCAATCAAAATAAAAATCCGGCTTTATCATTTGTTTACTGATTTTAAAGCACCTTTTGTTCTCCAAATAAAAGTATTTTTACATTTTTTCTTTATGCAAATTCTCCAAAAATATTTTGACGATTTTTCTGAAAAGCAATTACAGCAATTCGCTGAACTTAAAGACCTTTATCAGGAGTGGAATCAAAAAATAAATGTGATCTCGAGGAAAGATATGGATCAATTTTATGAGCACCATGTTTTGCATTCTTTGGCTATTGCTACCCAATTTAATTTTCCTGAGGAGTACCAGATAATGGATCTCGGCTGTGGTGGCGGATTTCCAGGAATTCCACTTGCCATTTTTTTCCCAAATGTTCATTTTCACCTGGTTGACAGCATCAACAAAAAGCTAAAAGTGGCAGAAGCAGTTGCTGAGGCGATTGATTTAAAAAATATAACGATACAGCATACACGCGCTGAAGACATCCACGACAAAAAATTTGACGTAGTACTTTCAAGGGCGGTTGCTCCGTTAAAAGATCTCTGGTATTGGAGCAAACCTTTATTGAAAAAAAGGCCTATTGATCAACCGAAAAAAATCAGCGGGCTGATTTGTTTAAAAGGAGGAGACCTTTCAAAAGAAATTCATGAAAGTGGCCTCCGTCCAAGAGTTTGGGAGATCAGCAAAATATTTGATGAAGAGTTTTTTAAAGAGAAATATATTTTGGCAATTAGCTGATTAGCTAATGTGATAATTAGCTAATTAAAACAATAAATCTTTCAATTTTTAGCGCACTCATTGGCTAATTGGCTAATCAGCAGATTAGCTAATTAACTCACCAATTCAACTTCAACACGTTATTATCCAAATTCACGTCAGCCATCCTTTTTGTTGGGTCTATTTCTACCTTTATCAATTGATTTAACGGATGTTTAAATTCAACAACATAGGTAGGATTTGTCCAGTTCCATTCTTTATGCACAAATCTTTTTTCATTGCTTTCTGCCGGTTTATTGGCAAGCATCATGTCCATAGGAATATAATGCAATTCTTTGGTACTGTCTTTAAAAGTAAGTTCAAGATCAATAGGCATAGGCATTTGACCAATTCTCCTCAATCTTATTTTGGTTACACCCCCTTCTTCCCAAAGGCTGTCAATGCTATAATCAATTGTTTTGATTGTGTTCAACCAATACTCTTTATACCAGCCCAATTGAATTCCACTCACATCCTGCGCCACTTTAAAAAAGTCGTTTGGATTCGGATGTTTAAACCTCCATACTTCATAATATTGAAGCAATATTTTATCTCTTACCGAATCGCTTACAATGTATCCCAATTGCTCTAACAACATTTCGCCTTTTGAATAAGCGTTTATTTCATAGGCAAGATTAGTATTGTAATGATCAGAATTGGTAGTCATGGGCTCGGCCAAATCTGTCTTCATTAAAAAATAATAATTGCGGTAAGCGCCGGCATGATTTAACGGAAGCCTGGTTGGTTCTTGCAGGCCTTTTACTTTTCGATAATACGCATACACCTCACCTTCTGCATAACTTGTATAACCTTCGTCCATCCACGGATGTTCGTTTTCGTTTGATGCAAGCATCATCTGGAACCAGCTATGCATCCATTCATGAAAAACCGTACCAAGACTGGGTCCTTTAATCAATGTTGCCATCGGATATTCCATTCCTCCATCGCCGCCCTGTATAAATGAATACTGAGGATACATATATTTTCCAAAACGCTTTTCCATATAAGGTAAAACGGTAACTGCTGCATCAGCCACAGTATGCCACTTATCTTCCAAAGAATCCACTTTTTTATAGATTACATTGAGAGTAACTCCATCTTCATGTCTTACCAAATGTTCATAATCAGGATCAGCAGCCCAAACAAAATCGTGCACATTCTTTCCTATAAAATGCCAGGTGCGTTCTGCAGAAGAAATATTTTTTAATGATGTTCCATCCTTATCATATCCCCAGCCAATTTGCGAGGCATTCGCCAAAACGCCGGTAGCCCCTATTTTGTAAGATTTGTCTAAACTGATCGTTACATCATAATCGCCCCAAACGCCGTAAAACTCTCGTGCTACATATTGTTCGGTGTGCCACCCTTCATAATCATACTCGCATAATTTCGGATACCACTGGCTCATGCTGTAACGGATACCTTCTGCGTTATCGCGCCCGCTTCGCCTGATCTGAACAGGAACCTGAGCCTCAAAAACCAGGTCAAATGTTACTGAACTTTTTCCGGGAATAGGTTTGGTAAGATCCACTTCCAAAATTGTTCCGTGAACCTGCATTGACTGAGCAACGCCATTCATTTTCATAGATTTAATTTTTTCATACCCTATTTCTGAAGGGGTCAACTTTGAAATGCGGTCTCTTACTCTTGAATCCCAGTCGGGCCTTCCGTTGATCACTATTTTTCCCAGTTCCTGGCTTCTTACATCCATTTCGCTTCCCGGCTGAAAAGCATTCCAGTACAAATGAAAATATACCTTATCAAGTTTATCAGGAGAATTATTGGTATAAACTAATTTTTCTGTTCCGTTTACCAGGTTGGTATTTACATTCAAATCCACATTCATAGTGTATTTTACTTTTTGCTGCCAGCGACTTGGTTGGGCGTTTGCAAAAGCTAAAAAAGCAAAGCTTACTGCTAACAAAAGGGAAAGTTTTTTATTCATATTTTCAATTTAAAAAATAAAGGGTATAAACATCGCAAAAAAAAGAGATAAAAGAAAAAGGGAAATCATGCTCAAAAATTCATTTACTATTTCTTCCCTCCTACTACAATTACAATTTCTCCTTTTACAGTCTTAGCTTCAAAATAATCATGCACTTCCTGTAAAGTTCCGCGTTTATTTTCTTCAAAAATTTTTGTGAGTTCACGGCTTACACTGCATAGGCGCTCCGCTCCAAAATATTCTATAAAATCTTTTAAAGTTTTTACCAACCGCATCGGACTTTCATAAAAGACCATGGTTCTTTCTTCTTCTGCCATTTTTTTCAGGAAGGTTTGCCTTCCCTTTTTTAAAGGTAAAAAACCTTCAAAACAAAAACTGTTCATGGGCAAACCACTGTTCACCAAAGCAGGCACAAAAGCTGTCGCTCCGGGAAGACATTCTACTTTAATGTCATTTTTTATGCATTCGCGCACCAGTAAAAAAGCAGGGTCGCTTACGCCGGGTGTACCCGCATCTGTAATTAATGCCATTGTTTTGCCTGACATTAATTGTTCCGTAAGGTGAGCCACTACTTTATGTTCATTATGCTGGTGATAGGCAGAAGTTGGTTTTTCAATTTGATAGTAACGCAGAAGCTTACCCGAAGTTCGTGTATCTTCAGCAAGAATAAGATCAACCGATTTCAACACTTCAATTGCCCTGAAAGTAATATCAGCAAGATTACCTATAGGAGATGGAACGATGTAGAGCATTTTTTAAATTAGCTAATTAACCCAAGTTGCTATTTACTTAAGCAAGTTTTTCAAAAGTAAAAGCGACAATAAATATTATTAATTTCAGCAGAAAGCCTTTAAAGGTTACTGCATGTATTTTTCTAAGAAACAATCCTTTAATCATTG
>JAGWRO010000039.1 GCA_028876495.1 Bacteroidota bacterium
CAATGATTAAAGGATTGTTTCTTAGAAAAATACATGCAGTAACCTTTAAAGGCTTTCTGCTGAAATTAATAATATTTATTGTCGCTTTTACTTTTGAAAAACTTGCTTAAGTAAATAGCAACTTGGGTTAATTAGCCGGTTAGCTAATGAAGAAAGCCGGTTATTTGTTGCTTTACTAATTGATAAATTGCTTAATTGGCTAATCTGCGCATTTGCTCATTAGTTAATCAGCTATATTCTTCTTATGCATCTTGCTTCTTATAAACAGGCTGTTGATGCTTTTATTTTCATAAGCATTGCGGATGGCAACAGCAAAAAGGTCGGCTACCGAAACCACTTTTATTTTATGGATTCTCTCTTTTATAGGAATCGTATCACAAACCACTAACTCTTCCAAAACACTGTTTTCAATATTTCCATACGCATTATTGCTCAGCACAGGATGCGTGCAAAATGCCCGAACACTTCTGGCCCCTTTTTCCAACAATAAAGCAGCGCTTTTGCAAAGTGTTCCCCCTGTATCGCAAATATCATCTATCAATACAATGTCACGATCAGTTACCTCGCCAATCACCACCATACTGGCAATTTCATTGGCTCTTCTTCTGTGTTTATCACAAATCACCATATCCACCTCAAAATAACTGGCTATTTCGCGAATCCTGTTGGCGCTTCCCACATCAGGCGCTGCAAACGTGAGGTTTTCAAGATCCAAATCCTCGATATAGGGAATATAAATAGCAGATGAATCCAGATGATCTACGGGAATATCAAAGTAACCCTGTATTTGCGGCGCGTGTAAATCCATGGTAATTATCCTGTCTGCACCTGCTGCAACGAGCATATTGGCTACTAATTTTGAACCGATAGCCACACGAGGTTTATCTTTTCTATCCTGCCGTGCATAACCATAATAGGGAATTACCGCAATCACTTTATAGGCAGAGGCACGCTTTGCGGCATCTATCATTAATAATAATTCCATTAAATTATCGGTAGGAGAAAATGTGCTCTGGATCAAAAAAACAAACTGACCACGGATACTTTCCTGGTATTCCACACCTATTTCGCCGTCACTGAATTTTTGAATATTTATTTTACCCAAAGGTTCACCAAATCTTAAGGCAATTTGTTTAGCAAGATATTGGGAGCCTGTTCCCGAGAAGAGTTTTACGTTCGGATGCATAATTATATTAATTGTGGGATAATTAGTTTAGCGAAATTATAATTAATATTTTTGGAAATAAACTCTAATTCATGGAAAGTTCTAACAAGTCATCCACCTCAATTAAGAATTGGGCTCTGGGCGACCGTCCGAGGGAAAAACTTTTATCAAAGGGAAAAGAAAGCCTGAGCGATTCAGAACTGGTTGCCATACTTCTCAACAGTGGAAGTGGAAAAGAAAGCGCCATTGACGTGGCCAAAAAAGTTTTAAGATTGGGAGAAGACAACCTGGATGAATTAGGAAAAATTTCTATAAAAGATTTAATGACCATAAAAGGAATTGGTGAAGCAAGGGCTGTAACATTAGTTGCCGCACTTGAACTGGGAAGAAGGCGTCACGGTTCTGCTATTCTCGATAAAAAAAGAATCCATTCAAGTATGGAACTTGCCACTTATTTAAAAGCTTCTTTAAAAGATCATCCTTATGAAGTATTTGCAGTGGTTTTTTTAAACAGATCTAATAAAATAAAACATTTTGAGATCCTAAGTAAAGGCGGGTTAACGCATACCATTGTTGATCCCCGTATCGTATTTTTAAAGGCATTGGAAGTTCAGGCTACCTCCATGGTTTTATGCCATAATCACCCTTCAGGCAACCTACAACCAAGCAGAGCAGATGAAGAAATAACCCTTAAGCTTAAAAATGCCGGAAAACTTTTAGATATCCATGTTATAGATCACCTGATTGTTAGTGATGAAGGCTATTATAGTTTTGCTGATGAAGGGATGATTTAGTTTTCTACGCCTGGGCAGTAGGTCCACCAAAATTCATTGGCAATTCCACCGCTTCAATATCCTGGATAGTTCCGTTTACGGCTTCAAATTTCTTTACATTCTCTATCATTGCCTTCATAAAACGCTTAGCGTGTGTTGGCGTAAGAATAATGCGGCTTTTTACTTTGCTCTTAGGTGTGCCAGGCATCACATTTACAAAATCAACTACAAATTCGGCATGACTGTGCGTTATAATAGCAAGATTGGCGTATTCCCCTTCTGAAACTTCTTCTGAGATTTCAATATTGAGTTGGTTTGGTACAGCTGGTTGATCTGGCATATTTATTTTTTTCAAAAATAAAGCAAACATCCATCTTTAAAAAATAAAGCATTAATTAAAATTTTTGAACCAAAAATTGCATACTTCCGTGTGGGCACAAGGCGTTCTATTTAATGAAAAAGGAAAGCCAGCAGTTTTGCTGGCTTTCTTTAAAAATAATGCTAAAAGAATTGTAATTATCTATTAAA